>NZ_CAIUXT010000109.1 GCF_903903185.1 uncultured Rhodoblastus sp.
CGAAAGCGCGAAAGGGTGGGTGTAAGCAACCGAATCCTACGCGATATCAGCGCATTGCGCCACGCCCGCCAGCCTCAAAAAAAAGCCGTCATGAATAAGATGGGCTAGCTCAATTTAAGTGGCTTATCCCCTTGGTTCAGGTTGCTCAATATTTAGTATGTGGTGCCGCAAAAATTTGAGGTGATCGCGGATCGTAAGCGCTTATGGCGCGTGTTCAACGTCAGTTTCGCGGAGCAGTTTGTCGAGCGTGAGTAGCGAAGATCCCGCAGCTTTTGCGTAGGCGTAGTGAAAGCAATCGCAATTACTGAGCGCTCGCTTGCCGATTCCATGTCGTTCCGCGACGGCAACAGCGTACGTCAGAATTCGAGAGGGTGTGGTAGAGTCTCGCAAAGCTATATTTCGTGCGGCGAGCCATTCGACGACGACTTGTTCTGCCTGATGGTAAAGGCAGTTTAATTGGTCTGGCCTGGAAAGAACAATAATGGCTTCCCAGGCCGCCATTGGAGAGGTGAATGCTTCGGATTTGGTTGCCAGTTCGCGTTCATAAGCGATGGCGGATTCTTCTCCCGCGATAATGGAGACGATGGCGCAGGCGTCGATGAACATTGGCATTAACCGGCGAGATCGTGATCGAGATCGTGAAAGGCTTCTGGAGGGACTGGTTGTCGGTTTTTCGGAAAGGCCAGTCCGTGTTTTTCGAGAATGCGGCGAGCTGTTTCGCGTGGTGTTTCGGCCGCGAGGCGAGCTTTTATGGCCTCTTCTAGTGCGGTGACGACTGCTTTGGTGACGCTGACTTTGTCGATTTCGGCAAGGCGGCGAGCTAGGCGATCAGCGTCTCGGTTGCGAATACTTAAGGCCATTGCCGTTCTCCATTTTAGAAAATTGTATAGCAAAATGGCGCTTGATTGTATAGCAAGCGGCGGATTATCCATGCGTGTTGAAGCCCGCTTGGCGGTGCTCCAATGAGGCTGTTGGTTGACTAGGGGATAGTGTTTAGGCCGGTGAGGGCGCCCAACATTGATTTTGTTAAGACGCACAGGTTAATGTGCGTCTTGAGCTTGAGTATGATGAATTCGAAGTAATCCTTGCTCCTTTGCCCCGCTACTGACCCGGGGTCAAGGAGCCTTGGGGGTTCTGGATTTTCCAGAGCTAACTTTCCAGTCGAGGATTCTTCTTATGAAAAAACTCAAAGCTCGGCGTCGCGGTCCTCTGCGGCGAGTCCTGCGGCCTTGTTATGAACCGTGGGTGGTTATTAACCGCCCATTCCGGGTGCGACCGGGTGTTCAAAGCCCCGACCTCATTAGTGAGGCAGGGTCCGAGCCTACTTAAAGGCTCGGACCCGTTCGTAACAGTCTTCCGGACTGGACGGGCACGGCGTTAAGCCGTGTCCGTCTTCCCGCTTATTAGGCGGAAACTTGGATTATGTTCTTCACTTCAAGATAGCAGATATAGGCTTGACAGGAAATAAATGAATTTTTGGGGTTAAAGAGAACAACTTCTATAAAAACAACGGTATGGTTAGATTTAATTAGGCAATTTGATTAACGAAGTCACGATATGCCGCGTGCGGCAGGTGGGCGGAAATATCGAGCAGCGTATCGAACGACGATTTCATGTGCCGCCGCCGATTCCAACGGAAGACGAATTCATCAAGGTAGCGATGCAGATGCGGCTTGCGAACGCCGTGATATGTGCCGAGCGCCCATCGTTTGAAATTGGCGAAGACGCGATGTATCCACGGCATCACGATGTGCGCCGCCATTTTGCCGACGACCTTCGGCTGGTGGTTGTAGCCTTTCAGGCTCTTGTAGCCAGAAAAGCCGTCACTGAGGACTGTCGCGCCCGGCGTGACGACCGCAGCGACGAAGGCGCCGATACTGGTCGCGGAGAAATTTTCCAGCAGCGCGAGGCGGATACGGCGCGGCTGGCCTTCGGGCGAAAGCTCAATCGCGCCGATGATGTGCAATTTGCCGATGGCGCTGCGGCCTTGACCGCCGGCGACGGGATCAGCTTTGGTGCGGTAGGGGATATCGCTTTCGTCGACCTCGACGATATCTTCCAAGAAGCTCCGGTCGGGATCGACCATGGCGCGGCGCAATTTCTGAAGCATCAGCCAGGCGGTCTTATAGGAGCCGAGTCCGAGCTGCGTCTGGAGTTGCAGCGCCGAAATGCCATTGGAATGACTGGCGATCGCGTAAATCGCCTGGAACCAGGTCAGCAGCGAGACGTGGCTCCGATGAAAGATCGTGCCGGCGGTGACGGACGTCTGGCGGCCGCAACCAGCACATTCGAAGGTGAATGGCTTGGAGTCGAGGGCCCAGGCTTTGGCGCCTTGGCATTTCGGGCAGATGAAGCCGTTCGGCCAGCGTTTTTCGAAGAGATGGCCGGCGCAGGCCGCGTCGTCTGGAAACCGCTCGGCGAAGGCGGTTCTAGACATGGGGCGATCATTTTTCCAGCGGCTCGACATGGGAACAAAATAGGAACCAATTGCCGTGCCGTCAAGGCCGCCGATCACTACCTATAGGCCGACCTGAGCCAACGGGATAAGTCACCAATTTAATCACATGCATGGGAAATTATCACGATTTTAGCGGTTGCTATCGCAAACCTCCTTGCCAGCTCAATTCATCTCCTTCCGATTTCATAACTCCGTATTAGACAATTACTCGGGAGGATTTTCAGAGAAGCCTATCCCCGTTCACGCTTGCTATTATCACCCCGGCTAAACAAGGGAGGTTTTCAGCTACGCCGAATTCGCCGTCGTCATCGGGATATCTCCGGCCAGCTAAAACATCAGTGAATGAACAATTCCTCCGGAGGAATAAGATCGCTATGAGGACGAAACCCACTTTGACGGCCAAATCGTTGGGTTGAGCGGTTCCGCGAAAACTATCTCCCGCCCGGGCTCGTTTCCCCTCCAGGACCGTTTCTCCTCTGCGACGTCTCCGGGAAGCAAGTTCAGATGAAATATGGGAAATTCTCACCATTTTAGCGCTTATTTTCGAAAATCTCTCTGTGAAGTCAAATCCTCCTTCGGTCTCATAACCTTCGAATTGAACGATTCCTCCGGAGGAACTGGCAGTTCATGCCCGTCAAAATCAACTACGATGCTTTCTTAAAAAATAGGATTCGATTTGACAGGCGGATAGGGCCATGATAAAGTTCATCTGCGCAGATTAGATTGCTCTAAAAATATCGAGCAAGGCGCTTTTGATATCTTACAAGCCTGAGCCGTCTATCTCCGCTCTGGGTTCCATCTCATCCATCTTGCACCTCGACTGACAGCAACCGGCGATGACGTTCGCGCGGCAGGGCATAAGTTGCTCTGTTGTCCAAGAGTCCTTCGCCCTTGAGGGACAATAGTATGAGCAGTACCGGAAAAACCCGTCGCCACAAGGCGAAAAATGGAGGCGCGCCAGGCTCCGATGGAACGCAGCGCCCGCCGATCCCGCCCTTGGCGATTACCCTTCGCGAGGCCGCAGCGGCGGCCTGCATTTCACTCTCGTCGCTTTACATCGAAATCGGGGCCGGCCGCCTCCGCGTCATCAAAATCCGCGGTTCGAGGCGTGTCCGGGTCATCGATCTGGAGGACTTTCTCGGCTCCTGCCCCCCGATCGGGCCGGCAGGAGGCGCCAAATGACCCGCCTTTCCAGCCTTGTACTTATTGCCGCTGCGGCGGGTTTTATTAAGTCCGCCACGGCGACTTTCGAGGAGCCGCAGTCTGAATCGGTCGCGCCTGTCCTGTCGACGATCCCCAAAATCAAGATTGCGACCTCCAGCGGAGATATCGTTTACGTCAGTTTCAGTGGGGCAAAAATAAAAAATAAAAAAAGTGCAACCCCGGAAAATAAGATGAGCACACTCCATGTAGTTATGATCGATTTTAAGAGCAGTCAGCGAATGCCGCGCGCGCCGCCGAATTAATAAAGCGGATTAACCGCCGCACTTCGGCAATTACGAAACAAAGCACAATCACGCGCCGAGCGATCTGCGTGAACGATGACACACGTCCAAACTCGAAAGAACTCCAGAGGAACATAAAATGGAAAACGAAAACAGCACGATAAAATCTCAGAGCCTCGAAGCCGAATCCAACGTGACCGTGTCAGCGACTGTATTGGCCAGCGTCGCCGCATTGTCGAAGCCCATCGAAACAGAATACTTAGATGACTTGCGCAAGCGGGCCGGCGGGAAGCAGGAGAGGCTCGAAAAAAAGGTTAAGGTTTTCGTCGCGAGATACAAAATCGACCCCACGCCGTTGCCCGGGGATCCGCGCAAGCCCGGAACGCCTTATTTAAATGCCATCGCGAAGATGATCCCCTGCAGCCGGCTGGGTCTCGCGAAAAACGCCAAGTGCATGAAGATGATCAACGATCTGGCGGCGGAGGTCAAATTGACGCCTGCGGTGCGGCCGCCGCGCAAGGTTCGAGAACCCGTTTTGCCGCGTCTGGAAAAGTGGAAGGTTGAAATTCGCGAAGGAAAAAACCGCGTCCCGCGCTCCTATATCGATCCCTCGCTTCCGGACTTCGCGGCGATCGAGCGCCGGATCGGCCTCGGCCAAGGTGTCCTGAACAATCCGAAAATGCCCTATCGCCAAGCCATCCTTGACTTCGTCGCTGAGGTCGGCCTGGAGGAGATCGACGTCTCCAAGGCCTCAGGCCCGGTCACGATGGATGAAGTTGAGGCAGCGGCCGTTCGCGAATGCGAACTGAAGATGGGCCGCCAAAACAAAACGCAGAAGCAGATCAATGCCGAGGCCGCGAACCTTCGCTGGGCGGCCGGCAAGGTGCGCTCTTTCATGACGGATACGGAAGTGGCGACGGTCGCTGCGATCGAGCAGGCGCTGGAGCATTTCCAGGCCGACGACACTCAGCGCAAGCTTGTTTCGGCGATCAAGCGGCTCAAGGAGGCGTTCGAAATCTGCGAACTGGTCGGCAATCTGCCGCCGACGTTTGACCAAGCCCTGTATGCCATCATCGTCCGCGTGGGTGTGCCGAATGCAACGATCGCGCGCAGCGTCGGCTTGAAACCCATGGTTTTGCGTGGCTGGGCCGATGGAACCAGCTACCCCGGCCCAACGACGCGGTTTGCCGTGGCGAAGTTGGAGGACTTTTTCCAGCTTCCCGCCGGCGCTCTGGCAGATCGCTGTCCGCTTCGCCAACGCCCGCAATCGCCGCGCAAGATTGGAGAAAAGGACGAGGCTGTCCCCGAGGTTACCGAAGCCAATGCGGACGATAGCGACGAGACCGACCGCAAACCGGAGTTCGCTTTCCAGCCGGAGGTTCGCTCGTTGCCGATCCTTCCCGAAGACGCGGATCATTCGTCACGCTGGCCCCGGCAACTTAGGCGCGAATGCGACGCCTTCCTCACGTTCCGCACCGATCCCAATCCGCCATATGGCATCAACCGCTCGCCGGATTGGTCGGTGTGGAGCTTCGGCACAGTGGGAATTCGCGAACCCGAACTCGGACGCTTTTTCGGTTTCCTGGCGTCGCAATACAATCAGCTATGCCGCTTGACCGAGGGGGAACTGAGCTTCGTCCTGTTCCTTTTTCCTGAACTGCTGCATCACTTCCTCGATCACCGCAAAATCCGCCGCGCGAAGAAAATTGGCCGGCTGAGGATCACCAACAATGATTTCGCGTTGCTGCTCGTCGCGCGAAATCTGGTGCATCCCGACTATGGCTGGCTGACCCAGCAGCCCAAGATGGCGGCCAAGCTGCGGCCCGTGAAAAGGGAAGGATCCGACGAGTGGTTGATCTCACCCGACGATTGCGACCTCGCGCAACAGGACTGGAAGGCGTTTTGCCAGCTCGTCTATAAGCGGTATGACGATCTTTGCGCCACAACGAAGCGCGAGGTCGACGTCGAGAATGAACACGCGGCGATCCGGGCGATCCTCGAACTCCGTGACCCGTTGGTGGCCTTTGATCTCGGCGCAGCCGGCCTGAAGGAGGAACTCGCCTACCTGGACAAGAATTCCTGGGCGTACCACCTGGCCGTGCGCGACGCCGTCATGTGGCTGATCCAGGCACAGTGCGCGCTGCGTCGAAAAAATATCGCCGGTTTGGAACTGGATGATCTGTCCCTCCGCGATGGCGTTTGGCATCTCCACCTGGATAACCGCAAGATGAAAAATCGTAGGAGTTCTTTTTTCCGCCATGACAGGAAAGTCTACGATCTGGACATCGATCTGCTCGATCATGACGGTCTCTATGATCTGCTCGTGGAATGGCGCAATGTCAGCCGTCCGCTGTTGCTGAAGGGGCGCATATCCAAGTCGTTTTTCATCGGCAAGGATGGCTCTGATCTCGATGAGCCCGGCGTGGTCCAGGCGGTCCAGCGCGTGTACGGAGTCTATATCCTGTGGAATGCGGAGACGCGCACCGGCATTGAGGGGACGCAGATGACCTCGATCCACTGGATGCGGGGCGTCTTGTGCACGGGAATGCTCAAGCAGACTGGAAGCTTCGGAATCGCCGCCGACGCCATCGCCGATAGCGTCGAAACGGTGACAAAGCACTACGCGCGCTACCTCCCCGCCGACAGATCTCGAACCGTCCGGAACGTGCTGCAAAACCGGAAGGACTCGCTGTCGGAATAATCAAGCGAGCGGTCGCGGCGCCTTCAGGTGGCGCGGCCGCTGATCGTTCCGGGCGGTCGGAAAATCTGCCTTGAGCTTGAGCCGAAGCCGAAATTCGGTGAACATTATTACTATAGAAGACCCACCCGAGTATACCATGACGATTATTTTTAAAAATATAATTATTTCAATTGGTTATAATGCCTCTGAGTGAAAATATTTTGAGCATTTCCTGACGTGTGAAGCATTTTAGAGCATACCATGACGTGCATGTCGCAGCATTCGAACGAATTTCAGCGCCCCCGTTTCGCAGGTCAGGACCGGAAAAATGTTCCAAGTCCAGTTTCCCTTCGAAATCGGAAATAGCCCCGTCGGCAAGTTCGCTCCGATTTGCGGCTCCTTGCGTCTTCGCGCAGAATAGTACTAGACACCATTTCCCCCGAACCCCGCGCGGCGCCCACCCTTTGGAACATCACACACAAGCAGCTCCGAAGGCAGAAAACAAACCTGGCGCCACTGGCCTCCGGTCAAGCCTATGGGATGCGGCCCGTTTCGCAGCCTGGGCATACGCGCCATTCCAACGCTTGGCGGCGCCGGAGCTATACGGCCTGCTGGCGACACGCGCCTTTACGGCCAATGGCCTGTACCTCAATCTTGGCTACTGGAAGACCGCGCGGACCATTGACGAAGCCTGTGCCGCCTTGGCCACGCTGGTGGCCGAGGCGGCGGCGATGGGGCCGAATGACGATGTCGTGGATGTGGGCTTCGGCTTTGCCGATCAGGACATGCTGTGGATCGAACGTTTCGCGCCACGCCACATCACCGGGCTGAACGTGACACCGGTGCAGGTGCGCCTAGCCCGCCAGCGTTTGCAGCGGCGGGGCATGGCGGATCGCGTCACGCTCACCGAGGGATCCGCCACCGCGATGCCGCTGCCGGATGCATGCTGTGACATCGTCACCGCCGTGGAATGCGCCTTCCATTTCCACACCCGCGCCGATTTCCTCGCCGAGGCTTTTCGCGTGCTGCGGCCGGGCGGGCGGCTAGTGCTAGCCGATGTGATTCGTGCGGCGCCCGAACCCGAGGCGCTCCGCCGGCGGGTGCAGGATTTCGCCTGGTCCCAGTTCGCGCAGAAATTCGCGGTGCCCGCGGCCAATGCCGACCAGCGAGCGCCTTATGTCGCGAAGCTGAATGCGGCCGGCTTCGCGACAGTGGATGTGACGCCTATCGGAGAGCATGTCTTCCCCGGTTGGCACTGCGCGCTGGCTGAGGACGCCGCGCTGTTCGCCAGGCTTCCGCCGGCCGGCCAGTTGCCTTATCGCCTACTGCTCAATTTCGATGCCCGCACCGTCTACAGCGCTTTCGACTATGTTTTGGCGACCGCGCGCAAACCAAGAGGAAATGGAGTGCGCGATGGCGCTGGATGATTTCACCGCCAAGACGTGGGGCGAGGACCAGAGCCTCGCGGCGTATCGCGGCCAGCGCTACTGACGGCAGTCTCCCAAAACCTCCTGATTTTGAGCTCGAATACAGCTGTGCAGATTTGTTGCAGACCTTGTGAAAAGTCAGGCTGAGCCGATTCCATTTTCGCCGTCGTGGCGATAGCATCGGTCATGACAGGGTTCATAAATTTCGCAAGGGGAGAGGCATGATTGATAAGATGACTCAACTCAACCCCCAAAAAAAAATAGAAGATGCCAATGCGCGCTGGCGCGTGGTGATCGAGAAAGGAACGAAGCGCCGACGTCAGGTGCTTCGATTCATTTCGCCCCATTTCGTCGCGCGAGGCGTAGGACCTTGCGACGTCACCACCCCCGATCTCGGCGAGATCGTCAACGCTCTGGCGGAGAACGACGCCCGGGACCATTTCAGACAGCCCGACTCGCAAAATCGCTATGCGGCCAGCGGCGACGTCGATGAGGCTCACAATCGCCCGACTCTTTTTTCCGAGAAACATGGTCGGCTCGCGAGTCACTGAGCGCGCCCATGCGCGCCCTGATCGATCTTCTATTTCGGGTTCTTGAAGGCTTTCGGTTTTCCGACGGTATCCCTGACGCCCGGCGCGGTGGGAAACTGCGCAACGGCGCGCGTGAAAGCGTCAGCAAGGTGCTGGAAAGAATTGGCGCGCCCTTCACCGCAAGCGAGATGCGCCATGTCGGAGTCTAACGCATGGCTTGCGCTGGCGCTGGCGACACGAGCGAAAAAATGGCGAGGGCGGCTCGCCTCTTCGTGATCAGGATCGAACCACCAGCCTCTCAAAACAAGCGATGGGCTTTTTCCAATAATTAGCGGATTGACGTTGTCCCGGCCGCTTTAAGGGTAGCCGGAGCGAATTCATATTTTAAAAGAGGGATATCCCCTGTAAAATGTGGATCTTCAGTAAGTGCAACCCCGAAAAAATAAATATATAGAGATGCAATAATCAAACTATGAATTAAGTTATCATTTTAATATGAAAAACTAAGCAATAAAACACATTTTCGATTTCGATTTCGTTCGAAAACACGTTGATCAGCGCGGAGCGCCCATCCCCTCAATCGAAAATTTAATGACCGTTCCGCTTCTGGCGCGGGACGCGTCCTCGAAATCAACGCGCCGTGACCGCCGTCCAAAAACTGGGCGGCTGGGGTTCGATGATTTTGTCGGCTGGAAGTCTGTGAGCGTTTCACGCCGTCCCTAAATCTCTCGCTCATTTTCAAGACTAAAAAAGGAAGAAAAAATGCTCGACATCGAAAAAATGGACCTAAACGATCCTGTCGACCGCCTCGCGCTGGCGGACGCTTTGTGCCAAATCCTCAAAAAACTTGACGCGATACCTGCGGCGGCGGACACGTCCCAAAAAAACGAAACTTCCGGAGCGGTTTTTGGCCACGTTCCGACCATTTGGCCGATGGTCGGCGGCGAAAACCTGAAACCGGTTTCGCCGACAATCTTTGCGAGCCAGGCTTTTCGAGATCGGTTTATCCCTGGGCTTCTGGTTCGTGCGTATGGTGCCGGATGCCCAGGGTTGCGGAATCTCGCATCTGTTTTGGACCTTCCCCTGCGTAAAATTGGCGCGACGGAGGCCCTCGACATCCGAACGAGGATCAACGAGTTTTCACAAGACGCTTACGGAAGCCTCGCTTGCGCTGCGGATGGCTTTCTCCGTCAGGAGCCCGGGTTTGACAATTACGTGCCGGTCCAGTTGCCGTGCGCACCGGCGCCCTCTGCGCTTTCGCCGGTGAAAGTTGAACCGCGCGCCATCGCAATCCGATTGCCTTCGGGAATGACGTTCGAAGATTTCGAAGATCGACTGCATCTGAAATTGGAAAACGTTTCACTGTCGGCTTGGATCAAAACGCCCGAAGGCCAGCTTCATTTGGCTCACCTTGGCTTCAAATCGGCGAGGGCCGAACGTTTCACAACTTATGTTTGCGGCGGCGTCGAAGAGCCAAGTCCAGCCGAGGAGCTTTATATTTTTCGTCCCCGTCAGGATGGCGCGCGCCTCGTCACCGTAATCGAGAGGCTTGTCCTTGAATTCCTTGGACTGCAGGACTAATCGCCGCATCGCCTTTTATTGGCTAGACGAGTAGCAGCCACGTCGAGATCGTTGACCAACAACAGTATTCAATGAAGCCAAAAGTCCGTCCGACTACCAAATCCGCCGTAATGCCTTGCGGCGCCGTCGGCCTGACTCGTCAACGAAACAATTTTCCAGGGAGGCGACCCGTCAACCCCAAAAAACAAGACGAATGAGCCGACGACCAAAAATGAAGTTCGAGTGCCGTCTCAGGTGAAAAAATCAATGAAACTGTAAATATCGAAAAGGAACATAGAATGAAAAACGACGATGAATACTTCAAGCGCCATCATCCTTTCAGCCGTATGGACATCAATGACGAGACCAAAGCGCGATTTCAATGGTCGAGCCGACGACAGCGGGGATTGCAGGAACTGATGACCGAACTCTTAATGTTACGCCAATATCACGAGGGTCAAAGTATTCATTTTGATCCGGAAACTAAAATCGGTTTTCGCTACGCAATTGACGAAATCCGCGCGCTGATCGCGATGATTCCGGCCCGCGATGAAGACGAGCTTCGCGTGAAATGCGTGGCGTTGAGCAATCCTGCCCCCGTCGTTTCCTCTCACGAATTGCTGCCTGTCATGGCACGGGCGTCAATTTGCGCCGATGTCTTCCGACTGAAGCCCACGCCACTGCCTGAGTGGCTGGAGAAATGGATCATCGCCTAAAGCCGTTCGCGGGCGGATGTTCTGCGTCGCCCGCGGATCGAATTGGCGCCAAAAACCTGGCGTGTTTTCCTATTGGAGTCTTTGAAAATGTCTGAACCCATTCCGATTGCTACTGTGATGGCAAGAAAAATCTGCGCGCGGCTTGAACGCGCGCTTTCTATTCTCGAATCCGTTGATGAAGGCGTCATCGAGTTCGATCTGGTCGAGGTCGCATCTGCGGTTTTTGAGGCACAGCAAACGATTCTTCGATTGACACGTGCGCGCCAGGAGATGTGGTCAAATTCTCCGTCTTGGACATCCGACACTTGAATGAGAACGTGTGCTTCAAAGACGAAAGCGCCCGCCGTCCCGACTCCAGGCGCGAGCATACGTACGTCTGCTATCTCCAAAACTGCAGACTATGACGGTACGTCGGCTTTGCGCCAAAGCACGAAGTCGCTCCGCTCCGGCCCGCTGCGCGGGGCGTGAACCGAAAGGGCGAGTAGCAGGCCGATAGCATATGGCGCGACGGGCAGTCCCGTCCTGAGATTGAGGGTCGTCAACCTCACTCAGGAAGGATCGCCGTATGAGCGCGACCAACACTGTCAGTCCGCTGCGTCAGCGCATGATCGAAGACATGGCTGCGCGCAAGCTCAACCCGCACACGCAGCGCAGCCACATCCAGAGCTGCAAGCGGTTCGCCGCCTGGCTCAAACGCTCGCCCGACACCGCGACGCCCGACGAAGTGCGCCGCTTCCAGCTGCACCTCGTCGAGGATGGAGCCAGCATCTGCAACCGTAATCGGATCATGACTGGTGTGCGCTTCCTGTTCCGCGTCACGCTGCGTCGCCACGATCTGGCGGCCGAGATCTGGCACATCAAGGAGCCGCAGAAGCTGCCGCCGGTATTGAGCCCCGAGGAGGTTAAGCGTGTCCTGACCATGGCGACAAGCCTCAAGGCGCGCGCGATGCTGACGCTCGCGTATGGTTGCGGGTTGCGCGCCAGCGAAGTGATGCGGCTGCGAGCCTGCGACATCGACAGTGAGCAGATGATCATTCGCATCGTCCAGTCGAAAGGCCGCAAGGACCGGAATGTGATGCTTCCGCCCGAGATCCTCGACCTGCTGCGGCAATGGTGGAAA
>NZ_CAIUXT010000110.1 GCF_903903185.1 uncultured Rhodoblastus sp.
AAAAACTGCGTCAGGCGGCGCAGGTGATGATGGCTTCGCCCGCCGCGCTGGAATTGCGGCGGATGCAGATGCTGACCGAAGTCGGCGCCGAACAGAACACCATGACCATCGTGATGATGCCGAGCGAATTCGTCGAAGCCGCCCGCGCCTTCGCGAGAAAAGAGGAATCCGGCGGCAAGGCGGACTAGGGTTTTGACGCTCAGACCGCCTGCCGGCGCGCCCGCTCCATGGTCGAAAGCGCGTAGAAGCCGCGCGCGGTGGAAATCAGCCGGCCGGCCTTGATCATCCGATGTAATTTTACAGAAAGATTACCTTTCGTAATTTCGAAACCCATTTCGCACAATAGTTCGAAAATGGCGTCGACATGCATGCCGCCGGTCTCGCCCTCCAGCAATTCGACGATCATCGGTTCGATCTCGCCGGCGCGGTCGGCCGAGGCCCTGCCGACCACGGACAAATGGCTGTCGCCGCGCCGGCCCTGGGCGTCGCCGGCGGCGACGAGAAATTCCACCGCCGAGCGCCGCAGATCGAGGCCGGCGGCGGGATCCTTGGTCGTGAGGCCGGCGATGACGATCTCGATGCGCGCCAGCAGCCGCCGCGCCTCCTCGCGCGCCTCGCGCGCCGCCAGGGCGAGAAACTCCGCATTCTGCTCGAAAGTCGCGCTCATCGCCTTCCCTTCCCCACTTTGGCTGGGCGCCAATGAAATTGTCCCACACCTTGACCCTTCGCAACTCAAATCGCCAGGAAAGGCGCGTCGCCCGGCAAGCAACGCCAACCGACGGCATGGTTCCAATCTGAACCAAAGCCGAAAATCCCGATCAAGGACAGGGCAAGCACCGGTGCAAGCACGGTCGATGACTGGAACATATAGTAAACAAATGGCTTTGCAGAAAAATTCTAGCCCAATCGCGGTAAATTTACGAATGAAATCTTTACATTTCAAAAGCGGTGCATAACAATGTGAATTGTAAATTAACCAACTTGATTGAAAAGTTTACACCCCTATCCTGATGGGCGCAGATGGAGGATGGAAGAATGAGAAACAGGCCATGGTTTGCCGCCAGATCGCCGGCCGGGGCGGGCGTTCATTTCGTCCAGACTTTGTTCGCCCCCTGGTTCAGGCCGCCGCCGGTCCAGACGCCGACGCCCCGTTTGCCGTCGGATTTCGCCGATTACGGCGCCGAGGACGGCTGGACCGCAAGCCTCCATCGCGGCGACGGCCTGCCCCCTTTCCTCCTCTGCATCGACATGGCGGCGGGCGCATGCGCCGCCATGCGTTTCGAGCCCTTCGCCCGCCGCAGCGGCAATGAGTCGCGCGTCCGGGAATTGTGACGAGCCCGGTCGAGCGGGCCCCGCGCCAGCTGCGCGAGACTTGCCCGGAAAAAGCGCGCCGAGGTTCGCCGGCCGCGCGGAAAGCGGGCGGCGCGTCCCTCGCGCATTCGAAGCTTTACTTGCTTTCCTTCGGCGTTTACGAGTTTTCGCGGACGCAACCGTCACAACGCCCATTGTCGCCGTCAACGGCGCGAGATATAAGGGCCGCGCGTCGCGAAGGGGAGATCTGGAATCATGGCCTCGGCCACTCAAACGGAAAATTACCGCCCATCGGAAGACGAACCGTTTATGAACGATCGTCAAAAAGAGTACTTCCGGCGCAAATTGTTGAGTTGGAAAGAGGAAATTTTGCAGGAGGCGCGCGAGACGCTCGCCGCGCTGCAAGCCGAGAGCGAAAATCACGCCGATATCGCCGATCGCGCCTCTTCGGAAACCGACCGCGCCATCGAACTGCGGGCGCGCGATCGCCAGCGCAAGCTGATTTCCAAGATCGACTCGGCCATCGGCCGGATCGACGAGGGAACCTACGGCTATTGCGAGGAAACCGGCGACCCCATTTCGTTGAAACGGCTTGACGCCCGCCCGATCGCCACTTTGTCGATCGAGGCCCAGGAACGTCACGAGCGCCGCGAACGCGTCTATCGCGACGACTGACCGGCTTCCATCCGCAGCTCATCGGCCCGAATAAAAAGACGCCGCCCCGAAAAATTCGGAGCGGCGTCTTTTTATTCGGCTTGTCAAATTGCGGCCTCGCCGCGCGGTCTTATTTATTCAGCGGACGGCCGAGCAGTTTGGCCATTTCTTCTTCCAGCGATTCCAGCGGTTCATAATCGGCGTCGAAAACCAGTTCCGGCGCAGGCTTCGGCGCCGGGGCCGGCGCGTGCTCGGGCTCTGCGACGAATTCGGGCTGCGACTCTGGCGGCAATTCCGGTTCGGGCTTTGGCGCGAGCGGATGGAAAGCTTCCGCGAACGGCGGCTCGACCTCGGGCGCCGGCGGCGGCTCGACCTCGGGCGCCGGGGGAGGCTCATGCGCGACAGGCGGCGGCTCATGCGCGACGGGCGGCGGCTCATGCGCGACGGGCGGCGGCTCGTATGCTGCGGGCGGCGGCTCGTGCGTGACTGGCGGCGGCTCGTGCGTGACTGGCGGCGGTTCGTGCGCGAAGGGCGGAATTATCTGAGCCGGTTCGGCGGCGACCGGCGCGATGGGCGCAGGCGCGACGGGGTTGGAGCGGCGCGCGATCGGCGGCATGACGAAACGCGGCCTCGGCGGCGGCGCGTCGACCTTCGGGCCGAGCGGCGGAAAACCCGGCGGCGTGAGGCGCGGCGGCGGGCCGAGCGGTCTTGCCGGACCGAAGGCCGGTCCCGCGGACGGACCGCTTCTCGGCGGCAGCGGGAAACGCGGTATTTGCCGTTCAGGCGGCGGGGCGGGAGGCGCGTCGGGCTCCGAGGCGACCGGCGGGACGAGGCCGGGAACCAAAGGCGGCGCCAATTCGGGCGCCGGCGCCGGCGTCGGGACAGGCTCGGGGGCCAAAGCCGGCCCAGGGACGAACAAGGGTTCGGCTTCGGCGGCGGCGATGGCGGTCTCGATCGCGGCGGCCACTTCCGGCAAAGGCATCGACTCCGGCAGCGGCGCGGGAACTGGCGCGGGCGCCGGAACCTGCGCTTGAGGCGGCGCGGGAACCGGCAAGGGCGGCTGAATCGGAATCGACGGCGCCGAAACCTCACCGGCGCGCGGCCCGCGCGATTCGCGCGGCTCGATCCGGACGATGCCCGATTCCACCAGCACGTCATTGGGGCCGCCGATCAACAACAGATGCTCGACATTGTCGCGCCGCACCAGCAGCAATTGCCGCTCGCCGTCGAGGTCGAAAGTTTCGACGAAGCCAAGCCGCAATTGCCGCGAACGCGCGCTGCTCGGCAGGCGCCGGCGCAGATCGACCGCGATCTCGACGATCTTGAGGATGAGGATGATGGCGACGCCGAAGGCGATGGCTGCCAAAATCCAGGCGAGCATCTTGTTATCTTGCAAAAAAGTCGGCATGGGCGCTGCCCGCCTCCAGATTCTCGGACCCGTTCATGCTCTTCTATAACTCAAGGTTGGGGGGGGTGCGCAAGAAAGGTTAATGTTTGGTTAACGCCTGCCCGCGCCAATGGGACGCGAACGGGACATTTTCTGTCAACCGGACAGGAATCGGCGAGATCGAGGCGGACTCCGGTTCGCTTGCGCGGCAGTTCTCGAGTCGGCGCATGCGACGCCTGAAAACCAGACTACCGGAACGCGTTCGGCGCCCTGAAAGTCGCCCTTCTTTCGACGGGCCCGGCGCGCGCGCGCGCCGGACCGAGACTCGCGGGTTCCCACCGGAGAGTCTTGGTATAAATTGGACTTTTCCGCGATTCGGGCGAATCGCGAAAACCGGCGCAACCCAGGCTTCGCCGGCATTTGCAAGGGCAGTCGAGTGACAGAGATCTCTCCCCATTCGAGCGTCGACCGGTCGGAACGCGCCGGCAGTCCCGGGCTCGTGCTGCTGCTCGCCTTCGGCCTGGTCGCGGTCATGGCCGTCTTTTCCTTCCTGCAACAGGAACAGGCGACGAAGCTCATCCTCGTCCTGCTGGCGTTTCTGGCCTTTGTCGGCAGTTCGGCGCTGCTCGCCTACGCCCTCGGCTTTTTGCAGATTTCCGGCGCGCAGGCGCGCAACGACGTCACCAAGATCATCGCCGACACCAGCCCCGACGGCATGATCGTCACCGAGGGCGAATCGCGCATCGTCTACGCCAACGAGACCTATCTCGCGCTGTCGGGCGCCGCCGACGCCTCCGGCCTGCGCACGGTGGACCGGCTGTTTTCCGGGGCGCCGGAAGTTTCCGAGCCGCTCTACCGGCTGGCGCAGGCGGCGCGCGACCACAAGCGCGGCGCCGAGGAGCTGCGCCTGACCCCGCCCCTGCTCGGCGAAAGCGCGGTCGGCTGGTATCGCATCCGCGTCCGGCCGATCGAGCGGGATTCCGGCGCCGTCGGCGCCTTGTGGACGGTTTCCGACGTCACCCGCGAACGCGAGCGCCATGAGAACGTGTTTCAGGAATTGCAACACGCCATCGATTTTCTCGATCACGCGCCGGCCGGGTTTTTCTCCACCGATCCCGGCGGCAATATTTCCTACATGAATGCGACTTTGGCAGACTGGCTGGATTTCGACCTCGCCCAGGTCGGCTCCGGCGGCCTCGCGCTGCGCGACATCGTGGTCGGCGACGCCATCGCGCTGCTGTCTGCCGGCATGGGGCCGCCAAATTCCGTGCGCACCGAGCAGATCGATCTCGATCTGCGCCGCCGCGACGGGTTGCGCCTGCCGGTGCGGCTGCTGCACCGCGTCGCCTATGGCCATGACGGGGCGCCCGGCGCCTCGCGCACGCTGGCGCTCAACCGCGCCCCCGGCGGCGAGCCGGCGGAGGAGGCGCGGGCGGCGGAAGTGCGCTTCGCCCGCTTCTTCAATTCGACGCCGATGGCCATCGCCACCGTGGACGGCGACGGGTTGGTCCTGCGCTCCAACGCCGCTTTCGCCCGGCTGCTGCCCGGCGCGCTCAAGGACATCGGCGGGCGCCGTCAGATCGCCAATGGTATCGAAGAAGCCCAGCGCGGCGCCTTGCAGGCGGCCATCGCCGTCGCCGCCAGCGGGGCCGAGGATCATGCGCCGATCGACGCGGCGCTGGCCGGCGCCAAAGGCTCGGCGCGGCTGTTCGTCACGCCCAACGAGGAGGCCGACCAGCGCGGCGCGGTGATCTTCGCGCTCGACACCACCGAGGAGCGCAACCGCGAAGAGCAATTGCACCAGTCGCAGAAAATGCAGGCGGTCGGGCAACTGGCCGGCGGCGTCGCCCATGACTTCAACAATGTGCTGACCGCGATCATCGGCTATTCCGATCTGCTGCTGGCCAATCACCGCCCGACCGATCCGTCCTTCCAGGACATCATGCAGATCAAGCAGAACGCCAACCGCGCCGCCGGCCTGGTGCGGCAATTGCTGGCTTTCTCGCGCCGCCAGACGCTGCGCCCGCAGGTGCTGCAACTCGGCGACGTGTTGTCGGAACTGCAAATGCTGACGCGCCGTCTCGTCGGCGAAAAGATCGAGGTCGATCTGAAACAGGGCCGCGACCTGTGGCTCGTCAAGGCCGATCTGAACCAGTTCGAACAGGTGATCATGAACCTGATCGTCAACGCCCGCGACGCCATGCCGGACGGCGGCAAGATTTTTATCCGCACCAAGAATGTCGCGGCGTCGGAATGCGCCGCCTATGGCGAAAAACTTCTGCCCGCCGCCGATTATGTGGTGGTCGAGGTCGAGGATAATGGCAGCGGCATCGCGCCGGAAATCCGCGACAAGATTTTCGATCCGTTCTTCACCACCAAGGAAGTCGGCAAGGGCACCGGCCTCGGCCTGTCGATGGTCTATGGCATCGTCAAGCAGACCGGCGGTTTCGTGTTCTGCGATTCCGAGGTCGGGCGCGGCACGACCTTCCGCATTTTCCTGACCCGCCATATCGCCGAGGAAGAACCCGCCGAGGCGCCGAAGACGGAGGAGAAAAAGCCCGCCGCCGACCATACCGGCCATGGCGTGGTGCTGCTGGTCGAAGACGAGGAGGCGGTGCGCTCGTTTGGCGCGCGGGCGCTGGCGTCGCGCGGCTATACTGTGCTCGAAGCCGATTCCGGCGTCGACGCCTTGCGCGTGGTGGAGGAGACCAGCGAGCACATTGATCTGGTGGTCTCCGACGTGGTGATGCCGGAGATGGACGGCCCGACGATGTTCGGCGAATTGCGCAAGCGCGGCATCAAATGCCGGGTGATTTTCGTCTCGGGCTATGCCGAGGAGGCCTTTTCGAAAAACCTCCCCGAGGGCGAGGATTTCGGATTCTTGCCGAAGCCGTTTACCTTGAAGCAGTTGATCGAGACGGTTAAGGCGAATATGCGGTGAGGGGCAGACGCGTGAATTTTTCGAAACACTTAATCTAGCTCTCCACAGCCCGCGGCTATAAGCGCATCAAAAATCATGTCGGCTTCAAAAGGTGAGCGGGTAGGATCATCAGCGCTCCCTTTTGGAACGAAAACAACCAATCCGGCGCGGGCGCGAGTCAGCAAAACGCGATAGCCGTTCAGCCGAAATCGTTTTTTCTCGGATTCACGGATGATTTGCCAGCGAGGCGCACGCATCATCCGTGGCAACCATTCTGATCCGGACCAGATCAGGTCATTCCCCCAGCACAATCCGACATAGTCTAACTCCAACCCTTGACAGCCGAATTCGCTCATGGGTGTCTCCAGGGCGCCAGAACTGCGAAAATCCATATATGGTTTGAGGAACCAATGCCCGATTGTGGTAAGGTCATCAGATCGAGGGGCAGGAGGCACGCCTTCGCCGACCATCCTCACCGCCCCGGAACTTGTCAAAAGTCCCACCGACCTTCCGCCTCGCCGATATTCACTTAACCAAGCCTTGGCCCTTCGCAGGTCACGAGTGATCATCGCCGGCGGCGAAGCCATCAAAGCGGAAATACATTTCGCCTTTTCGATTTGGCTATCCAATAGCGCAGCGACCCAATCCCCGTGCAAGGGATTCCGATAAGCGCGAACTCCGTTGGCGAGATGCAGGCCAGCCTCGGAATGAAGCTGGTTTCGATCAAGGGTTCCGCAATGAGCTAGGCCAGCGCCAGATACCGACGGACCTCCATCGATCGCCTGGGGCGCGGCGATAATTTTCCAGACGGAACCGGATTTTGCCGATTGAGCGAGAGCTTCTCCCCAGAGCGCCAAGCCACCCTCTCCGCGATTGATTTCTTGGCCCGGCCCGACGAGACAAACGAGGCAACTCCAATCGAGACGATCGAGAATGCCCAAAAACAATGCGGGTTCCGATGTGGGCCGTCCCATCAGTTTTTGGCCAACTTCTTCGTTCCACGCCCGCTGCGCCTCGTCGAAAATGATGACATTTTCGGGCGGCGTAGCGCCGTCCGTGTGCTCTTTTAAATACCCAAGCAAATTCTGAATGGCGGCGTCCGCTTCATATTTTGCTTTGGACTTCGAGACCCCCGTCCGGGCGGCGCAGTCTGCGGCAAGGGCTTCCGTAAGCACATGCACAAGCGGACGATTCCCCGAAAGCAGCGCGCCGGATTGTGAATTGGAACGACTTTTAATCGCGAGGTCTAGCCCTAACAGGGTCTTCCCCGCTCCGGGGGCGCCCGTGACAAAGCAAATGACTTTTTGACGGCCAGCTTCTGCCTCTCGAACAATCGCGCGAAGGATTCGCGCGGCCTCTTGAAGTTCCGAATCCGCAGCATCGCCGCGGCCAATATCTGCGATTCCGTGACCTGCATAAAGCGCCTGGGCAGCTTCGATAATCGTCGGCGTCGGCCTGTAAGGCGATAAATCGAAAGAAAGCGCATCAAGATCTGGCGTTCTGAAATCGATCATTTTCTCCAAATCAATTAGCACATCACCAAGCGTGTTTCGATTCGTCCGTTGCAGACCAACTGAACCATTACGGACCGACAAATTCAGCGATCGTGGATCGGCATTTTCAGCGCATAGAACCGGGATAATCAATCGGCTTTGACTCGCCTCATGAAAATCTTGAAGAGATAGAGCGTATCTCTCGGTTTGCACACAATGAGCCGTTGTATATGACGCTTCACCAATCTTGAATTCTATGACCACGACAATGCCTGGCATAAGCACAATCGCATCCATGCGCTTTCCAAGCCGAAGTAATGGCGCTTCAAGCAAAATCGACCATTGATGTGACGTATCTCCAACCCTTTCAAATGTCTGGCGCAATATTTCGACTTCACGAACCCACGCTCGAACCTGTTCGGCCTCGGCCGATGCATGAAACGCGATGTGCTGTTTAGAAAGCCGTCCAACAATTAAGTCTGGTTCGGAATTTAGAAATTCCGATACCTTGCTAGCGTAAAAAGAGCGTCCCGTAGCGTCACCCGCCTGAATTAAAGAATCTTGCATAAGCGCGATCATTGTCTGTTTTCGGAATAATTTGCTAATTTAACGAAGAGTTTCAAGAAAGCAAAAAATGAATGCGACGGCTGATAAGGTGACCCTACGGCAACAGAATCGCTTCCAGGCGTCTCAAGTCACCGGATATTTGCGTTAGAAGCCGCCTCGCACCGCAGTCGGGCGCAACCCACGGCGTAGTTGGGCTTCATAACTGCGACGGTTTGAGCCGAGGATCGGCGGACTGGACCAAGCGCCGGCGCCAAAGTTATTGACGGCTAATACCCGGACTCGGAAGTCTTGACTTCCGAGTCCGGGTTAGGAGCGAATGCGACGCCAAGCTTATGCGAGGGATTCCACAATCGCGACGCGTCGCGATTGTGGAGACTTGGTATAAAGCGCTGACGGTGAGACCTGATGTTGCCAAAACCGCCCTCGGATCGGTGCGATCTCCGGCGCGTCGTTCACGATATTCGCGCGCCGATGCAGAAATTCGTCGGCCTGCCCGCGCCTTGCATGAAAGGCGATCGCGCGCGCGGCTTCTCCGTCCTGCGCACCCCTTCCGACATCACGCGCATCCTCGTCGTGCCGACTCGCGGGACTGAGGGCGTCGAAAGCCCGTTGCTGCTGCGCGCCGACGCCCCGAACAACTGGTTCTTTGCCTGGAACGCCGCGAAAAGGTCTTGACGGCGGCAAGCCGTCCCCGTCATGGGGCGATATTGGCATGGTGGTCAATTTTTCGGGAATTGGCTTCAGTCGCTTGGATCGAGCGTGCTGATGACGCGGGCGACGATCTCGCTCACGGTCGCTTCGTCGAGCGATTCGATATAGCGCGCTGTGCCTGCACGCAGACGGGCCGCGATGTCGAAGCTGCGGACATGATTGCAGACGGCGACGCCGGTCGTGTCGTGTCCGGTGATCGGGACGGCAAGCCCGACGTCGCGTGCAAAATTACCCCCAGTCGTGATCGGCACGGTCATGCTGACGCCGAGCGCGTTGATCTGCCTTGGCGTGATCACGACGAATCGGTGGCGGTCCTTCATTTCCTTGCCGGAGACCGGATTTGGATCGATCCAGTAAACATCGCCCCGACGCGGGATATTGGCCCGCGCCATCAGGCGATCTCGTGGCCGACTGGGTCGCCTTCGCGCGCCCATGCGACGTCGGCATTGAGCTGTCTTATCGCCTCGGCGCCTTTCAGAAGCTCGCCAAGAGAATAACGCTTTCGCGCCGACGCGGCGGGCTTTGCCACCAGCTTGCGGTCTTCGACCGTAAGCGTCACCTGGGCGCCGATTTCGACATCCATCAATTTGAGCAGCGCGGGCGGAATCGTCATTACGGCGGCGCCGCCTTGCTTGCGAATTTTGGACGTTACGGTCATTGGCCACTCCAGGAGTCGGGGGTCTCTGCAAGCACAATTGTGCAATATAAGTAGCACAAAAGGTTGGTGGCTGTCGAGCGATTCCATACTCTGCGGCGTTGGCTGACTCCGATGGACTGGCGACGCGGCTAGAGCGGTCGGGTTTCGCAACAGAGTCGGGTTTCGCGACAGAAAAGGGCGACGACGAACTATCGCTGCGCCGCAAAGACCATCAGCGCCCAATGGCGGCTATGCTATTGCGCCACTTGACCCCCAATGTTGCAAAATCAGCCCCAAAACGCCAAATAGGCGGCCAATGAACACAAGCACAAACTCAGGCGTCACCCGCAGCCTCTTCCGCCTGCTCCTTGCCCTCGCCGCCTTTTGCCTGACGGGACCCGACGAGGCGCGCGCCGCGGATCGCGAAAAACTCTGGCGCGTCGTTAACGATATTTGCGGGCCGATGCAGAAATTCGTCGGCCTGCCCGCGCCCTGCCTCAAGGTCGATCGCGAGCGCGGCTTCGCCGTGTTGCGCGCGCCTTCCGACATCACGCGCATCCTCGTCGTGCCGACCCGAAAGATCGAAGGCGTCGAAAGCCCGGTGCTGCTGCGCCCCGACACCCCCAACATCTGGTCCTATGCCTGGAACAGCCGAGGAAAAG
This sequence comes from uncultured Rhodoblastus sp., assembly GCF_903903185.1. Taxonomy (GTDB): domain Bacteria; phylum Pseudomonadota; class Alphaproteobacteria; order Rhizobiales; family Beijerinckiaceae; genus Rhodoblastus. The sequence continues at coordinate 10,343 of NZ_CAIUXT010000110.1, forward strand.
TTTCGGCGGCGGCAAGCCGTCCGCTGTCCTGGGCCGATATCGGCATGGCCGTCAATTCCAGCCGCGCGCGGACGCAGGACCAGTTGCATATCCATGTCGATTGCGTCGACGCGCGGCTCAAACGCGCCTTGCGGGCGCATCCGCCGCGCAGCGATGGCTGGACCCCGATTGACCTTCCCTGGGCCTATCGCTATCGCGCCAAAAGGATCGGCGCCAAGGATCTCGATCGCAATATTTTCAAAATGGTCGCCGATGAAACGCCATCTGCGAAAGGGCGCACGGGCAGGGAAACGCTGGCGGTGGTCGGCTATGAAGCGCCGTCCGGCGAAGAGGGTTTTGTCGTGCTGGCCAGCGGCGACGACGGTCACGCCGAGAAACTGCTCGATCATCGCTGTCTGGAAGACCGCCGCTGAAAACGTGACCGGAACAAGGCTTGGCCGCAAGCGTTGTTCCCTCGCTGTCCTCTCCTCCGACCAGAGATCTCCAAAACTTGCCCAATGTCGCGCAACGACGGATCCTGATGTGTCCGCCCGATTTTTTCGGCGTGGCCTATATCATCAATCCCTGGATGGAAGGGCATTACGCCCGCACCGACGCCGACAAGGCGCGGGCTCAATGGCTGGGGCTCAGGCAGATCATCGAGCGCCATGCGGTTGTCAGCATCCTGCCAGCGCACGAAGGTCTGCCCGATCTGGTGTTCACCGCCAATGCCGGGCTGGTGAAGGGGCAAAAAGTCCTGCTGAGCCGTTTCCGCTGCCCCGAACGGCGACAAGAGCAGGAGATCGACCGCGCCTGGTTCGTCCAAAACGGCTTTGCGCCGATCGATCCGCCGCCAAACGTGTTTTTCGAGGGCGCCGGCGACGCGCTTTACGATCCATCGCGCGATCTTTACTGGGTCGGGCATGGCTTTCGCTCGGACCGCGACTTCGCGCCGCTTCTGGAGGCGGCGCTCGACGCGCGCGCGGTCGAACTGACCCTGGTCGATCCGCGCTTCTACCATCTCGACACTTGCCTCTGCCCGCTTCCCGGCGGCTATTTGATGTATTTCCCCGGCGCCTTCGACGCGGCGTCGCGCGAAAAAATCGAAAGCCGGGTTCCCCCCTCCCGCCGCATCGCGGTCGGGGAGCAGGACGCGGTCCAATTCTGCTGCAACGCCGTGTCGCTGGATGATCTGGCGATCATGAACGACGCTTCTGAAGCCCTTCAGGACCGGCTGTGCGAGGCCGGGTTGACGCCCGTGCTGACGCCGCTGTCGGAATTTTTAAAGGCCGGCGGCGCGGCCAAATGCCTGACGCTCGATCTGTAGCGGCAAGGATTCAATTTTGCGGCTCTCCCATTACGCCTGCCGCGCCCGGGGGCGCTGGCGTTTTAACCCTTTTGTTCAAAACAATTCGAGCCTTTCGAACGGCGCAAACCCAACACAATGGCCGATCTCCGGCGATTAAACCGATTTATCGGCGCGGCTGCGAGTACAACCTGCGACGCGAGAACAAAAAAAGAACTTGCGGGCTAGAACAAACTAGGTACATTGACGACAAGTCGATTGCATAACCCGCGTCACCCATGCCAGAAGGATGAAACCGATGTCGCAAGCGAATCTCCGCCTCGTAGAAGGAACTTCCGTGGACAAGACCAAGGCTCTCGACGCCGCCCTGTCGCAGATCGAACGCGCCTTCGGCAAGGGTTCGATCATGCGGCTCGGGAAGAACCAGGCCATCTCCGAAATCGAGACCATTTCCACCGGTTCGCTCGGCCTCGACATCGCGCTCGGCGTCGGCGGCCTGCCGCGCGGCCGCGTGATCGAAATCTACGGCCCGGAATCCTCCGGCAAGACCACGCTGGCCCTTCACACCATCGCCGAGGCCCAGAAATCGGGCGGCGTCTGCGCCTTTGTCGACGCCGAACATGCGCTCGATCCGGTCTATGCGCGAAAGCTTGGCGTCCAGCTCGACGATCTCCTGATTTCGCAGCCCGACACCGGCGAGCAGGCGCTCGAAATCACCGACACCCTCGTGCGCTCCGGCGCCGTGGACGTGCTGGTGATCGACTCCGTCGCGGCCCTTGTTCCGCGCGCCGAAATCGAAGGCGAAATGGGCGACGTCCAGCCGGGATTGCAGGCGCGGCTGATGAGCCAGGCGCTGCGAAAACTCACCGCCTCGATTTCCAAATCGCGGACCATGGTGATCTTCATCAACCAGATTCGCATGAAGATCGGCGTGATGTATGGCTCGCCGGAAACCACCACCGGCGGCAATGCGCTGAAATTCTACGCCTCCGTCCGCCTCGACATCCGGCGCGTCGGCGCGATCAAGGACCGCGACGAGGTGATCGGCAACCAGACGCGCGTCAAGGTCGTCAAGAACAAGGTCGCGCCGCCGTTCAAACAGGTCGAATTCGACATCATGTATGGCGAAGGCGTGTCGAAATATGGCGAGTTGGTCGATCTCGGCGTCAAGGCCGGCGTGGTCGAAAAATCCGGCGCCTGGTTCTCCTTCGACAGCCAGCGCCTCGGCCAGGGCCGCGAAAACGCCAAGGCTTTCCTCAAGGCCAATCCCGACGCCGCCGCGCGGATCGAACAGACGATCCGCGAAAACGCCGGCCTGATCGCCGAACGCATCCTCGACCAGATCGATCCCGTCGCCGAAGGCCAGGACGATTGAGGCTTACGTCCCGCGCGCCCGAAAAGGCGAGACGCAGCAGAAAGGAAGCCCGGCGGCGCGACGCCTTCGCGCCCCGCCGGGGTCGTCCCGGCCCCGGGCGCCATACTCCGCCGGCAAGATAATGCGTCGCCCGCCCTCGACAGCCCCTCGACAGGTCCTTGGCCTGCCGGTAGATAAGGCCTCTTGCCTCGCTGCCCCAAAGGCGGCAAGCCCCGCGAAAAATGCGCGGCGGGCGGCAAGAAAAAGGGTCGAGAACATTCCATGAGCGGCGTCAACGAAATCCGGTCCACATTTCTCGATTATTTCGTGAGACACGGCCACACCAGTGTCGAATCCGCGTCGCTCGTCCCGCGCAACGACCCCACCCTGATGTTCACCAACGCCGGGATGGTGCCGTTCAAGAATCTGTTCACCGGCGCCGAAAAGCGCGACTATGTCCGCGCCGCCTCGTCGCAGAAATGCGTGCGCGCCGGCGGCAAGCACAATGATCTCGACAATGTCGGCTATACCGCGCGCCACCACACTTTTTTCGAAATGCTCGGCAATTTCTCCTTCGGCGATTATTTCAAGGAACAGGCGATCGTCCTCGCCTGGGAGCTGATCTCCAAGGAATTCGCCCTGGACCGGGACAAGCTCCTCGTCACCGTTTATCACGACGACGACGAGGCCTTCGGCCTGTGGAAGAAGATCGCCGGTTTCTCCGACGACCGCATCATCCGCATCGCCACCAGCGATAATTTCTGGTCGATGGGCGAGACCGGCCCCTGCGGCCCCTGTTCCGAAATATTCTACGACCAGGGCGAGACGCTCGCCGGCGGCCCACCCGGCAGTCCCGACGAGGACGGCGACCGGTTCCTCGAATTCTGGAACCTCGTCTTCATGCAATATGAGCAGGTCGCGCCGGGCCAGCGCATCCCGCTGCCCCGTCCCTCGATCGACACCGGCATGGGTCTGGAGCGCATCGCCGCGCTGATGCAGGGCGTCCATTCCAATTACCAGATCGACCTGTTCCGCGTGCTGATCCATGCCGTCGCCGAGGCCACCGGCGTCGATCCCGACGGCCCGATGCAGGCCAGCCACCGCATCATCGCCGACCATTTGCGCGCTTCCGCCTTCCTCGTCGCCGATGGCGTCCTTCCCGCCAACGAGGGGCGCGGCTATGTCCTGCGCCGGATCATGCGGCGCGCGATGCGCCACGCGCAAATGCTCGGCGCCCGCGATCCGCTGATGTGGCGCCTCGTTCCCGCGCTGGTTCGCGAAATGGGCGCGGCCTATCCGGAACTCATCCGCGCGCAGGCGTTGATCGAAGAGACTTTGAAACTGGAAGAAACCCGTTTTCGCGTCACTCTGGCGCGCGGCCTGACCATATTGGACGACGAAACCCGGACCTTGCAGGCCGGCGAAAAACTGTCCGGCGACGTCGCCTTCAAGCTTTACGACACGTTCGGGTTCCCGCTCGACCTGACGCAGGAGGCGCTGCGCGCCCGAAAAATCGGCGTCGATCTCGCCGCCTTCGAAGCCGCGATGGAGCGCCAGCGCGCCGAGGCGCGCAAGGCCTGGGCGGGGTCCGGCGAGTCGGCGACCGAGACCGTATGGTTCGCGGTCAAGGACAAGGCCGGCGCGACGGATTTCCTCGGCTACGATACCGAAAAGGCCGAAGGCGTGGTGATGGCGCTGGTGCGCGACGGCGCGCTGGTCGAAAAGCTGGCCAAAGGCGAAAAAGGCGGCGTCATCCTCAACCAGACGCCGTTTTATGCCGAATCGGGCGGCCAGGTCGGCGACACCGGCGTGCTGCTCGGTCCGAATTTGCGGCTGCGCGTCGAAAACACCAGCAAGAAGGTCGGCGACCTGTTCGTCCATGAGGTCGTCGTCGAGGAAGGCGAAGTCACGCCGGGCGTCGCCCTCGAACTTGAAGTCGATCACGACCGCCGCGCCGCGATTCGCGCCAATCATTCGGCCACCCATTTGCTGCACGAGGCTTTGCGCGAAGTTTTGGGCGACCATGTCGCGCAGAAGGGTTCGCAAGTCGCGCCCGACAAGCTGCGGTTCGACTTCGCACATCCCAAGCCCGTCACCGATCAGGAGTTGGCGCAGGTCGAGGATCTGGCCAATCGGGTGGTGCTGGAAAACGCGCCGGTGGTGACGCGGCTGATGGCGGTCGATCAGGCGATCGAATCCGGCGCCCGTGCGCTGTTTGGCGAGAAATACGGTGACGAAGTGCGCGTCGTCTCGATGGGCGCCGGTTCGCGCCACGCTTTTTCGGTCGAATTATGCGGCGGCGTCCATGTGTCGCGCACCGGCGACATCGGGCTGGTGTCGATTGTCGGCCGCAGCGCGGTAGCCGCCGGCGTCCAGCGCATCGAGGCCAAGACCGGCGCTTCCGCGCGCCGCCACCTCAACGCCGAGGCCCGGGTGTTGCGCGATATTTCGAGCCTGCTCCGCGCGCCGGTCGAAGACGCTTCCGAGCGCTTGGCGGCGCTTATCGAAGAACGCAAGAAACTGGAGCGGGAGCTGACGGAAGCGCGCAAAAAGCTCGCCATGGGCGGCGGCGGCGCGGCCGAGGCGCCGACGCGCCAGATCGGCGGGGTGACTTATTTTGCGCGCGCCGTGTCCGGCGTCGAAATGAAGGACCTGAAATCCCTGGCCGACGAGGCCAAGCAGACGATCGGCTCAGGGATCGTCGCCATTGTCGGCGTTTCCGACGACGGCCGCGCCGGCGTCGTCGTCGCGGTCACGCCCGATCTGACGCCCCGGTTCAACGCCGTCGATTTCGTGCGCCTCGCCGCCGAAAAACTGGGCGGCAAGGGCGGCGGCGGCCGGCCGGACATGGCCCAGGCCGGCGGCCCCGACGGCGCGGCGGCGGAAGCCGCGCTTAACGCCATCGCCGACTCGCTGCGGCAAAGCGCCGGTTAGGATCTTAACGCCGCTCGCGGCGGTGGAGAAAAGCCAGCCGCTCGAACATGTGCACGTCCTGCTCGTTCTTCAAAAGCGCGCCGTGCAGCGGCGGAATCAGTTTGGACGTGTCGCTTTCGCGCAATTGTTCCGGGGTGATGTCCTCGCTGAGCAGCAGTTTGAGCCAGTCGAGCAGTTCCGAGGTCGAAGGCTTTTTTTTCAGCCCCGGCACTTCCCGCATCTGGAAGAACAGCCGCAGAGCCTCCTCGACCAGATCATGTTTGAGATTGGGGAAATGGGTGGCGACGATCGCCTCCATGGTCGCGCGGTCGGGGAACTGGATATAATGGAAGAAGCAGCGGCGCAGGAAGGCGTCCGGCAGCTCCTTTTCATTATTCGAGGTGATGATGACCAGCGGCCGCTTTTTGGCGCGGATGGTCTCGCCGGTTTCGTAGACATGAAACTCCATCCGGTCGAGTTCGAGCAGCAGGTCGTTGGGAAATTCGATGTCGGCCTTGTCGATCTCGTCGATCAGGAGGACGGTCGGCTCGTCGGCGGTGAAGGCGTCCCATAATTTGCCGCGCTTGATGTAATGGCCGATGTCGGTGACCCGCGGATCGCCGAGCTGGGAATCGCGCAGCCGCGACACCGCGTCATATTCGTAGAGCCCCTGCTGCGCCTTGGTGGTGGACTTGATATGCCAGGTCAACAGCCGCGCCGGCAGGGCGGCGGCGACCTCCTCGGCCAGCACGGTTTTGCCGGTTCCCGGCTCGCCCTTGACGAGGAGGGGACGCTCCAGCGTCAGCGCGGCGCCGACCGCCACGCGCAAATCCCTGGTGGCGACATAGGTGCTGGATCCGTTGAAGCGCATGTCCTGTTCCATTTGCGTTTTTGCCGCGGCGAGGCGGCGCGGGCCCTACCAATGTGGCGCCGCAGCAAGCCTTGGGCAAGCGGCGTCGCGACAAATCTCCCCCTCGGCGATTCGCGCCCTCGGCTGGGAAAAATGTCCTTCGATCTCCGCAGGCGGCAGAAAAAACCTTCTTTAGTACCGTTTACAAAAGCAAATTATTCAATGTCCCGACGACTTCTCGCCATGAACGATCGGCCGGGATTCCGATTTTGGCCATCAGGGCGGCTGAAATGTGACATTTGCGCAACTTCGCGGTTCCGAATGATCCAAAACGGCCAAAATGAGGCCATTTCCGGCGCGGCCGCCTTCTAACGCAGGGCCGCTTCGATTAATCTCAGGTCATCGGATTTCCCGCGTCGAAGAAATTTCGGCCCCCGCCGTCAGCAGAGACAAACGGGAACGACGTCTTGTCTGGAACACTCGGTAACTGAAGCCCTCGGGAGGGGTAATTCAATGAACTTCAAGGCTAAAATCCTCGGCGCGGCGATGGCCGCCCTCAGCTTGTCTAGCGCCGCTCAGGCCTACACGGTCACCCCGCCCGGCGAACGCGCCGGTATCGATTTGGCGTCGCCACTTCCGGAAGGCGTCTATTTCGTCGATCTGGCCGGCGTGGGCAACGACCGCGGTTCGGTCTCAAAGGCGTCAAACTTCGACTATACCGTTCCGATCATCGCTTGGGCTACTCCCTGGACCATCCTTGGTGGCCGCATTCAGCTGCTCGCCGCAGCTCCGCTCGCTTCGGTCTCCGCCCCGTCGACTCCCATCTCGGCTGAAAGCTATGCGCGCGGCTTTTATAACCCCTTCGTCGCCGGCCAGATCGCCTTCAACCTGGGCAACGGCTTCTCGGCTTCGTATTTGGCCGGCGCTTATATCGCTGTTGACAGCCCGAACTCCGGTGGCGGCTGGAACCAGACCACGTTCCACCAGCAGCTCGCTCTTGCTTGGCATGGCAACGGCTGGAACGCGACCGCCAACCTGATGTATGGCATCGTCGGCAACAACGACACCACGGGAGCCCAGAACTCCAACTATTTCAACTATGACCTCGGCCTTACACACACCTTCGGCAAATGGGAAGTGGGTATCATCGGCTACGGTTCGGTGACCAACTCGATCAACGGCTATTGGCTGAGAGGCGTTTACCAACCCTACGCCGGCGGCAACAACCAGTTCGCGCTCGGCGGTCTGGTTGGTTACAACTTCGGTCCAGTCATCTTGCAGTTCTCGCTGTCGACCGACGTCGTCACCAACTATGCTTCCAAGGCGACCTTCGCCGGTCTGCACGTGATCATCCCGCTCTGGGCGCCGGACGCTCCCAAGGCCGTCGTCGCCAAGTACTGAAGCTCCGATCCACGGCAAAATTTGAAATCGGACGACAACCGGGCGGCCTTCGAGCCGCCCGGTTTTTTTATCGCTCTGTTTTCGGACGACCTTTATAGGACCTGCGCGGCTTCGTCCTCAGCGCTGTTTTTTGCCGTGACGCCCATGCGCAGCCATGGCAGACTGGCGCCATGCTGATCAATTTCTTCACCGCCCTGCGCGAAGCGCAAGTCCCGGTCTCGCTGCGCGAATATCTGACCCTCTGTCAGGCGCTGGCCGCCGATCTGGCGGAAAAGTCGGTCGAGGAATTCTATTTTCTCTCCCGCGCCTGTCTGGTGAAGGACGAACGCAATCTCGACAAGTTCGACCGCGTGTTCGGCGCCACCTTCAAGGGGATCGAATCGACCGGCGATCTCGCGGAAAACGCCGATATCCCGGCGGACTGGCTCAAGAAGCTGACGGAAAAATTCCTCACCGAGGAAGAGAAGAAGGAAATCGAGGCGCTCGGCTGGGACAAGCTGATGGAGACGCTGAAAAAGCGTCTCGAAGAGCAGAAGGAGCGCCATCAGGGCGGTAATAAATGGATTGGCACGGGCGGAACCTCGCCCTTCGGCGCCTATGGCTATAATCCGGAAGGCATTCGCATCGGCCAGGACCGCAATCGCAATTTTCGCGCGGTAAAAGTCTGGGACAAGCGCGAATTCAAGGACCTCGACGGGGGCGAGGAATTGGGGCCGCGCAATATCAAGCTGGCCTTGCGCCGGCTGCGCAAGCTCGCGCGCACCGGCGCGGCGGAGGAGCTTGACCTTGACGGCACCATTGGCGCGACGGCGCGGCAGGGATTTCTCGATCTGAAACTGCGTCCCGAGCGCCGCAACGCGGTCAAGGTGCTGCTGTTGTTCGACATCGGCGGGTCGATGGACTGGCATATCGAACAGGTCGAGCATTTATTCGCCGCCGCGCGCACCGAATTCAAGCATCTGGAACATTATTATTTCCACAATTGCCTTTACGAGAGCGTCTGGAAAAACAACCACCGCCGCCATTCCGAAAGGCTCGGAACCTGGGACCTGCTGCATACTTATCCGCACGATTACAAGCTGATCTTCGTCGGCGACGCCTCGATGAGTCCCTATGAGATCGTTCAGGAGGGCGGCTCGGTCGAGCATCGCAACCCGGAGGCGGGCAAGGTCTGGCTGGAGCGCGCGCTACAATGCTGGCCGCACGCCGTCTGGCTCAACCCAACCCCCGAAACGCATTGGCGCTATACGCAGTCGATCGGCATGATCCGGCAGATCATGGAAGATCGGATGTTTCCGCTGACGCTCGAAGGAATTGAGGCGGCGATGAAGGAACTGACGCGTTAAAGCCCGGCGTTCGCGTCAGCCCCCTGATAACAAGGCTTCGGTCAAGGCTTCGGTCAAGGCTTCGGTCAAGGCTTGGCGACAGGGTCCTTCGTTTCATCGGCCTTGGGCGCCGTTTCCGCTTTTGGCGGCTCTTCCCCCGTCCGTGGCGCCGCATCGACCGGCGGTTTCAACTCGTTGAGCGCCTGAAAATATTCGGAGAAATTCCTTGGGCAGATCTCCGCCGCCTTGCGGAAATAGGCCAGGGACTCGTCGCGGGCGTTTTTGAGCAGCCGTTCCTCGCCGAGGTAGAATTGCGCCTCGCATTGGTCGCCCGGCGATTTCGCGGCGGCGAGCGTCTCCCCGGCGTCCTTGTCGCCAAGAAACAGTTGCGCCGCCGGCCACGGCCAGGCCGTCCGGGAAATTTTCGCCGAACCGGCCAGCAATTCGGCCTTGGCGGCGTCGCCGTCGCCGACGCGGGCGCGGGCGAGGAATCGCCAGATCGCGGCATAGGCGTTGGACGGATCGAGCCTCAGCGCCTGGGTGAAGTCTTGGGCGGCCCGGGCGTTTTCTCCCTTGGCGAAAAAGGCGGCGCCGCGATCGAACCAGGCTATGGCTTTGTCGGGCGCCAATTCGATGACCTTGCCGAAGTCGGCGATGGCCGAATCGGCGTCGCCCCTGGCGACAAAGGCGCCGCCCCGGCCGATATAGGCCAGCACGCTCCGGTCGTTGAGTTCGATCGCCTTGTTGAAATCCGCCAGCGCCCGATCGGCATGGCCGCCGGCCAGGAAAATATCGCCGCGATTGACGAAGATGGCGGCGTTGCGCGCGCCAACCTCGATCGCCTTGTCGTAATCGGCCAGCGCCTTGTCCGGACTGCCGAGCTTTTCGGCGATCTCGCCGCGCATCTGATAGGCGAGCCAGCTTCCCGGATCCTGCTGGATCGCGGCGTCGCAATTGGCCTGCGCCTTTTGCGTCTCCCCCTGCGCATGATAAACGATGCAGCGGTTGGCATAGGCCCAGGCGATTTCCCGGCCTTTCCACTTCCCGGAATCGATCAATGTGGCGCAACCGGCGAGGCGCGCCTCGGCGGAATAAGTTCCGCCGGCATTGGCGCAGGCGCTCGCCGCCGGCGACTGCTGCTGCTTCGGGATCGGAATCAGCCGCATCGCCCCGTCTGGGGCAGCGAAATTATCCGGGATCAGCTGCGCCTCCAGCCTCTGCTGCGCCGATGCGCCGCCCGGGAGCGCGACAAGTGACATCGCCGACAATGTCATCGCCGAAAGCCAGGCCGATGATTTCATGGTTTTCTCCCGCTCATTTTTGTCGTTGCGCGATTCGACGCGTTTTCGGCTGCAAGCGTTAGCCCATCCCCGCTTTCGGCAAAAGCCGAAATGTTCGGTGCGACGACATGGCGCGGCAGGGCTGAGTGTTTTTGCCGGCCCCGCGAAAAATCCATGCTAATTTGCCTCCATGCGCCGATTGCTGCTGTTCCGCCACGCCGAAGCCGTCCATTGCGACAAGTACAGCGATTGGGAACGGCCGCTGACCGCCGCCGGCCGCGACAAGGCTTCGCGGGTCGGCGCCTTTCTTGCCGAGACCCATCAACGAATCGACCTCGTGCTGGCCTCCGATTCGGTGCGAACCCGCGAAACCTGGGAGGTGGCGCAGGCCGCCTATGCCGGGACGCCGGAAGTCCAATTCGACCGCAAGCTCTATCATGCGGAGCGGCGCGACCTGATGGCCATGGCCCGCGACCTACCCGATTCGGTCGAATCGGCGATCGTCGTCGGCCATAATCCCGCCATCGCCGAATTCGCCGTCCATTTCGCCGGCTCCGGCGAACGCGACGCCCTCGCCCGCCTCACGCGCGGCTTTCCGCCGGGCGGGCTGGCGATCCTCGACGCCGACATCGAGCAATGGCGCCAATTGCGCTGGGGCGCCGGCGAACTGGGCCTTTTCCTGACTTTAGCCAAGTCGGCGTGACGGCGACCCGTCGCGATTTGGCGAAATCGCTGGCCTAAGGCCCATGGGGTTCGAAACAGGCCCGGCTTGCGACGCGCTTTTGGTTCAGTCGCGCTGACCGCGACGCGCGATTCCACAACCGGCAGTTCTTGGTGTCGGAGCGTTTTCGCGCTAAATGGGGGGCGGTTCGCGTTAAGAGCGCGCGTCAAACCAAAAAGGGAGTCCCGATCCGTTTTGACCGGATCGAACAAGGCTCCGATGCGGAAAACCGGCGGCTGCGTTTTTGGGACAAGCACGAGACAAGCAGCCTGGTTTCAGCTTTTGCGCCCGCCGGAGTGCGTCTTGACCTCATTTGCCGATCTCATCGCCGAAGCGCGCAACAGCGCCGCCAATCTTTCCGAGATTTTTTTGCGCGGCAATGGTCTGCGGCTCGGCGTCACCGGCCTGTCGCGCGCCGGCAAGACGGTGTTCATCACCGCCCTCGTCCAGCACCTGACCGCCCTGGCGCCGCGCGACCAGAAGAATCCGCTGCCGGTGTTTCGCGTCGCCGCCGAAGGGCGGCTGATCGCCGGCCGGCTGGAGCCCCAGCCCGACGATCATGTCGCCCGATTCGCCTATGAAGACCATATCGACTCCCTGACCGGCCCCGACCGCCATTGGCCGCAATCGACCCGGCAGATTTCGGAATTGCGGTTGCGCCTCGAATTCGACCGCCCCCGCCGCTTTGCCAACGGGCCCGCGCATTTCGACATCGACATCGTCGACTATCCCGGCGAATGGCTGCTCGACCTGCCGCTGCTCGAAAAATCCTTCGCGCAATGGTCGCGCGAGACGCTGGAGGCCAGCGCCGCCGCCGCGCGCGCCTCCTTCGCCGCCGACTGGCGCGGTTTCGTGCTGGGCCTCGACCCGGCAGGCGGGGAAGACGAATCCGCGGCGCGGCGCGCGGCGGAACTGTTCACCGCCTATCTGCGCGCCGCGCGCGCCGACGCCTATGCGCTTTCGACCCTGCCGCCCGGCCGTTTCCTGATGCCGGGCGATCTCGAAGGCTCGCCAGCCCTGACCTTCGCGCCGCTGCACCTGCCCGAAGGCTACGAGATCACGCCGGCGACCCTGGCCGCGATGATGGAGCGGCGCTACGAGGCCTACAAGACCCATGTCGTGCGTCCGTTCTTCCGCGACCATTTCGCCCGGCTCGACCGCCAGATCGTGCTGGTGGACGCGCTGTCGGCGCTCAATTCCGGCCCCGCCGCGCTGCGCGACCTGCAAACCGCGCTCGACGACGTGCTTGCGGCCTTCCGCATCGGCCGCGGCAATCCGCTGTTGAATCTGTTCCGGCCGAAAATCGACAAGATCCTGATTGCGGCGACCAAGGCCGACCATCTGCATCACCTGAGCCACGACCGGCTGGAGGCGATCTTGCGGCAATTGGCGGCGCGCGCCATCGCGCGGTCGGAATTTTCCGGCGCTTCGGTCGATGTCATCGCGCTGGCCGCCGTGCGCGCGACGCGCGAGGTCGCGGTGCGGCGCGGGCGCGAAACGCTCGACGCCATTGTTGGGGTTCCGCTCGCCGGCGAAAGCCTCGACGGCGAGGTTTTCGACGGCGAGACCGAGGCGGCGATCTTTCCCGGCCTGTTGCCCGCCGACGCCCGCGCGGCCTTTCGCGGCGACGCGCTGGGCATCCCCGAAGGCGAGGCCGATTATCGCTTCCTGCGCTTCCGCCCGCCGGTCGCCGTTCTCGGGCCGGATGGCGCGCCGCTGCCCCTGCCCCATATCAGGCTCGACCGCGCCTGCCAGTTCCTGTTCGGAGACCGGCTGTTATGAACGAAGAGAAAAAGCAGCGGCCGCGCGCCTTCCGGCTCGATTCGGCGGCAGGGCCGGATTTCGTCGTCGAGGACCGGCCCGACCCCTATGAGGCCGAAGCCGAGGCGCTGGCTGGCGACGCCGCCGAACAGGCGGTGGAGGCGGTTCAAGGCCGCACAATCTTGCGCGGCACGGTGTTTTCGTGGAGCGGTCTACTTTTTTCGGCGCTCGGCGGCCTGGCGTCTTTCGCCTTCGCTCTTTGGCTCAACAGCCTGGTCGAAGCCCTGTTCGCCCGTTCGGAGACGCTCGGCCTCATCGGCCTCGCCCTCGCCGGGCTGGCGCTGCTGGCGCTGCTGGTGCTGCTCGGGCGCGAAGTCAAATCGGTGTTTCGCCAGCGCCGTATCGCCTCGCTGCATATCGCGCTGGCGCGCGCCCACGCCGCCGACGACCGCGAGGCCGCGCGCAGGGAGGTCGCGGAACTGGCGAAACTCTATGAAAAGCGCCCCGAAACGGCGGCGGCGCGAAAGAAACTGGCGGAATTGCGCGGCGAGATCGTCGATGGGCGCGACCTGATCGACATCGCCGAGCGGCAATTGATGCCGCCGCTCGATCGCGCCGCCCGCGGCGAGATCGCTGCCGCCGCCAAGCGCGTTTCGGTGGTCGCGGCGCTGAGTCCGCGCGCGGTCATCGACGTGATTTTCGTCGCCTATCAGGCTTTGCGGCTGATCCGCCGCATCGCCGAAATCTACGGCGGGCGGCCCGGAATGCTCGGCGCCTGGCGCCTCGCCCGCGCGGTCGGCTCCCATCTCGCGATCACCGGCAGCATGGCGCTCGGCGACAGTCTGGTGCAGCAGATTCTGGGCCATGGCATAGCGGCGAAAATCTCGGCGCGACTCGGAGAGGGCGTGCTCAACGGCATGTTGACGGCGCGGATCGGGCTGTCGGCGATGGCGGTCTGCCGTCCGATGGCCTTTGTCGCGCAAAAGCCGCCGGCCATCCGCGATGTCGCGCCGTTCCTGTTCGGCGACGGCGGCGCGGGCGCGGAGGCGCCGAGGAAGTAGCGCTTTTGGCGGTTGACCGGCCTCGGCGAACGTCCGACGGGAAAGGGTCAAAACGTGCCTTTACGGTGGACCCAGACGCCCACAAAATGTGGACTTGGCGGAGAGCCAGACCGAGAACCGCATCGTTAAGTCTGGCGTATCGATCGGGGAGACATCGTCATGTTCACTTCCATCAGCGGTCAGACGGCCATTGTAACCGGCGCGAGCCGGGGAATCGGCCGGGGTATTGCCATTAGGTTCGGCTCCGTTGGCTGCAATGTCCTGGTCATTTCGCGATCCATCGAGGGAGCGGAACGCGTCGTGAGTGAGATTAAGGCGGCGGGGGGCTCTGCAAGCGCCGCCGCCATCGACGTTAGCGATCCGGATCAATCCCCGCGCATGGCCGAAGTCGCCATCGAGCGCTACGGCGCCATCAATATCCTTTGTGCAAATGCGGGGATATTCCCGGCGTCGAAGCTGGACAAGATGACGGCACTGGAGTTCGACGCAGTGATGGGCGCCAACCTGCGGGGCACGTTCCTGACCGTGCAAGCCTGCCTTCCCGAGATGAAGGCGCGCCGAAAAGGCCGGATCGTCCTGACATCTTCGATCACCGGGCCAATTACCGGCTATCCCGGCTGGGCGCATTATGGCGCGAGCAAAGCCGGGCAACTTGGCTTCATGCGAACCGCTGCAATCGAACTCGCGCCATCGCACATCACGATGAACGCGGTGATGCCGGGAAACATCGCGACCGAGGGGTTGGCTGATCTGGGGCCTGAGTATGCTGCGAAAATGGAAGGTTCGATCCCGATGGGGCGCCTTGGCACTGTCGTCGACATCGCAAACGCCGCCTTGTTCTTCGCGTCCGAAGAAGCCGCCTATATTACTGGCCAGACATTAATTATCGACGGCGGTCAAGTGTTGCCGGAGTCGCTCATGGCGCTGGAGGAAATGAACGCCAGCTGAATGTTCCTTTTGAGGTCGGACGGAGCAATGAGGTATAACGAGGGCGACCCAGAATCCGAACCTTCTTCAAAAATCAAGATGTTCGCAATAGCGCAGCCGGTCTGAAAATCAGGGACTTTTGAGAGATCGGTCGAAGTCCGCAGGTGCGGTCTGGAGGAGCGAACAAGCGCCTTGCCGCCGATCTCTGCCGTTTCAACGAGCCGCGACCCCTTTTTATGGTGAGGCTGTCCGCGCACGGCTTAAACCTGTCCCGCTGTCTCCCCCTGCGGAACCCGGCATCACCAGTTCTGGTTCAGATTCGGTCCGACCTGGACGTCCATAGGCGCCTCGACCATTCGGGAATAATTGTTTTCGGAGCCCACCGGTACGACCTGGCCGGGATCGAGCCAATCGTCGCTGGTCATCACATTGGCCGGCAAGGGAATGGCCGAGCGGGGGCGCACCCTCAGCGTCGATTGGGCGAAAGCCGCGCCGAAGGCCGCGACGCAAATACAGGCGATTCCTGCGGCCAGATATCTCTTACGCATCTGATTCCTCTTTTCATTGTCGCGCGGGCAGTCTTGGCGGGCTGCTGAAAACCCCTCGGACCGCCCTCGTGGTTCGAGACGCCCGCTTCGCGGGCTCCTCACCATGAGGGCTATGTTATTGATTCCATTGATCCCCTCATGCTGAGGAGCGATGCGAAGCATCGCGTCTCGAAGCACGGGGGGATCAACGCACGCATTTTTCAGCAGCCTGTTAGTTCAGGGTCTCAGTTGAGGGCGTTTGGCGCGGCGAAACTATGCAGGAGCAAGGCGAAGCGATGTTTTTGGGCGGCGTCGAGGCTTTCGAACAAAGGCGCCGCCGCCGCCGCGACCTTCTGCAATTCCTCGCCGCGCGCCACGAGATTCTGGCCGACCAGCTTTATGCTCTGGACGACCTCGTCCTTCTCGTGGAATTCCGCCGCCTGCGCCAGAAACGCCTTCCGCCGCCCCGCGCGCGCGACGACCACCTCGCGCAGCACCTTTTCCAGCGCGGTCCAGTCCTTTTCCTGCGCCGGCGTCAGTTTCAGGCCGGCTTTCAGGGCGGCGACGCGCGCCTCGACGAGCGTGGCGTGATCCTCGGCTTCCTGTTTGGCCAGGGCCTGTTCCGCCGGATCGACCGGCTCCGCCGCCGCCGGGCAGAAGGCGGGAAAGGCGAGCGCCGCCGCCAGCGCGGCAATGAGAAGATGCTTTTTCATGGAACCCTTCTTTTTTCGGTCAATATCGGGAGGTGTCCCCCGTCCGGCGGGGAAAATGCAATTTTTTGGCTTGCTCCACAAGCGGCGGTTTCGCCGCAGGGACGGCTCAGCCCTGCTGCGCCGGCGTCTCGACGGTCAGCCCGTCGATTTCCGGCTCGACCCTGATCTGGCAGGACAGCCGCGAGTTCGGGCGCGGATCGACCGCGAAATCGAGCATGTCGCTTTCCATCGGCCCGGCCGGCGGCAATTTGTCGAACCATTCGGGCGCGACATAGACGTGGCAGGTGGCGCAGGCGCAGGCGCCGCCGCATTCGGCGACGATCTCGTCGATGCCGCCCCTGGTCGCGGTCTCCATCACCGTCATGCCGGGTTCGGCCTCGACCTCCCGCCTTTCGCCGGAGGAACTGATGAAGATGATCTTGACCATTGAAAAATTCCCGATTGCAGCTTGAGCGCATTGGCGCCGTATCTAATGGGAATTTTACGAAACCGCCACCGGCGCGGTTCAAGAAAATGCAGCCGTCGGGAATTAGCCGTCCATACTTGGGTTCAGCGCGCGGCAGGCGCTGGCGACGGCTTCCGGCTGCAAACCGTCGACGGCGGCGAATTCCAGCAACAGCGCCTCGTCGTCGGCGAGATAGGCCAGTACGCCGGCCAGAAAACCCGGCTGCGCCGCGACCGCGCGCAAATGATCGACATCGAGCCCCGACAGCGCCAGAAAGCGCGACAGGCGCTCGGGTTCGAGCGCGATGAAATTCAGCGCCGAAACGGCGACGGCTTCCGCCGCCTCGCGTTCCGCTTGACGGCTGTTTGGGGGACGAATGGCCAAGACGGGTGGGTCCTTGCGCGGGATTGCCGCGACAAGTTCGGCGCAAATTTTCATTTCGTCAATTTGTCTGGCCTAGAATACAGGGGCTGACAATGAAAAGAACAGGCCGCGAAAGCATCGGGGCCGTTGCGGCTTTGGCGGGATGCGCATGAAAAAGACGGTTCTGATCGTCGAGGACAATGAGTTGAACATGAAACTGTTCAACGACCTGCTCGAAGCGCATGGCTACGCCACCGTGCAGACCCGCAGCGGCGTCGAGGCGGTCGGGCTGGCGCGCCGGCACATGCCGAACCTGATTCTGATGGACATTCAGCTGCCCGAGGTTTCCGGCCTGCAGGTCACGCAATGGCTCAAGGACGATCCTGCCCTCGCCCATATTCCGATCGTCGCCATCACCGCCTTCGCGATGAAGGGCGACGAGGAGAAAATCCGTCAGGGCGGCTGCGAAGCCTATCTGTCGAAACCGATCTCGGTGGTCAAGTTTCTCGAAACCGTCCGGACCTATATTGGCGACACATGATTTCGATCCGCCCTGCCCGATGAAAGGCCCAAAAAGATGACGGCCCGCGTGCTGGTGGTCGATGACGTCCTGCCCAATGTCCGGCTTCTGGAAGCGCGGCTCAGCGCCGAATATTTCGACGTGGTGACGGCGACGAGCGGGATCAAAGCGCTGGAAATCTGCGAAAGGGGCGATTGCGACCTCGTCCTGCTCGATGTGATGATGCCCGGCATGGATGGTTTCGAGGTCTGCCGCCAGCTCAGGCGCAGCCCTGCGACCCTGCATCTGCCGGTAATCATGGTCACCGCGCTCGACCAGGCCTCCGACCGCCTGCGCGGGCTGGAGGCCGGCACCGACGATTTTCTGGTCAAGCCGATCGACGAAATCGCGCTGCTGGCGCGGGTCCGCTCGCTGTCGCGTCTCAAACTGGCGGTGGACGAATTGCGCGCCCGCGCCTCGACTTCCGCCGCGCTCGGCATCAGGGCGGCGACGCCGCCGAGGCTCGACGGCGGCATGGGGGGCAAAATCCTGCTGGTGGACGACCGCGCCCATTCCCGCGAGCGCGTGATCGCGGCGCTGGGCCCCGGCTTCGAGATCGATGTCGAGGCCGACCCGCTTGAGGCGCTGCCGCGCGCCGCCGAAAATAATTACGAACTGGCGATCGTCAGCCTCGGCCTCGTCCGTTTCGACGGCTTGCGGCTGTGCAGCCAGTTGCGGGCGCTGGAGCGCACCCGCCACACGCCCTTGCTGATGCTCGCCGACGCCGAGGATCGCCCGCGCATCCTGCGCGGCCTCGATCTCGGGGTGAATGATTATCTGGTCCGCCCGATCGACCGCAACGAGTTGATCGCCCGCGTCCGAACCCAGATCCGCCTGAAACGCTATGCCGACGATCTGCGCTCCAATGTGCAGGCCGCCATGGAACTGGCGGTGGTCGATCCCCTGACCGGGCTCAACAACCGGCGCTATCTCGAATCCCATCTGGTGTCGCTGCTCGAACAGGCGGCGCGGACCGGCCGGCCGCTGTCGGCGATGATCGTCGATATCGACCATTTCAAGCGCGTCAACGACAGCTTCGGCCATGATTGCGGCGACGAAGTGCTGAAAATCTTCGCGGCGCGGGTCAAGCGCGCGGTGCGCGGCGCCGACCTGATGTGCCGGTTTGGCGGCGAGGAATTCGTCGTCGTCATGCCCGACACGAAATTATCCGTCGCGCGGATCGTCGGCGAACGAATCCGCGAAGCCGTCGCCAGCGCGCCCTTCCCCATCGAACAGGGCGCGCGCGCGATTCCGGTCACGGTGTCGATCGGCGTCGCCGCTTCATGCCCCGGCGATGCGCCCGACGCCTTGTTCAAACGCGCCGACCGGGCGCTTTATCTTTCGAAGAACAGCGGAAGAAATTGTGTGACCGCCTCGGCGGCGTGAATTTTGTGCCGGCGAATTCGATTTTTCTTTCATCGGCGCGGCGTTCATGCTCGCAGGACATTTGTGAATTCATTCACAAATGTCTCGGTGCGGCTCCAGGGCTTGTTCGCTGGATCGACGTGTTAAAGCCGACGCTTGACCTGTCGGATAAAGGTTTCGGCCATCGACCGATGATTGGTGCTGGAAGGATCGACCCTCGATCACACCCAATTGACGACATCGGCGCCGAGACCGGGGATCGTGATCACGACCCCGGCCTTGGCGCCTGGCAAAGGATCGCGCATTGGCGCGTTCGCGCTCTGGTAGATGATGACGCTGTCATAAGGGTGCGAGGTAAAGCCCGCGACGTTGTCTTCCTTGTCGGCGGCGATTTTCGCGGCATAGAATCTTGTGAACAGGCCGCATTTGTCGAAATCATCGAACGACACCGGGTTGTAGCAGATGAGCCAGACCTTCGAAGTCGGATTGGCTTCGAAGTGTCGGCGAAAGTTGGCGATCAAGGTCTTTACCGGCTCGCCGGTAAAGGGATGGTAGAAAAAAAACACATTGCATCCCGGCTGAAAAGGCGGCTGGCTGGCGTCGCCCTCCAAGATGGAGACGCGCGAAAACTTTTCGTCCCGCCGCCGAAGCTTTGCGAAATTTCGGAACGCCACGCGGGCGACAAGGGGCGACAGTTCCAGACCAATCAACCTGGCGAAGGGATATTCGCAGGCGACAGCCAGCGCGCGCCCCTTGCCGCAGCCTATGTCTATGAATGTCATCTCAGGCTCGACGCCGATCAGGTCGAGGCATTTGCGTACGATGCCCGGATGCGCTCCGACATAGCCGACCGAATGAACGTCGTTCTTGCTCCCCGACGCCAGGGCGCGGCGCGTAACGCGTCCCGATGTTTCTATTCTTAAAGCCTTGTCCATCGGATGAACCGGCCCGCGTTTACCGCGCAACAAGTCGAAAACATGAGCGGCGGTCTGAAAAGCGGTTGCGAGCATATCTAAGGCAATCCCAATTGAATCAAGTCCATGTGAATGCATCAGCCGATTGGCGCTTCAATATAATGAATAACAAATTTGGGCGAAGCAGTCTAGTCAAGCTCAAGCAAGCTCCATTTTTTCAAAAGCTTGGACGTTTTGGGGAACTGGGCGCCTGCGCCCGACAGCTTTCCGCTGTTTTGCGTCCTTCCCAACGCGGGCCGGATTTCAGGTTTCGACGGCCAGCCGACTCGCACGGGTCCTCCCATGCGGGAATTGGCGGAACAGGCTGGATTGCTGCGAAAATTCGGTCGATGATGCAGGCCGATTGGCCCTTTCCGTCTCCGCATCCGCCAGATCGACCGCCTCGGCTCCGTCAATGCCGCTCGAAAAACAGCGGCCGCAATTGCGTGACCGCCAGCGCGGCGTGAGTTTGCGGGGTCGGATGCAGTTTTCTTTCGTAGGCGCGGCGTCGCATTCGCGTCCGGCGGTCATTCTCGCCGGCTGGATTGCGGATTTAGCGAAACCTGGTTTCGGAAAATGATTTCAGTCCTGCTGCGGCGTCTTCGATCGCGAGCCAATCCATCGCTTTATTCGGACGGCATGGGTGTGCGCCGATCTGTTCAATTCGTCGGCGTCCGGAATCCGACCGCGCATCGTCAGCATCACGTTTCGCGAGACATAGGTGCGGTTTTCGACCGGCCATTGCTCTTTATAGTCCGCTATGGTGATGCCGAAATCGAAGTCTCGACCGTGTTCGAGCGCCCATTGCGCGAGAAACCGGACAAGAAGCTGCGCTGGCCCATAGGCGGCGTATTTGGGGTCGAATGTCGTCAGGGCGTACTCGACCGCGCGCGGGCAAACGAGGCAGATCGCAACAGCAACCGGAACGCCGTCCAGTTGAACGGCGGCGACCGTGGGGCTGTCGGTCGCCCGGACGAGACGGCGAAAGAATTCCGGCGCCTCGGAATGGCCCACCCAGGGCGAGCGCTTGCCTTTTTCCTTTAGCCAAAGGGCCTTGCGCTCAAAAAAGAAGGCCATGGCGCGGTCCGCTTCACCGATGGAATCGCACCAGCCGATTTTCACCTCGCCCCGCTGCGCAAGCCGCTTGGCGCGCGACCGCAGATTGTAGCGCATCCCGCTCGACAGGCGCTTTTCTGCTTCCCCCCAGGTCGCGTAGCTCGACGAAGGGATGACCACGCCGGGCACGCAGGTGATCTTCTGCGGAAACGGAAGGGTCGCGGCGGCCCGGTCGAACGGCGAATCCTCCGGCGTATTGTAAATTATCAACCGGTCCGCCACGCCGGCGAGAGTCGAGACCGCCGTCAAAATCCGCGAGCCGATGGAAGGACTGTCCACCAGAGGCGCGCTGTATTCCTCGTTAGTGCCGCAACTGAACGGGCGCAGCACCGCGTGGAATGAACGCGAGAGCGTCAGCCCCCAGACGCCGCGCAGCCCATCGTCGTCGCGGACCGTGACAAGGAACGATGTTTTACCTTGCGCCTCGGCGATTGAAAGGGCGGCGCGGGCATAATCATAGCACTGGCAGAATGACGTCGCCCAACCCTCCAGCGCGCGCCATTCGCTTTCAATTCCGGCCAGGGATTCAAGGTCGAGGCGGACGACGGCATCGGCTCGCCGCGGCGGGGAAACGCAGAGCGCGATCTCTTCTGAAATGTTCAGATTGTTCATTTTTAATCTTTCACAGGCAAGAAACAGATTTAGCATATTTATCCATATGTAACCATTTTCCTATTTGATATCATTTATATATAATATATTTTTATGATAACGCCTTTCTTATTATGTTTTTACGAATTCGCCCAATTGTTTTCCATCGGAAATTTAACCAGCCGCCATGAGTGCGACTAAGCGGATGCATGCTTAATCTATCTGCTTTTTAACACTGCCATGCACGAGTCCTCAATATCCGTATTAACACGGAAATGTCCTGCACAAATAGCTTGCGGCTGGCCTAAAGCAGCCAAGCTCCGCATCGAGTATTTGGAATTGCTCTAGGCAAGAGAAAAACTGCCCCTTCTCAGGCCATTACGGGTAACGAATGGGCGGTTTGCGAGGGCTTCACGCGCCGCCGGCGGTTTTCGGGTTCGTTTTCCTGGAGCCTTTCCAGATCCAATTGAATCGGAAAAGGTTCTGGCGCAAACCAAGCGTCAGGCTTCGACGGCCAGCCAACCCGCACGGGTCCTTACATGCGAGAACTGGCGGAACAGGCTGGATTGCCGCGAAAATTCAGGCGATGATGCAGGCCGATGAGCCCTGTCCCTTTCCGCATCCGCCAGATCGACCGCCTCGGCTCCGTCAATGCGGCTGACTGGGACGCCTGCGCCAATCCCGGCGGCCCGGCCTGTCCCGATGGCGAGCGCTTCAACCCCTTCATCGGCCACGCCTTTCTCGACGCGCTCGAAACCTCGGGTTGCGTCGGCGGGCGGACCGGCTGGATTCCCGCCCATGTGCTGGTCGAAACGCCGGAGGGAAAGCTCGTCGCCTGCGCGCCGGCCTATTTCAAGACCCATTCGCTCGGCGAATATGTGTTCGATCATGGCCTCGCCGACGCCTTTCACCGCGTCGGCGGCAAATATTATCCGAAACTTCTGGTCGCCGTGCCGTTCACGCCGGTGACGGGGCGCCGCCTGCTGGTCGCCGCCGACGCCCCCGAAGGCGCCGCAGAGGCTTTGACGCTCGGCCTGCGCTCTCTCGGCAAGAACGCCGGCGCGTCGTCGCTGCACATCAATTTTCCCGACGCCGCCGACCGCGATTTTCTCGAAAACGCCGGTTTTCTTCAGCGCAAGGGCCAGCAGTTCCATTTCTACAATCGCGGCTACAAGACCTTCGACGACTTCCTCGCGACGCTGGCCTCGCGCAAGCGCAAGGCGATCCGCAAGGAGCGCGCGGAAGTCGCCGCCGCCGGCCTCGCCATCGAATGGGCGACCGGCGCCGATCTGACCGAGGCGCATTGGGACGCTTTTTATTCCTTCTATCTCGATACCGGCGAGCGCAAATGGGGCCGCCCCTATCTGACCCGGGCGTTTTTCACAAAGCTCGGCGCCGCCATGGCGGACCGCGTGCTGCTGGTGCTGGCGCGGCGCAAGGGGCGGCTCATCGCCGGGGCGCTCAATCTGATCGGCGACGACGCGCTCTATGGCCGCAACTGGGGCGCGATTGAACAGCACCCCTGCCTGCATTTCGAGCTTTGCTATTATCAGGCGATCGAATTCGCCTTGTCGCGCGGGCTGTCGCGGGTCGAGGCCGGCGCTCAGGGCGAGCACAAGCTGTCGCGCGGCTATGAGCCGGTGGCGACTTTTTCGGCGCATCAATTCGCCGATCCGCGCCTTGCCGATGCGGCGGCGGATTTTTTTGCGCGCGAGGCCCAGGCGGTCGAATCGCTGATCGAGGATTACGCCGAACATGCGCCGTTCCGCAAAGGGGAAAACCCCTCTTGACCGGGCAAGGTCCCTGAGCCACCGTCCGCGCCGAAATCACCGCCGGAGCCTTCCCATGACCGTCGCCTATGACCCGAACAATATTTTCGCCAAAATCCTGCGCGGCGAGATTCCTTGCGAGAAGGTGTACGAAGACGATGCGGTGCTGGCTTTCATGGACGTGATGCCGCGCGCCGACGGTCATGTGCTGGTGGTTCCCAAAACCACCGCGAGGGGCCTGCTCGATATTGCGCCGGAAGCGCTATCCGCGCTGATCCTGCGGGTCCAGAAGATCGCCCGCGCGGTGAAAAAGGGCATGGGCGCGCAGGGGATCACCCTGCACCAGTTCAATGAGCCCGCCGGCGGCCAGAGCGTGTTCCATATTCATTTTCACGTGATTCCGCGCTGGGAAGGCGAGGCTTTGCGCGCGCATGGCGGCGGAATGGCCGATGGCGCGACGCTTAAAAGCCATGCCGACAAGATCAGGGCGGCGCTGGCGGAGGCGTGAGCCGTCCCTGGCCAACGGTTTGACGGTTTTCGCGCTGCTGCGGCAGTCGGACTTGACCTTTTGGCGCCAAAGCCGCCGCTTCCTGCAATGGCCCATTTCGGCGCGAAGCGAAAAGCCGCGCGCGCCGCCGGCAAGGGCAGGATCGCGCCGGGAGCGGAAATCCGGCGGCGCCTGCCGACACATGCTTTGCGAAAATGCGCAAATTCGCTATCGACCACATCGGAACCTTGACGCCAAACGGGCTTTGGCGTCGCCACCGCCCATTGAATTCGTGCAACGTCTCAAAATTATGCGACGCGCAATTCGGAATCGTTGCGACGGCCACGCCAACCAACAATTCTTCGCCCGGTCTCGTGATGTTTATCGATTTGCCGTCGGCCGATCGCGATTTGGCTCCAGGCTGGCCAAATCTCGACTCGACCGCCGTGACGCGGACGCCCGGCGCGACATTCGCGCCGGGCGCAGACTGCGAAACGTCGTTCAGGCGAGGCGGAAACCCGCGCCGCGACCCGCGCGGCGACCCGCGCGGCGGGCCATGAATCCGATGCCGGCGAAGCCGACCAGCATCATCGCCCAGCTCGAAGCTTCGGGAACGGCTGGCGTGGCCGATATCGTGATCGTACTCGGGCCGGAGACGATGCTCGAAAGGGCGAAAGTTCCGAACTTGAAATTCGGGCTCGACGGGGAGCCGGTGAACAGGTCAGGTCCCGCAAACTGCGTGAATCCGAGGCCGGCGGCCGAAATATTGAGATCGGCGAACAAGAACGTGCCGAAGCCAATGGTGGCCGTTTCCTGGACCCCGCCGAACACGCCGTTCACATTGAAGTATTGGATACTGTCGCCAAAAAAGGACGCGTTCGACGTGTCCGGAATGCGGCTGGAGTCGATCTGGAAACTGGCCTGCCGTGAGCCGGTCAGCTTGAAGTCTATCAAGGCCGCATGGGCGGAAGGCGCCAGCGTCGCCCCCAGCGCCAGCATCGCCAGAATGGCCATTGGCCTCAGCGGCGGAGCGCCGGCGCCGGAACGCCGGCCAGGCAGCGGCGTCATTTGAAACGTCTTCATGGGTTCTCTCCAGAATATTGAGGCCGTAAAAGGCCAGATCAGGAGCTTGCCGATCAAACTCCTATGACTTGAATACGAGAATGAAGGTTTTATAGATGCAGCTTATGATATATTTTTGTTTCTATGCTTTTATATTAAATTATAATGATTATTTCTTATTATATATGCCGCAAATATACGTTCGCACGCCGGATCGAGATCCGCCGTGCGAAAGGTTCGTTGGCGAAGCCGCCAATCGTCACAACCCGCTGAACCAGTTGTAGCCGTAGGTTTCCCAAAATCCGCCGGTGAATTCGTCGCCGATTTCGATTTCCCCGATATGTTTGGGGTTCTTGAAGCCGAGCTTGGTCGGAATGCGCAATTTCAGCGGAAAGCCATGTTCACGCGGCAAAACGCCGCCGTCGAAACCGAGCGTCAGCTGGGTCTGCGGATGCAGCGCGCTCGCCATGTCGATGCTGGTGACATAATGGTCGTCGCAGCGAAAAGTGACATATTTCGCGTTCAAGTCGGCGCCGACCGCGCGCAGGAAGTCGGAAAAGCGAATGCCGGTGAATTTGCCGATCGCGCTCCAGCCCTCGATGCAGACATGGCGGGTGATCTGGGTGAACTGCGGCAGCGACGAAAGCCGTTCCAGCGTCCAATCCTGAGTGTTCTCCACCTTGCCGGTGACGTTGAGCAGCCAGTCGGCTGGATCGATCCTCGGGGCCTTGTCGGCGCTGTTGGGCGTGTAGAAACTGTTGAAGGGAAACGGCCGCGTGATCATCGATTCGGGATATTCCGGCGCCAGCCTTTGCGGGTTGAGCAGCCAGGCCTGCACCCTGTCGTTGAAATCCGACACTTTGGACAGCATTTGCTCGGCGGATTGGCCGTCGACCACGTCGCAGCCGGTCAGCATGGTCAGCGCGCCAAGCCCCAGCGCATGGCGCAGGAACGACCGGCGGCTCGATAGATCGACGCGGCGGGCGGCGTCGCGCAAGATGAGCCCACTGTCGGGATGGGGAATTTTGCGAATGGACATCAGCGCCCCCTGATCATGGCCGCGATGGTGCGCGGCGTCAGCAACGCCATCGCCACATGAACCAAAAGGAAGAGAAAGATCGCGGCCATGGCGCAGAAATGAACCAGCCGGGCTCGGTCGAAATCGCCGAAGGCCAGGGTGAAGATCTGCAACTGGACCGGCTTCCAGATCGCCAGCCCGCTCAGGATCGCCAGCGCGATCGCCGCGAGCACGCCCATGTAAAACAGTTTCTGCACGCCATTATAGGCCGACAGATCGGCATGGGCGAGCTTGCCGCGCAGGGCGTCGCCGAGGGTTTGCAGCACCTCGGCGGGCGCGAGCGGCAGGAATTTGCGCCGGAAACGGCCCGACGCCAGACCATAGAGCATCATCAGGATGAAATTGGCGGCCAGCACCCACATGGCGGCGAAATGCCAGCGCAGGCCGCCGATAAAGCCGAGACCGAAGGTCATGGCCGGCGGAACGGCGAAAGGCAAGGTCGGATGGGCGTTGTGAATCGCCAGCCCGCTGGCGATCATGACCATGATCGCGGCCGCATTGACCCAATGGGTGAGACGAACGATCGCCGGATGAACAGGTTTCGAATGAGCCATGCCCGCGCTCCCGCAAGTGGAAGAAGGGCGCGACCGACGCCGCGCCCCTTTTGCTCAAGACTCATTTCGGCAGCAGGACCTTGTCGATCACATGGATGACGCCGTTGCTCTGGACCACGTCGCCGATGGTGATGGTGGCGATGTCGCCCTTGGCGTCCTTGATTTCCAGCTTGCGGCCCTTGGGGAAGATTTCGAGCTGCTCGCCCTCGACGGTCGTCACTTTGGCGACGCCGCCATGGGCCTTGGCGTTCTTTTCGAGATCTTCCACCGAGAGCTTGCCGGGAATGACGTGGTAGGTCAGGACGGCGGTCAGCGTGCCCTTGTTTTCCGGCTTGAGCAGCGTATCGACCGTGCCGGCCGGCAATTTGGCGAAAGCGGCGTTGACCGGCGCGAGGACGGTGAACGGGCCGGGGCCCATCAGGGTGTCGACCAGACCGGCGGCCTTGACTGCGGCGACCAGAGTGGTGTGGTCCTTCGAGTTCACGGCGTTTTCGACAATGTTCCGGTTTTCATACATCGGCGCGCCGCCGACGTTGGGGTTGGCCAAGGCCACGGCCGCCGGAATCATGGCGACAGCAAAGAGGGTGGAGAAAGCAAGGTTGCGGACATTTTTCATAGTAAAATCCTCTCAGGTTAGTCGCCCATTTGCGACATGAAAGCCTTTTCATTTGGCCTTCGAGGGACTTTACGGGTGGACCCTGCAGTTAGTTGCAAAGCCGCTGCAAATTTTTTGGAAATTTCTTATTTTTATATTTTAAGATACTTATCGAAATAGAACGCGCGTCCGCCGAGGCTGCGAGGCCTTGGGCGAAGGAGCGAATACCGGCTTTTCGCAAAAAAATTGCGAAAACGAGGCAATCCGGAGCCGATTGCGATTCAGCCGAACGGCAATCGACGCCGGAACGGCGAATGGCTGCTGATACGAGGGGACAAGCGAGAGAGTTGCAGCCGGGCGCAAATTTTCGACAGCCGTCGGGTTTTTGTGCGCCGCGGAAAAATTCAATTCATCGCGGCGACGATCACGCAGACGCAGCCGCGCGACGAACGCGCCTTTCCATGAAGCGCGCCTTTCGGCGCCAGATGATAATCGCCGGGACCGAGCAAAGTGTCGCCGAAGGCGATGTCGCCCGACACGACAAAACATTCTTCGTCGTCGTCGTGATCGTGGCTCAGCGTCGAAGTCGCGCCTGCTGCAAGTTCGAGCAGATAGGTCTGGCGGCCGATTTCCGGTTTGCGGTGCAGCACCTTGATGCGGACGCCCGGCTCGAGTTCAACCCATTGGCCCTCATCGGCGCGCGTGACCCTGCAATTCAGGCTATCCCGCGTCTCGGCGTCGAGCCTTGCCTCGATTTTCGCCAGCATGTCGGCGGGCGGCGGAACCGGCGCCAGACCGCCGGCGAGCGGCGCGAGCCGCTGTTCCCAGGCGGCGATCTCATCGGCGAATTGCCTGTCTTCCCGCGCCGTGGCGGCGGCGGCGTCATAGGTCTCGTCCGACAGCAGGCCGATGGCGTAGGCCGCAGCGGTCATGTCCCGGTCCTGGTCTTGCCCCTTCATCCCATACATTCCTTCATCGACGCCAGACCGCGATGCACCCAGGCCTTGACGGTGCCCAGCGGCCGGTCGAGCCTTTGCGCCAATTGTTCGTGGGTGAACCCCTGCACGTAAGCGAGCACGATGGCCCGGCGATAATCCTCGCGCAAACGACCGAGGCAAAAGCCGAGACGATCCTTCTCCAGCTCCGGAGCGGCCGCGGATTCGTCGGCCAGGGAATTGAGCAGCGCGTCGTCGGCGTCGAAGGAGCAGACGGGTTCGGGACGCCGGCGCAGATCGTCTATCGCCACGCGCCGCGTCAGCGTCGCCAGCCAGGCCATGGCCGATCCCTTGGCCGGATCGAATTTGTCGGCATTGCGCCAGATTCGGATGAAAGCCTCCTGCAAGATTTCTTCGCTACGTTCCCTGTTACGCATTAACGCGCGGACCATGGCGAATAGTTGCGGCGAGGTTTGAGAATAAATTTGGCGAAAGGCCTGCCTGTCGCCCCTGGCGACTTGCGCGAGCGCCTGTTCCAAACTGTTCATATCGGCGGCGCCCCCCGTAAAACGCCGGCAGTGTAGTTTAAGTTTTTCCCGAAGAGAAGGCGCGCAAGCTGAGATTCGGCGCTGGCCAAGCAAACCGGGGTTTCGACGGACGGCCGTCATCGCGCGAACCGGCGCCCGCTTCGCTGGAAAACCCGAAGCGAGGCCGGATCGGCAGGGTTTGGCCGTCCCCGACGATGCCGCGTCTTCGCCGATCCCCGCCGTTGGCGATCCGGTGATCGAATTCCCGCACAGGGTCAGCTTGCAGCAGTCGCGGGCGCGATCGGGATGGTCGGCGAGGCGCCGGACTCCGCGGCCTTGAGACGCCGCCAACGGCCGCCAAAGTTGCACGATTCATTAAAGAATATGGCCTGGTGGGCCCATATCGCGGAGGGGTAGCCTATCCGCCCCAATGCCAGGCGGCCCAGACGATGACCGCCTCGCCGGCCAGAATGGCGGCGAAGACCGAGCGGCGCGCGGCGAAAAAGGCGACCGCCGCGGCGGCGATGCCGGCGACGCGCGCCCAGACCGGCACGATCGCCAGTTCATGCGAGGGAATCAGCACGATCTTGACCACCACCCCGACCAGCAGCACGGTCGCGACGCTGCGCACGAACAGAAAAATTTCCGATTCCTCGTCGATTCCCCGCGCGAAGAACACCGCGATCACCCGCCAGATTTCGCTCGGCAGGAAGCCCAGAACGATCAGCGCCAGATAGGGCGCGAGCGTCGGATCGCCGGTAAAGACGCTCATCTGGAACGCCGCGCGAAATAGCCGACAAGCCAGGCGCCGCCGCCCCCAATCAGGGCCAGCGCCGGCAGGTCGAGGCCGCCGCCGATCCAGCTCTGCGTCAACGGCGCCAGAACGGCGCCGAACAGCATCGACAGCCAGTCGGCGCCCGAACGCGCCGAGCGCGCCGTGGTGGCCAGAAAATAGATCGGCGACAGCATCATCAGCCCCGCGCCGAGCGGCGCCGGCAGCGAACCGGTCAGCCAGAAGCCAAGCGCGGTGGACAAGGTCGTCAGCACGATGCAGACCGTCGCCAGCCCGAAGAAAAATGGCAGGCGGGTCGGCCTCGCCAAATCGGGCAGGCGGCGCAGCGATTCCGCCCAGACGGTGACGGCGATGCAATGCGAGGCGGCGAGCAAGGTGGCCAGCCGGGTTTTTCGACCGCGCAGCATCGGCAGCACCGAAAGGCACATCGGCAACAGCCGCACCGACGACAGGCTGACCGCCAACGCAATCGCAGGAGGCGCGGTTTTGGCCGCGACCGCGCCGAAAAACAGCAATTGTCCGGGGCCGGCCCAGACCAGCAAGGTGGAGAGCATGGCCGCGCCGATAGGAAAACCCGCCGCCCGCGCGAGACCGCCAACGCCCATCAGCGACAAGGCGACATAAAACGCCGGACCCGAAAACGCCGCCCGCGCCCCGGCGCAGAACCAGCGCGCAAACGCGCCTTCATCGAGCGTGTCGTCCGGGTCGTCCCGGTTTTCCGACAGCGCGCCCTCGGTCGCCCCGGGCGCGTTTTTCGCATTCCGACGATCCCGGATCGGCAAAGGCTTGGGTTGCATGGCCTCGAAGCGTTTTCTTCACGCGAACCTGCGTCCACTATGCTTGACCGGAAGGGTCGCGTTGCCGTTAAGCCATGACTCAGACTTCGGCAAGCCGCTCCAGCCGCGCGACGTCGAGCAGGCGCACGCCATCGGGGACGATGACAATGGTCTTTTCCCGCGCCATCCGGGTCATCATCCGGCTGACGGTCTCGACCGTCAGGCCGAGATAATCGCCGATGTCGAGCCGGGTCATCGGCAGCGGCACATGGACGGAAGCGCCATGGATGCGGGCATAGCGGTTGCGCATGCCGATCAGGAAGGCGGCGATCTTTTCCTCCGCCGTGCGTCGGCCGAGCACCACCATCTGGTCCTGCGCCAGGGTCAGCTCATGCGAGGCCGCCTCCAGCAAAGCCCGCATCAGACGCGGCTTTTCGTCGATAAGCTCGGAAAAGCCGACCCGCGAGAACTGGCAGATTTTGGCCGGCGTCAGCGCGTCGGCGGTGAACATGTGGGTCTTGGCGAGGGCGAGGCCGAGGAAATCGCCGGGCATGGCGAAGCCGACCACCTGCCGGCGCCCATCCGGCAAAAGTTTCGACAGCCGCAGCGCGCCCGAGGTCAGATTGCCGACATGGACCGCGTCGCGGCCCTGCTCGAACACGGTCGCCTTGGAGGGAAACGAAACGGTGCGGCCGATTTTTTCCAGCGCTTCGAATTCGTCCGGGTCGAGCGCCTGGCAGATGCTCTGGCCGCGCACATCGCAATCGGCGCAATCGAGCGCCCCGCCCTGGGGCGGCTTTTGCGAAGCGCAGGACAGACTGCGCACACTGGCTTCCATGCGACCGAAGACCGTGTCCGTCATAGTCTTTTCGGCCAAGCTTTCCAAAACAAACTCCCGCTGGAGCCGGCGCATCCGACCGACTTACAATAGGATGACATTCTTTCCTATGACGCAAGCCTTGATGGTCAAAAATTTTGATCCTTGTCAACGACAAGGCGGAAAACTTGCAGATTCTACCGCATAGACCTTCGCCTGCGCGCAGGCTTTCCGTCGGTCGCCCGACGTTTGCGCAGCCTTGCTCAAGGCGGCGCCATCGCCTATGGATCAAAAGAGCCAATCCGGCGCGACGGCGATCGAGCGCAATGATTCATTCCCGAGGCCCTACGCGCCGGTTCGAGCGGATCAACTTCCTGTCCTCGGGGACGCCGGAGGCGGAGGACTCCCGCGCGCGGCTGGTCGGCCGCTATGGCGACGTCCATTCCGACGAAGCCGAAGTGGTGGTGGCGCTGGGCGGCGACGGCCTGATGTTGCAGACCCTGCATAAGTTCATGGGCCGCAACGTCCCGATCTACGGAATGAATCGCGGCTCGGTCGGCTTTCTGATGAACGAGTTCCGCGAAACCGGGCTGCGCAAGAGGCTCAGCTCGGCGCACAGCTCGATCGTTCATCCGTTGCTGATGGAGGCCGAAACGGTCAACGGACCGAAGACCCAGGCGCGGGCGATCAACGAAGTATCGCTGCTGCGCCAGTCCGCCCAGGCCGCCAAGCTGCGGGTGCGGGTGGACGGCCATGTGCGGCTTGAGGAATTGATGGCCGACGGCGTGCTGATCGCCACGCCGGCCGGCTCCACCGCCTATAATCTCTCCGCCAACGGCCCGATTTTGCCGCTCGACGCGCCCTTGATGGCGCTGACGCCGATTTCCGCCTTCCGCCCCCGCCGCTGGCGCGGCGCGCTGCTCTCCGACAAGGCCGAGGTGGTTCTGGAAATTCTCGAAGCGGACAAGCGCCCGGTGGCGGCCACCGCCGATCACTTCGAGTTCCGCGATGTGCTGCGGGTCAGAGTGACGACCGACCGTTCGACGGGCATGGAGATTCTCCACGATCCCGGTCATTCCATGGAAGAGCGCATCCTGCGCGAACAATTCAGGCATTGAATCATGGCCGACGAAGACGACAACATGGCCGCCCGGTTGCGCGGCTTCGACGAAAAAATTCTGGCGCGCGACAAATATTCCTTCTCGCGGCTGACCTATGATTTTCGCCGCGCCGACGGGCGCTGGGAAAGACATGAGCGCAACCTGTTCCGCCGGCCCGACGCCGCCGTGCTGCTGCCCTATGACCCGCAGCGCAAAAAAGTGCTGCTGACGCGGCAGTTCCGGCTCGGCGCCTTCATCAACGATTCCACGCCCAATCTGCTCGAAGCCTGCGCCGGGACGATCGACCCCGATGAGGCGCCCGACGCCTGCATGCGGCGCGAGGCGATGGAGGAAATCGGCCTGCGCGTCCATGAACTGCGCTTGCTGTTCGAGGCTTTCGTCAGCCCGGCGGCGACGACGGAAAAGCTCTATTTCTTCGTTGCGCCCTATGGGCCGGACGCCCGCGTCGCCGACGGCGGCGGCATGGAGGAGGAAGGCGAGGAGATCGAAATCGTCGAAGCCGGCTTTTTCGAGACCCTGGCCGAGGCGCAGGCCGGGGCGATCCGCGACGGCAAGACGCTGACCCTGCTCTATTGGCTCAAGGCATCGGGGCTGATGGGCTGAATTCCCGCCCGATCCAATTTCACAGGATCAGAAAAGTTTCGCGGCCGCGCCGCTGGCTGGCGCCCCGCCGCGCCGGCTTTTCATCGCAACATCGGCCGACGGGCGCAGCCGCCCGGATGGATTCGTAATTCGCCGAACTTGCTGTTTATGCACCGCAAATTGCGATAGCGACCGCCTGGCGATTCGCAATTCGCAATTTCCCCGCCCCCATGAACTCCTGGACGATCCTGCGAACCCCCTGGTTTTATTGATATTCAACCCTTTTCGGCCGCTTGGCGCCGCACTTGCCAAAGATGGGCGAGACGCAAGTCCGCGTCAGCCTCCAGAGGGGTTAATCCATTGAATATCATAATGAAAAAGGCTCTCGTCGTCGTCGCCTCCGGCGCTTCTGCGGTCCTCGCCGCAAACACCGCTCGAGCCGATGTGTTCCAACTCAACTATGAAGCGCCGGGCGTCCAGAACTCCACCGCGATCTTCAGCGTGAAGGGCGTCGAAACGTTCGACGAGCTTAAACCCGGCTATTACAAACCCATCGTCGCCGACTTCGCCGCCCAGACCAAAGGCGCAATCTCCGGCGTCTACACCCCCGGTTCGGGAAACTCGAAGGGCGTCCAGATCGATGCAGCCGACAAATTTGGCGGCGCCGGCGGAACGGGGACCTATCCGGTCTCCTTCCCGAACACGTCCTACACGCTCACCCTGAGCAACGATGCGATCCTCAATCCCAAGGGGATCAACTATTTCGGCTACTGGCTGTCGGCGCTCGACAAGGGCAATATCGTGACGTTCTACAATAATGGCGTCGAGGTCGGTCAGGTGACGCCGAAAGAAGTATCGGCGATCACCCAACTCGACAAGCGCTATTACGGCAATCCGAACGCCCAATTCAATGGTCAAGACCGTAGCGAACCGTTCGTGTTCATCAACTTCTACGACACAACCGGCACATTCAACCAGGTGACGTTTTCCGAAGGCAACAACTTCGGCGGCGGCTACGAATCCGACAATCACACCGTCGGCTATTATACGCAGGTTGGCGGCGTTCCCGAGCCTTCGACCTGGGCCTTGATGGCGCTCGGCTTGTGCGGCCTCGGCTTTCTCAGCCATCGCCGGGTGAAGACGGTTTCGATCGCGTGAATTAGCGCCATCGACAACATCCGAAAGGCCGCCGCGAGGCGGCCTTTCCTTTGGCGCGGAACAAGCCGAACCGCTTCAACCCGCGTGGATTGAATCATCGTCGGCGTTGCGCTTTCGCGCCGCCGCCTTGCGCGCAAAAAATCACGAAAAAATTGACGCGGCGATTTGGGGCCAGAACGCCGATCAGGCGGCGATCAGTTGTTTTTCCAGCGCGTCGAGATCGACGGCGATTTCGCCGCTTTCGCCCGATGCGGCGGGCTCGAAAACCGGCGCCGGAGCGGTTTCGGGCAAAACCGGCGCTTTGAGCGCCGGCGCGGCGGGCGGTTCCGCCGGCGCGGCGGCCATGGCCGGCGCTTCCCGTTTCAGCCGCGCAAGCGCGCGCCGGCCCGTCTCGCGCGCCGCATCCGCCTCGAACCGGCGCAACAGCGCGATCAGGCGGGAAAGACTTTCGTCGCCCGCGCCTTCGCATTGGCGCAGCACCGCCTGAACGAGGGGCAGGCGCAAGGCGCCGTCATCGGTTTCTTCCTGCGGCAGGCGCGCCAGCGCAACCAGCGCGATCTGAAAGGCGAGCAACAGGGTCTCGGGCAGGCCGGCCCTCGCGTAAACAGCGGCAAAGGCCGGGGAGGCCGGGTCCCTGACCAGGCCGGCGATGCGGCGCGGGCCCAGACCGGTCAGTTCGGACAGCGTCGCCTCGAACAGGCCGCTCTGGCCGCAGAGCAGCGCGCGCAGCGCGAGCCCCGCCGTCAATTGCCCGGAAACCCGCAGATAAGCGGCGAGCGCCGCCGTCTCGTCGGAATAGTCGGCGCAAGCCGCGGCGATGATCATGGCGGCGCGGTCTCGCGAATCCCTTGCGACGTTTTCGCAGCGCGCGCGCGCCATCCAGTTGCGTTTGAGCGCGAGATCGGTCAATTGCCGCGCGGCGGCGGCGGCCAGCGCGGCGCGCACGGTCGCCGGCAGCCACGGACGGCCCAGCAGGGCCTCGCGCAATTCGCCGTCGTCCCAAAACCGTTCGACCATGCGGCGCATGGCGAATTCCGGCAGATTGGCGCCGGCGTTGACCGCCAGCGCGATGAGCGCCTCGCGCGCCCCGATCTCGGCCAGCGCCGCCGCAACGGCGGACGACAGTTCGGAGCGCAGGGCGATGGCGGCCTGGGCGCCGGGGGAGCCGATGGCGGCGCAATCGATCAATTGCGCGTCGCTCAGAAGCTTCGAGCGCGCCAGCACGAGGGCGGAAGCCGGCGAGGGATCGCAGGCCAGCGCCCAGATCAGCGCCGGAGGCGCTTGCGTCGCCCCGGCGAAGGCTTCGGCCAGCGCCCGGCGCGGCAAAGGCGAGGGATCGTCGAGCAGCGCGAAAAACACCTTCTCCGCCCGCTCCCGCTGGGCCGGGTCCAGATCTCCGTCCAGCCAGGCCCGCGCCAGCGCCGCGGCGCCCCCCGCCCGCGCGCTGGCCGGGGCGTTTTCCAACGATGGGGCGAAAGCACGGATGGTCATGCGTCACTCGCGAAAAAGCGAAAGCCCCCTTGGCTTCCGGTTAATCGAGTGTGAGGATTCAAGGTAAAATTTCGCTTAATATTTTTTGTCGCCCGCGACCGGTCGCCATTGGCGCAAGCCTCGCATAAGCTTCGCTCCATTCAGGAGACGCCCGCCATGCGTTCGATTCTCGTCCTTTCCGCCGCCTCCCGCGCCGCTTTCGAGGCGGGGCTGGCGAGCGAGGCCGATGGACTTGCGCTCGATCTCGCCGGCGCAGCCGACGTCGATGTCGCGCGCGAGAACGCCGCCGCCTGGATCGCCGAAGCAAGCGGCCTCGGCCGGCCTTGCCTCGCGCTCATCCATCGGCTCGGCTCCGGTCTGGCCGATGGCGATCTCGACGCCGTCGTCGCCGCGCGGCCCTTCGGCATTCTCCTGCCCGACGCCCACGGCCGCCGCGACGCGCAGCATCTGGGCGCCAAGCTGGCGGTGCGCGAGGCGGAAGCCGGCTTGCCCGACGGTTCTTGCAAAATCCTGGCTCTGGCCGCCGATTCGCCCGCCGCGATCTTCGAACTCGGGACTTTTACGCGCGGCGCCCGGAGGCTGATCGGTATCGGGCGCGACGAACTGTCGTTGCGGCGCCTGCTTGGCGTCGCCGCGGGCGCGTCGGGGGAGCGCCCGGAGCCGTTGCGGGTCGCGCGCGCGCTCTGCCTGTTCGCGGCGGCGGCGGCGGGCGCGCCGGCCTATGACGCCGCCGAACCCTTGGAGGGCGAGGATTTTTTCCGCGCCTGCGCGGCGGCCAGCAGCGACGGTTTTGCCGGCAAGCTGGTGTTGTCGGCGGCGCAGGCGAAAACCGTCAATGACGTTTTCCCGCAAGCTCTCGCGGAAAAGACCTAGAGCCATTTCGCTTGAAAACGCTCTAGAACCGCGTGACCAGATCGGCGAGAACGGGCCGCGCGCGGTCCTCGATTTCCGCCTCCAGCCGGCCGATATGGATGTAGCCGGCGATTTTTTCATGCTCGGCGACGCCGAAACGGGCCAGAACCTCGCGGTCATAGGCGCACCATTCGGTCAGCCAGGCGGTGCGAAAGCCCATCGAGGCCGCAGCGATGGTCAGCGCCATGCAGACCGCGCCCGCAGACATTTCCTGCTCCCACAGCGGAATCTTGACATGCGGCGCGGCGCGCGACACCACCGCGACCACCAGCGGCGCGCGCAACAGGCGGTTGCGCTCGGTCTCGATGCGCTGGGCCTCGGC
This sequence comes from uncultured Rhodoblastus sp., assembly GCF_903903185.1. Lineage (GTDB taxonomy): Bacteria > Pseudomonadota > Alphaproteobacteria > Rhizobiales > Beijerinckiaceae > Rhodoblastus. Next base: position 46,832 of record NZ_CAIUXT010000110.1, read on the forward strand.
CTCCGGCTCGCGACGGGCATAGATCTCCGCCAGAATCTCCCCGGCCCGCGCGCGTCCCTCGCCTTCGAACAGGATGAACCGCCAGGGCGCGAGCTTGCCGTGATCGGGGACGCGGGCGGCCAGCGTCAGCAGGGTTTGCAACTGCGCCTCGTCCGGCCCCGGGCCGCGCATATGCGCGGGCGGGACGGAGCGGCGCCGTTCGAGAAGTCTTATCGTGTCGTTCATGCGATCATCCGGGCCTTTCACAAAGACAAGCCCTAAAAAGGCCGCTTTGTAAACCGAAGCCGGAACCTGTTGAAAATTGGAGGGACGATTTGCGGCGATCGGGAAGGTTTTTTTTGGCTTTGCTCGGCCCAATGCTGGCTTGCGGGCCCGTCCTGGCGCAAGCGCCGACCGCGCCCGCGCCGGGGCCGCCCGTCGCGCCGGCGCCCGCGCCCCATGCCCTGGTCTCGCTCAGCGCCGTCTACGCGCAGGGCGACACGCAGCCGATTCGCGCCGGCCTCAACTGGCGGGTGTTCGACGCCCATGCGAACGACGACGGCGTCCACGCCCTCGTCGCCGAATCCAGCCAATCCACCCCTGCCTTCGCGCTGCCGGACGGGGAGTATATTGTCCATGTCGCCTGCGGCCTCGCCGGCGCCGCGAGGCAGATCAAGGTCACCGGCGCGCCGCTGACCCAGAAGCTGACGATGAACGCCGGCGGCCTCAAGATTTCCGCCCAGCTCGGCGACGCGCCGATCCCGCCGGCGCGGCTCAACATCATGATCTACCTTCCCGACCGCAACGATCCGGAAGCCAAGCTGATCCTGCCCAATCTCAAGGCCGGCGCGTCCGAATGCCTGCCCGAGGGCGCCTACCACATCGTTTCGAAACTGCTCGACGCGACGCCGGGCGCCACGACGCCGACCAATTCCACCGTTTACGCCGATCTCAAGGTGCAGGCCGGCAAGATCACCTCGGGCGTACTGCGCCACCGCGCCGCCGCCATGACGCTCAAACTGGTCAATAACGCCGGCGGCGAAGCCTTGGCCAACACCAGTTTCTCCGTCCTCACCCCCGGCGGGGACGTCATCCGCGAAATGATCGGGGCCTTTCCTTCGCTGCTGCTCGCGGAAGGCGAATATGTCGCCATCGCCCGCCACGAGAACAAGACCTATCAGGCGACCTTCAAAGTGATCTCCAATCAGGATCGCGACGTCGAGATTCTGGCCCGGCAGCCGGCGGCGGAATGAGTTGAAGCATGGCGCCGGCCAAATGGATGGCGCATAGTCTGGAATCGATGAAGGAGGCCGCGCGATGCGCTCTGTTTTGGTTGTCCCTGTTCTGGCTCTCGCGCTGGCGGCTCTGGCGCCGTCGGCGGCTTTCGCTTACGTCGACGCCGGGCGGGGCGAAAACATCGCCAGGCGCTGGTGCGCGCCCTGCCACGTCGCCGCGCCGGACCAGAAGAGCGCCAGCGCCGACGTACCGCCCTTCCTCAGCCTCGCGCGCAGCAAGACCGACCAGGAATTGGCGGCCTTTCTGACCGACCCGCATCCGAAAATGCCGAACCTGCATCTTTCGCGCGAAGAAATCGCCGATCTCGTCGCCTATATCCGCAGCCTCGATTCCGCGAAGGCGAAATAAAGCCCATTCCGGAAAATGGCTTGGGGCGAAGCCGAACGCGGACGGCGACGCTTCAAGGGGCCGGATTGCCGCGAAGCTGATGGATGGCGTCGATGCGCGTCGCCAGTTCGGGCGAGAGTGTCGTCGGCGCGGACATGATGATCTTGAGCTGTTCGAGCGTCGTCGCGCCGATGATGTTGGAGGTGACGAAAGGCCGCGAGGTGACGAAAGCCAGCGCAAGATGCACCGGATGCATCTCGAATTCCTGCGCGAGGTTCACATACTCCTCGATGGCCTCATCGACGCCGGGCTTCTCATAGCGCTGGCCGCGCGGGAACAGCGTGCTGCGGGCGCCGGGCGGGCGGGCGCCGCGCAGATATTTCCCGGTCAGATAGCCCTGCCCGAGCGGCGAATAGGCCAATAGCCCGACCTGCTCGCGCAGCGCGAATTCGGCGAGGCCGATTTCGAACTGGCGATTGACCAGATTATAGGCGTTCTGGATCGAGACCGGGCGCGGCCCCGCTCCCGCGTCAACCGCGCGCAAGAACTGCGCGACGCCCCAGGCGGTTTCGTTGGACAGGCCATAATGGCGGATCTTGCCCTGACGCACGAGTTCGTCGAGCGCGCCGAGCGTTTCCTCGAAGGTCGGGCCGTCGGGGCCGCCGAGGTCGCGATAAGTATTGGTGAGGCCATCGAACAGGTCCATCGGCCGGTCCGGCCAGTGCAATTGATAAAGGTCGATGCAATCGATCCCGAGCCTTCTAAGCGAGCCTTCGACGGCGTAAAAAATATTTTTTCGGTCGAGCCTCGCCGTCGCTCCGCCCTCGCGCAGCCAGTTCATCGTGCTGCGCCCGGCTACCTTGCTGGCGACGACCAGGCCGTCGCGCCCTCCCCGGCTCTTGAGCCAGGCGCCAATGATTTTCTCGGTCGCGCCATAGGTTTCGGAGCGTGGGGGAATGGAATAGAGCTCCGCGGTGTCGAAAAAATTGATCCCTTGCGCGACGGCGTAATCCATCTGCGCAAAGGCTTCGGCCTCGCTGGTCTGCTGGCCGAAGGTCATGGTGCCGAGGCAGATTTCCGAAACGGAGAGATCGGTGCGGCCGAGTTTACGAAATTCCACTTAAATTCCTTTGCGAGGGCTGGAGCCTTTTCCGATCCGATGGAACGGAAAAGGCTCCAGTTTCTTGTTTTTATGCGTTTTCTTCACGCGAACCGGGGCCACTTCGCTTGAAAACGCTTTAGAAGCCGAAATGTTGACGCGCCTGCCGCAGACAGACGGTGAATCCGGCCAGATCGTCAAGGCTTTGTTGCGAGGCGGCGGGCCGGACGATCTCGCGGCCCTGACTCTTTAACGCCACGTCGAGCATCAGGTTGTCGGCATTGCCGAAGTTTTCGACCATCAGTCCCTCAGAGTCGCAATAATCGCCATCGGACGGGCGAAGCAAGCCGAATTTTTCCGCGACGCGGTCGAAATAATGTTCAGGACTGTTGGTATAGGCGAATAACGGCTTGTTTTGGGCTTTGAAAAAGCCGAGTTCGAAAACCGTGCCTGGATCGGCATGGACGCCGCGAAACGGCGTCAGGTTGAAAATCCCGGCCTCGGCCTCGCGCATCAAAGCGAGATTGGCCGCAAAGATTTTCTCGTCGATGTTTTCGGTCTCCGCAGCGAAATCATTGTCGAGCGGAAACAGCCCGACAAAGCCGAAATTTTCGCACAGGGTTTTCTTGCGAAGGCCGATGGCGGCGGCGTCGGGCAGAAAGACTTCCGGGCCGGCGAGATAGAGGCGGGGCTTGGGCATGGGCGTTGCGCTTCCGGCCGACAGGCGATTTTTCTCCCAATTTTTAGCAATCTTGCTACCATGGGGGCAAGGAGAGAAAGAATGTCCAATGTGCAAAAGCTCAGCATTGCGCTGACGCCGGAAATGATCGGCATGATCAAGGAGGCGGTGGGCGCCGGCGATTATACTTCGACCAGCGAAGTGGTGCGCGACGCCTTGCGCCTCTGGAAAACGCAGCGCGCCGGCCGGGAGTCGGAGATCGAGGAATTGCGAAAGCTCTGGCAGGAGGGTCTGTCGAGCGGCGCGCCGATTGCGGGCGAGGCGTTCTTCGAGGGGTTGCGCGGGAAATTGCAGCGGCAGGCGCGATAAATGAACCGTCTTGTGATTACGCCGCGCGCGGCGGCGGACATCGAAGACATCGCCGACCTGATCGCGCTGGACAATTTGCGCGCGGCTTTGCGGCTGGTCGAACGTTTCGAGGAAGTCGCCCGTCTGTTGCGCGACAATCCGCAAATTGGCGTCGCGCATGACGAGATCGCGGCAGGCGTGCGCATTTTTCCGATTGGCAATTATCTCATGCTGTTTCGCGCCCTCGAAGACGGCGCGGAAATCGTCCGCGTGATTCATGGCGCGCGAAGGCTGGAAGGGCTGGTTTGATTTCAGGCGCGGGACCGACGCTTGAGTTCGTTCAAGGCGCGGTCGGAAATTCTCATGTCCTCGCCATTTTGGATGCTTTCATCCGATTGGTCGCCATACCATCCCGGCATGTCGAAAGTCAGTTCGACGCCCTTATAGACAAGCGTCATCGGACGCAGGCCCCAGCACTACATCGCTTCCACCCGACATTCATGCGATTGTCTAGATACAAGGGGCGGGGGTGCATTGTCTGCAATGTCGTCAGTAAGCGCGGCGAAGCCATGCGGTCAAAATCGCGGCCAGTCGCCCGGCCCGTCACCCTGACCCCCTCCCGCGCGCGGGGAGAGGGGACAGACGTCCTCACCCTTCCCGCAAATCCGGCGGCGCCGCCTCCTGCGCCAGACTTGCCAGCGCTTCGTCCAGCGTCGCAAAGGTCTGCGCCTGCGAGCCGAGCCGCCGGATCGACACCGTGCGCTCCGCCGCTTCTTTGCGTCCGACCACGATCAGCACCGGAATTTTCGACAGCGATAATTCGCGCACTTTCAGATTGATCTTCTCGTTGCGCAGGTCGGCTTCCACGCGCAGGCCCTTTTTCTTCGCCAGCGCCAGAATCTCCAAAGCGTAATCGTCGGCGTCGGAGGTGATGGTGCAGATGGTCGCCTGCACCGGCGACAGCCACAAGGGCAGATGACCGGCGAAATGTTCGATCAATATGCCGGTAAAGCGCTCCAGCGAGCCGAAAATGGCGCGGTGGATCATCACCGGCGTCTGCTTTTCCGAATTATTGTCGATGTAGAAGGCGCCGAAACGGCCCGGCAGGTTGAAATCGACCTGCGTGGTGCCGCATTGCCATTCGCGGCCGATGGCGTCCCGAAGGGTATATTCGAGTTTCGGGCCGTAAAACGCGCCCTCGCCCGGATTGATGCCGGTTTTGATGCCCTGCCCCGCCACGACATCGAGCACTTTTTGCAGGGCGGCTTCGGCCTTGTCCCAGCCCTCGTCGCCGCCGACCCGCTTTTCGGGACGGGTAGAGAGTTTCACCACAATGTCGTGGAAACCGAAGTCCTTGTAGATCGACATCACCATGTCGTTGATCTTCAACGCCTCGTCCATGATCTGGTCTTCGGTGCAGAAGATGTGCGCGTCGTCCTGGGTGAAGGCGCGCACCCGCATCATGCCGTGAATGGCGCCCGAGGGCTCATAGCGGTGGACGATGCCGAATTCGGCGATTTTGAGCGGCAGGTCGCGATAGCTTTTCAGGCCGTTCTTGAAAATCTGGACATGGCCCGGACAGTTCATCGGCTTCAACGCGAAGACGCGGTCGTCCTCGGTCTTGGTGATGAACATGTTCTCGCGATAGGTCTGCCAATGGCCCGACGTCTCCCAAAGGGCGCGGTCGAGCACCTGCGGCGTATTGACCTCGATATAGCCGGCGTCCTGCTGGCGGCGGCGCATGAAGGAAATCAGCGCCTGGAACAGGGTCCAGCCTTTCGGATGCCAGAAGATCGTGCCCGGCCCCTCCTCCTGAAAATGGAACAGGTCCATTTCGCGCCCGAGCCGGCGATGGTCGCGGCGCTCCGCCTCCTCGATCTGCTTGAGATAAGCGTCGAGGTCTTCCTGTTTGGCGAAGGCGGTGGCGTAGATGCGCTGGAGCATGGGTTTGCTGGAATCGCCGCGCCAATAGGCGCCCGCGACCTTCATCAGCTTGAAGGCGGTTCCGATCTTGCCCGTCGAGGGCATGTGCGGACCGCGGCACAGATCGAGCCAGTCGCCCTGCCTGTAGACCGAAAGCGCCTGATCGGCGGCGATGCCGTCCACCAGTTCGACCTTGAAGGCTTCGCCATGGGTCTCGAACCAGGACCGGGCCCGATCGCGGGTCCATTCCTCGCGGACGATCGGCTTGTCGGCGGCGACGATCTCGCGCATCTTTTTTTCGATCGCCGCGAAATCTTCCGGCGTGAACGGCTCGGAGCGGAAAAAATCGTAGTAAAAGCCGTTGTCGATCACCGGGCCGATGGTGACCTGCGTTCCGGGAAACAGTTCCTGCACGGCTTCGGCCAGCACATGGGCGGCGTCATGGCGGATCAATTCCAGCGCGCGCGGGTCGTCGCGCTGGACGAATTCGAGCCTCGCGTCGGCATGGATCGGGGCGACGATGTCGGTGAGCTGGCCGTCGAGCGCCATCGCCACGGCGCGTTTGGCGAGCGAGGGCGAAATGCCCCGGGCGATGTCGAGGCCGGTGGTCCCGGCTAAAAATTCGCGCTGCGCGCCATCGGGGAAAGTGATCGCAACCATTTTATCGCTCCTTTTGCTCACTCGCCGAGACGGGCCGGCGTAAGCTTTTTTTGCGAAGCGATTCCTATTACGATTTGCCCGCGCCGCGCAATGAATTTGGCGCTCAAAGCCGCAATGCAGGCTCGGGACAATTGACGCATGGCGGGCCACAGAGCAAAACTGCGCCGCTCTCGATTTCTCGTCGGTGAAAAGCAGGCGTTTTGAAAAAGCAGCTTCGCATTGCCTTCCTGGCCCTGTCCGCCACCGCCGCCGCCGCCTTCGGCAGCTGGTTCCTCGCGACGGGCGGGCGGACGCCCGACGCCGCGGAGCCGCCGCTGCCGGTCAAGCAGGTGACGACCCAGCCGGTCGCGCCGGCCCCCGACAATGAGCCGCAGCCCATTGATTCCACACCGGTCGACCCGCAGGCGAAAGACGCGCAGGAGCAAAGACTGGCGCAGGCGGGCGAACATCAGGCTTTTTTCAACCGTCTGCGCGCGCTGTACCCCAGCGATTACAATGCCGCGATCCGCGCCGTGCTGGCCGGCGGCGGTCAGGCGCAGGACAACGCCGCCGACCTTTTCCTGAGCGAGGCGATGCGGCAATTGCGGCAGACGCGCGGGTTGCTGGCCGGCAAGGCCGGCGGACAGGCGCTGGACCAGCTGTTCGACGCCAACCGCAATGTCTTGCGCGAATTGGGGGCAAGCGACGCGGCGCTCTGCGTCGATTTTCTCAACGGCGCCCCGGCGGATCGTTTCGTCGCCTTCACCGCCGCCCATCGCGCCCTGATGGCGGCCGAGGCTTTGGCCGGCCTCGAAGCCATGGACGATGGCGCGCACAAGAAAATCGACCGCGAGGCGCCGAATTCGCAGGATTTCGACGATCTTGAGCGGCTTTTGCTGTCGAAGGGGCTGGACAAGGCCGCCATCGACCTTCTGCTCGACGGCAAGACTCCCAACCCGCCCTTGACCGACGCGCAGGCCTGCCGCAACGGCCTCATCTATCTCGACGCGCTGCAAAGCCTGCCCGATCTGCAAAGGTTGCGGCTCTATGCGCTGGCGGTGGAAGTCATGGCTCATGAGTGATTCGGATGGCTCAGTCCTGCTGCTTGTCCACCGCCTCGCAGCGCGGCTTGCGGCGCCAATGGCCGTAGCGCCATGGATGGAGCGGGGCGCCGCCGACGAGGACCGGCGGGACCGGATCGAAACCGTCGTCGCCTAAAGGATGGCAGCGGCACAGCCGCGACAGGCCGAGCCAGCCGCCGGCCCAAAGCCCGTGCCGCGCCATCGCCTCGTCCATATAGGCCGAGCAGGTCGGCAGATAGCGGCAATTGCGGCCGACCAGCCCGGAAAGGCTGAGCCGATAAAGCCGGATCAGGCCGCGCGCCGCCATGACCGGCGCTTTTGAAACCATTGAACCCGATGTTGGCAAATCGTTAATCCTGCACGCCTTCGCCGCCCGACTGTTGCAAGAAAACGACGCCTGCCGCAATCCCGCCACGAAGGCCTTTCGGCGCTGTTCGCCGCTCTTTCCTACTGCTAGAAAAGTAGAACAGATTCGAGGGTTGGATTTTGAAATCTTTGTCGCGCCACGTCATCCTTTCGCTCGCCACTTGCGGCGCGTTCGTCTTTGGCGGAGCAGACGCCTTGCGGGCCGCCGACCTGCCTTCGCCCGCCGCGCTGCCGCCGCTGCCGATTCCAGACTGGATCGTCACCGTGTCCGGCATGCCGGGCGTCGGCCCGCAATATCCCGGCTCCAAGTCCTATTCGGCCTATGGCTCGGGCGGCGTATCCATCCGCCGCGCCGACCAGCCGGAACGATTCGGCACCCCCGACGACGGCTTCAGCCTCACCTTCTATGAAACCGACTGGCTGCATGTCGGGCCGGTGGCGCGCTATCTCAACGACCGCCCGCTCTATCACCATCCCGAACTGACCGGCCTCCCCTATCTCGCCCCCGCCCTCGAACTCGGCGCCTTTGCCGAGGTCACGCCCTTTTCCTGGCTGCGCGGCCGCCTCGAAGTGCGGCAGGCCGTCACCGGCTATGACGGCCTGGTCGCCACCCTGAGCGCCGACGTCTGGCGGCGCTGGGGCAACGTCACCCTGTCGGTCGGCCCGCGTCTCAATTTCGGCAGCAATAATTTCGCGCGGGCCTATTTTTCGGTGACGCCGCAGCAATCGGCGGTCAACCTCGCCCATGGCGGTTCGCTGACGCCCTATAATGCGGTCGGCGGCCTGACTTCGGCGGGATTTACCGTGGCGGCGCGTTACGATTATTCGGAAAACTGGCGGGTCACCGGCTATGGCGGCTATCAGGACCTGGTCGGCAGCGTCGCCAACAGCCCGATCGTCAATCATACCGGCTCGACCAACCAGTTCACCGCCGGCCTCGAACTCGCCTATCGCTTCCGCACCGCCGGCCTGTTCAATTTCTGAACCGAGGCGCCGGCGGCTTTTGCGATCCGCTGAAAGTCGGATCGTAGAAGGCAATGCCCGGATCGTTCGCCGGTTTGACAGATTTCCCGCGCCGGCTCGAAGTTCAGTTGCGCTTCTTCATATGCTCTTCGAGATAGACCAGCGCCGCCTGCCGATCATTGTCGTCGGCGGCTTTCAGGTCCTGCTGATAGAGCGCATCCACCCATTGCTGCCCCTTGCCGGTCGCGCCCTCGCGCGCCAGCGTCAGCCACATCAGGCCGCGCGCGCGGCGCGGCTGCATGCCTTCGCCGACGAACAGCAGGTGGCCGAGCAGGGCCTGGGATTCGACATGGCCCTTTTCGGCGGCCAGATTGAGCCAGCGCGCCGCCTGCCGGTTGTCCTTGGCGAGGCCGGCCGCGCCGTCCATATAGAGCCGCGCCAGATTATACTGGGCGTTGGAATCGGAAAAATTGGTCGCGGCGTAGAGGAACATCCGCAACGCGGCTTCGGGATCGGGGCGCAGGCGCGAACCAGGAATGCCGTTGAGTTCGAACACGCCGACCGCGACATAGGCGCTGGCCACCACCGACTTCTCGCGCCAGTTGGCGTTGTCCTCGTCGTAGCTGTCGACGATCGCCTGGAAATATTGATAGGCCTTGAAGTCGTCGTGCGGCACGCCGTCGCCGTCGGCGTACATTTTGCCGAGCTTCCATTGCGCCAGCGATTCCCCGCCGGCCGCGGCATATTTGAGCGCTTCGACGGAAGAGACCGAATTGCCGGTATTGATGCCTTCCAGCGCCGCCTGCAATGCCTGACGCGGGTCCTTGAACATGTCGAGGGCCCGGCCCTCCGGCAACGACTTGTCCGAACCGTCGAAGGCGAAAGCCGGCGCCGAGGCGGTCAAGCCGACGAGACCCGCGCCGACAATCCCGGCGCCCACATACAAGCCCAGAAAGATACGCCGCCACACGGCCATGCCAAACCCTTTTCCGCGCTGGCGCCGCCAGACTTTTCACACCCGCCGACGAGGCTCCCGACCGCGTCTTTGCACACCGGATGAAGCGTCCGGTTTATGGCTGAAAAGCGGCGCCGTCTTTTCAAACTTCAGGCATTGTGAAGTTGATTTGCGGATGTGGCGCCCATGCCACAAATGCGCCGCACGCCGGCCACGCAGCGGCGAAGTTCTGGGCAAAAAAGGCTGAGAAACTTCCGATTGGAGAAGTTTTTTCCAACAGGCGGCTTTTCTTCGGCGCCGCGGCGGCGACGCGGGTTTCCCGCCGGCGGAACCGGGAGTAGTCTTGTCCTCTTTGCTCATCCATTGGTCATTGATGCTGAAACCCCTGCCTCATACGCCCATCGGCCCCGACGGATTTTCCGCCGCGCGCGGGTCGGTGCGCACCCCCGCCGGCAGCGGCTTCTTCAAGCGTTTCATGATCTTTGTCGGCCCCGGCTATCTCGTCGCCACCGGCTACATGGACCCCGGCAACTGGGCGACGGCGCTCGCCGCCGGTTCGCAGTTCGGCATGAGGCTGCTTTGCGTCGCGTTTTTGTCGAGTCTGATGGCGATTGTGCTGCAGGCGCTGTCGGCGCGGCTCGCCTTCGGCGCCAATCTCGATCTGGCGCAGGCCTGCCGCGCCTGGCTGCCGCGCCGCGCCGTGGTCTTCCTCTGGCTGACCCAGGAAATCGCGATTCTGGCGACCGATTTCGCCGAAGTGATCGGCACGGCGATCGGCATTCAATTGCTGTTCGGCCTGCCGCTCTGGCTCGGCGCCATCGTCACGGCGCTCGACGTCGGATTGATCCTGCTGTTCGAACGCTTTGGCTTCCGCAAGCTCGAAGCCTTCGTCATCGCTTTGCTGGTGGTGATCGCGGTGTGTTTCGCCATCCAGCTGGCTTTGGCGCGGCCCGACTGGGCGGCGGCGGCGCGCGGTCTGGTCCCCTCCGCCGAACTCGCGACCGACCCGAAAATGCTCTATCTGGCGCTCGGGATTCTCGGCGCCACGGTCATGCCGCATAACCTGTTTTTACATTCGAGCGTGGTGCAGACGCGCGCCGTCGCGCCCGATTTGCCGGCGCGGCGCGAAGCCATCCGTTTCGCGCTGGCCGATTCCGCCTTCGCTCTGATTTTCGCCATGACCATCAATGGCTCGATCCTGATTCTGGCGGCGGCGACTTTTTACGCTCACGGCCATCCGGAAGTGGTCGAGATTTCGGACGCCTACCGGCTGATCGCGCCGGTGCTCGGCGCGCCGCTGGCGGCCAAGCTGTTCGCCGTGGCGCTGATCGCCTGCGGGCTGAATTCCTCGCTGACGGCGACTCTGGCCGGGCAGTTGATCATGGACGGCTTCCTGCGGATGCGGCTGTCGCCCGCCGGCCGGCGCCTGATCACCCGCGCGCTGACGATCACGCCGGCGGTCGCCACGACGCTGATCGCCGGCGAGGCGGCGGCCGGGCGGCTGCTGGTGTTTTCGCAGGTGGCTCTGAGTTTCGCCCTGCCCTTCGCCATCCTGCCGCTGGTATGGTTCACCGGCTCGCGCAAGATCATGGGCCCGCTGATCGCATCGCGCGCCACGACGTTGCTGGCCGGCGCGATCGGCATCGGGATCACGCTGCTGAACATCAAGCTGATCTACGACACTTTCGCGGGGTGACCGGCGGGCGCCGATCGTTCGCCTTCCCTTCTCCCCTTGCGGGAGAAGGCGGCTCGACGCCATAGGGCGTCGGAAGACGCCCGTCTTCGACGGGCTATGGCGGCGAGAGGGGAAACAGCTTAAACTTGGCGGTCAAATTAAAACGCTTGGCGCCCTCTTGCTATGGCGGGATTCGGCTCATTGCGGCCTTTCCCAGCGTCGCCAAGGAACGGCTCGTTTCGACCCCGAGCGGCCGGCCGTTTATTCCTCCTCGTCCTCGTCCGCAGCTGCTCCCGTCCATCGGAACGCCTTTACCCCGCTCCTGCGGACAACTTCCGCGATGCGGTCTTCCAGGTCTTCAGGGTCAGGGATTTCTCCAGCGGGCAGGCCGATAGTCTCGATGATGGTCTTGGTCACGCCTCGGGCGGGCCCCCCGCTAAGCCGTGTGCATACATCAAAGAGAAATGACTCTTTGAAGTCTGTACTTACTACGGGGTCATCCCACATCTCGGGTACTGGGGTATCAGACAAAGGACGAGCGTATTTCCGTCGCATAGTGGGCTTGGCGAGCCGGTTGGCCAAGCGGTCATAATATTTGGTGAAACTTTCCTCCAAAGGCTCGCGCTGGAGGGTTTCGCCGGTTGTCTCCTCAATGTCGGTCAGAAACTCGAAGAATTGGCTGATAGTATGCGTCCTGCGCCCAGTTTCGGCAAGCTCGTCGGCCAATATTTCAAGCTGGCGTTCGTAATCCCCAGACCGCTTCTCAATCTTTTCGTCCACGATATCGGTTAGGTCGGCTGGAACCCAATAGCCTAGGCAAGTTTCCACGGAGTGAGCCCGAATTGGGACTATTCTGCGCTCAGGTTTGACGTCCAATTCGTTGTTTTCGGCCAAGGCGCGCCGGATGTTGAACGGGCTGAATGGCAGGGCTGGGTCGGTGTATCGGAAGCGGAGGCCAAGTTTCATGATTTTATCGGTGACCGGCTCGGGCAATTTGGTCTGGAAGGAGAAATTCACTTGGGCTGACGACTTAAAATAGAGGGATCCGTTGCGCAGAAGCGTAGTGAAGTCTTCGGGGCTGGGGGCAAATTCGTCGGAGTCGAGGGGCCTGCTCTGGTTCAGTTTGTCCAGCACATAGCGGCGGAGATCGTCGTGTCTAGTAATAAACCGGAGCAGGATCTCCTCATTAACAAAGAAACCGTTGTCGGTCGCATTAGCTGAGCCGACGAACCACTGAACCCGAGTGCGATTCTGCACTAGATAAAGCTTGGTATGGAACAGGCCGCCACCAACACGAAGTAAGCGCACGTCAACGTCGCTGAACCCCGCCCTTCTGAGGCGAGTTCTTGTACTTCTGAGAGCCTGCACCTGATCACCGAGCCGCCGCCCATACGACCCATTGAAGAGCATCTTAAGCTTGTATCCCTGACGCTCGCTCGTTGGTACAACTTTCATGAGTTTGACGAGAAATTCCTCTTCGTAAAATGCTGAAATAATGGTTGCTTCTGTGCTGTTCGCTATCGCGTTGGAAAGAGCGTCATATGCAGGATTCTCACTCCCACTTTCAGTCTTGCTTATAGATACCAGTAAGTCCATCATGGCCTCCCTGTAAGAGCACAATCGTTATCTCGCAATCTCCATACGGAGCCGGAACCGCTTTCGTGAATCTAAAATCAATCGCGAATCTGAAGGATAGCATAGCAACAACATGGAACCGCAAGGTCAAGATTGAATTGTTATCGGCCTCGGCGCACTGCGCAACGGTATCCCAGGCTGGGCGGCAAACCTTAAGCTGGCCCAACTCCTGATTCCTACCGATGGTGCCTATGCCCGCTTTCCGCCTAGCGCTTCCCTTCCGGGCGACTTCGGGGAAAGACCGCAATCCGCCGTTTTGCGTCATTCGCTGGCGGAACCCAAGTGTTAGGTTTCGACCGCCAGCCAGAAAATCCGGGGCTAACCTCCGGCGCCCATCAAGCGGCGCCACCCCCTCATCCGGCGCTTCGCGCCACCTTCTCCCGCAAGGGGAGAAGGGACACCCTTACCCCAGCATTTTCAGCGCCGCGGTCATTTTCTCCAGCCGGGCCACGGCCTGGTCGCGGCGCTCCTGATTTTCCTCGACCACTTCCTCCGGCGCGCGGCGCAGGAAATCGGCGTTGCCGAGCTTGGCGTCGATCTTGCCGATTTCCTTGCGCTCCTGCGCCATGCCCTTTTCCAGCCGCGCCCGTTCGACGGCGAAATCGATCACCCCTTCGAGCGGCAAAGCCAGTGTGGCGCCGCGAACCAGAATCTGCACCGATTGGTGCGGCGCCTTCTCGACCCGATAGATCCAGGAGAGGCGCGCCAGCCGTTTCAAGACGTCGTTCCAACGCTCGGCGCGGCCTGCCTCGGCCTCGCTCGCGCCGACCAGGGCCAGGGGAATCACCGCCCCGGCGGGAACGTTCATTTCCGCGCGCGCCGAGCGCACCTGCGAGACGACATCGACCACCCAGCCGATTTCCGCCTCGGCGTCGGCATTTTCAAGCCCCTTGAGGTCGGGCCAGGGGGCGAGCGCCAGCATGCTGTCGCGCGGCGTCTCCTGTCCCTTGATCGCCCAGATCTCCTCGGTGAGGAAGGGCATGAACGGATGCAGCAGCTTGCAGGCCTGATCGAGCACGAAGGCGATGGTCTCGCGCGTTTCCTGCTTGGCGGGGCCATCCGGTCCTTGCAGCAGCGGCTTGGCCAGCTCCAGATGCCAGTCGCAGAAAATATTCCAGACGAAGCGATAGGCCGCCTGCGCCGCCTCGTTGAACCTGTATCCCGCGAGCGCCGTCTCGATCTCGCCGACCGCCCGCGCCGTCTCGCCGAGAATCCAGCGGTTGAGCACGTCCCTGACGTGGGTCGGATCGAAACCGTGCCGCCCGACGCATTGGTTCATTTCGGCGAAACGCGCGGCGTTCCAGAACTTGGTCGCAAAATTGCGATAGCCCTCGACGCGGCTCGTCGCCATCTTGATGTCGCGTCCCTGCGCCGCCATGGCGGCAAGCGTGAAGCGCAGGGCGTCGGCGCCATAGGCGTCGATCAGCGCCAGCGGATCGATGACATTGCCCTTGGACTTCGACATTTTCGCGCCCTTTTCGTCGCGGACGAGGGCGTGCAGATAGACATGGCGGAACGGAACCTTGTGCTGGAAATACAGGCCGAGCATCATCATCCGGGCGACCCAGAAAAAGATGATGTCGAAGCCGGTGACCAGCGCGTCGGTGGGATAGCGCAAGGCGAGGTCATTGGGCGCATCCGGCCAGCCGAGCGTCGACATCGGCCACAGGCCCGAGGAGAACCAGGTGTCGAGCACATCCTCGTCGCGGGTCAACAGGCCCGCCGCCCGCTCCGGGTCGCCGGCGATGGCCTGCGCCTCGGCGTCGGTGTAGATTTCGTGCAAAACCGCGTCGGCGAGGGCGTCGGCGAGGGCCTCGTCCTCGTCCTGCGCGACATAGACCCCGCCCCAGGGCGAATACCAGGCCGGAACCTGATGGCCCCACCATAATTGCCGGGAAATGCACCAGGGCTGGATGTTTTCGAGCCAGTCGAAATAGGTCTTTTCCCAGTTTTTCGGCGTGAATGCCGTCTCCCCCGACCGCACGGCGGCCAGCGCCGGCCCGGCCAGGGTCTTCGCATCGACATACCATTGCTCGGTCAGCCAGGGTTCGATCACCACGCCGGAACGGTCGCCGTGCGGGACCTGATGCTCGTGCGGCTCGACCAGGGCGACGAGGCCCCGCGCCTCCAGCGCTGCGATCACCGCCTTGCGCGCTTCCTCGCGCGACAGGCCGTGCAGGCTCTGAATCGTTTCCGAAAGATCGTCGTTGTCGATCACCCCTTCGAGAAAGGCCTCGTTTTCGCTCAAGATCACCCGCGCCTCGGCGTCGAGAATATTGATCAGCGGCAATTTGTGCCGCGCGCCGACCTCGAAATCGTTGAAATCATGCGCCGGGGTGATCTTGACCGCGCCGGAGCCTTTTTCGGGATCGGAATAGAAGTCGGCGACAATCGGAATCAGCCGGCCGACCAGCGGCAGGACCACGCGGCGGCCATGAAGTTGGGCGTAGCGCCCGTCATCGGGATGCACCGCCACCGCCGTATCGCCGAGCATGGTTTCCGGCCGCGTCGTCGCCACCACGATAAATTCGTCGGTGGCGGCGCCGTTTTCATCGGCGAGCGGATATTTGAAATGCCAGAGCGTGCCCTTGACCGTCTGCGCCGCGACCTCGATATCGGAAACCGCCGTCAGCAGTTTCGGGTCCCAGTTGACGAGACGCTTGTCCTTGTAGAGCAGGCCGGCGCGATACAAATCGACGAAAGCCTTCAACACGGCGCGCGACGAGCCGTCGTCCATGGTGAAGCGTTCGCGCGACCAGTCGCAGGAGGCGCCGAGCCGCTTGAGCTGGTTGACGATGGCGCCGCCGGATTCGGCCTTCCAGGCCCAGACCTTTTCGAGAAAAGCCTCGCGGCCAAGGTCGCGGCGGCCCGGTTCCCCCGCAGCGGCGAGCTGGCGCTCGACCACCATCTGGGTCGCTATGCCGGCGTGATCGGTTCCCGGCTGCCACAGCACGTCCTTGCCGCGCATCCGCTCATAGCGGCACAGGATGTCCTGCAAGGTGTTGTTGAGCGCATGGCCCATATGCAGCGAGCCGGTGACGTTGGGCGGCGGGATGACGATGGTGTAGGGCGTGGCGCTGGACCGCTCGGGCCGGCCGGCGCGAAAGGCGCCCGTCGCCTCCCATTCGGCCGCGATGCGGCCTTCCACGGCGGCGGGATCGAAAGTCTTGTCCATCATGGGTCGGGAACCAGTTTTTTGCACGCCAGCCATTCGGCCGGCGCGAGCGGCGGATTGCGCGCAACAAGACCGAGGCCGGCCGGCGAGTCAACGAATTTGCCGATTTCGGAGGCGTTCAGCCGCCGCCGCGCGCCACCCGCTCGATTTCGGCGCGGACCAACCGTTCGACCACGTCGGGCAGATGGTCGTCGAGCCATTCCTTGAGCATCGGGCGCAGCAATTCGCGGGTCAGGCGCTCGACCATCCGGGGATCGCGCAGCAGCAGGGACTCGGCCAGCGCCTCGAACGAGGCGCCGATCCGGGAGCCGCTGGCCGGCGACAACAGCGCCGGTTCGGTTGCTTCCTCGACCGCCGGCGGCGGCTGGACGGCCGGCGGGGTCTCCGGCCGCGCGGCGCGGGGGTCGGGCGCGGCGCCGACGGCTGGGGAATCGGCAAGCTCACCGCCCGGCTTTTCCGCCGTCTTTTCGGGGGCCGGCGTCAAGGCCGGCGTCAAGGCGGGCGCGCGAAACGCCAGCGAGGCGATCCTGAACCGGGAATCCGCGCCCTGCGCCGAAGGCTGCACGAGGGTCACCACCGACGCCGAAGGCGGCTCGACCGGCTTTTCGACCGCCGCCAGCGACGGCCGCAATTCCAGCGGCGGCGCGACCGGCAAGGAGGGCGCCGGAATTTCCGGCAATTCGGCCGGGACTTTGTCGTCAGCGATTTCCTGGCTTGAGGTTTCCCGGGCCAAAACTTCCTGGTCAGCGATTAGCGCTTCGTCGTCCTCGGCGCCCGGTTCGGGCCTGGGAGCCAGACGGCGCAATTTGAGCAAGGGCGGTTTTGGAGCCGGGCCCGCCGGCGGCAGCGCGAAAGAGGCTTCCGGCGGCGCGAAAACGCCTTCCGGCTCGACCGGCGGCGACCGCCGCGTCAGGCGCTGGCCCAGCGAAACAAAGGCGTCGGCGTGCGGGGCGCGGCTGGCGGCGGCGCGGGCGCTGCGGCTCAGCGGCAAGGCGTCGTCATCGGCGATGATCCGGCGGATCGAGGCGAGAATATCGTCCATGGAGGTTTCATGCGCTTTCTGTTCGGCGCTCAACTCGGTCGTGTAGGAAGCTTCGTTGGTTGCAGTCATGGCCACAGACGCTCGCCGGCGAGGGAAGGACGCAAAATGCGCTTCCTGAAGCCGCCGCGCAAGTCGAGAGCGCGCCGCCAAACCGTCGAATCGGGCTTTTTTCTTCACAACCCGCCGTTTTTCGGCGGCGCCTCCGTCAGCGCCCGTCCGGCGTGTCCAGACCGATGAAGCGATTCTTCGTCTGTTCGAAGTGGATATTGGGATCATAGGCGATGACGCCGAGGCCGAGGCCCTCCGCCGTCAGCCGGCCCTCCGCGGCGAACACGTCATAGGAGTAGACGACCCGGTCGCGCTGCGCCGTCACCAGCTGGACGCGGGCGTTGAGCAGGACCTGCTGGGCGTTGAGCACGTCGAGCGTGGTGCGCTGCCCGACCTTGGCTTCCTCGCGCACGCCGTTGAGCGCCACTTCCGCCGCCTTGACCGCCGCCTGGAAGGCGATAATCGAGGCGCGCGCCGACTGTAGCCTTCCCCAGGCCGTGGCGATGGCGGCGCGAACGGCGATGCGCTGCGAATCGACGGCCAGCCGCGCCTGGCCGAGCACCTCCTTGGCCTGGCGCACGCCGGCATATTCCGCGCCGCCCTGATAGAACGGCACATTGATCGAGCCGACGATGCTGGCGTTCCACTGGTTGTAATTGGGGAAGCCCTGGACGTCGTTTTGTTGCAGCACCTGGCCCTGGACGCTGGCGGTGGGCAAAAGCGCGGCTTCCGCCACCTTGACCGCCGACTGGGCCGCGTCGACCTGATGCAGCGCGCCGAGAATCGCCGGATTTTCCTCGATGCCGATCTGGATGGCGCCGTCGAGCGAATGGGCCAAAAGCTTTTCGATCGGCTGCGCCGGCTGCAATTGTCTGGGCGGCACGCCGATCTGCCGGCGGTAGTTCGCCACCGCGGTTTCAAGCGCCGATTGCGCCACCGCGTAATCGGCCTTTCCGGTAGCCAGCGACGATTCGGACTGGGCCACGTCCGTGCGCGTCACTTCGCCGACCTGGAAGCGATCGCGCGTCTGCTGCAACTGGACTTCCAGAACCTTGATATTATTGAGCCTGAGGCCGACAACCGCCGTGTCGCGCAAAACGTCCATATAGGCCGTGGCGCCCGCCTGCAACGTCGTCACCTCGGTCTGGCGCATGACCTCGCGCGCCTGCAACACCGCCGATTCGGCCTGGCTCACGTTATTGACGGTCTTCATGCCGTCGAACAGCGTCTGGGTGATCTGGGCGCTGGAGCCGCGCGGAAAGCCCCCGTATCTCTCGGTTCCGCCCTGGCCCAGCACATTCGACGCTTCGCTGTATTGACGGCCGGCGCTGAGGGTTCCGCTGGCTTTCGGCAGCCAGCCCGCCTTGGCCGCAGGCACGCCTTCGTCGCGGGCGCGAACAGCCGCGCGCTGCTGGTTGATGTCGGGATTGGTGCTGTAGGCGCGCGCCAGCGCTCCCGACATGGTCTCCGCCGACGCCGCGCCGCAAACGCATGCCGCAGCAAATGCGGAAACGCCGAGCGCCCGACCGAAGAGAGAGACAAACCGCAAAATCGAACTCCCGAATCTTCCCGATCTGGAATTTTCCAGAGGAGCCGCCGACGCTGGCCCGGTCAAGAAGCAACCCCCAAGGCAAACGACTCCGTCAAAATCATGGATCGCGAAGCTAGCGTCAACCTTGCGCGCCGCTTTGGCGCCCGTTTGCTGCTTTCCGTTACGTAAAACCAGCATTTTATTCGGGTCCTGCGCCAAAAAAGACACAGAACGCCGTGGTTCCTCCGTCAAAAGATGAATTCCCGCGGCCGGGCGAAGGCGGCAAGCGCGCCCGCCGAGGCGTCGAACAGCACACGGGCGCTGACATGGCCGTCGGCGCGCTGGAACAGGGTGGCCTTGCCGACCCGCGAACCGGCCTGTTCGGCGACGATGGCGACCAGACGGCCCTCGGCGCTCAACTGCTCGAACAGCGGCCCGAACGCGCCCTGGCTGACGCCATCGACCAGAATCAGATCGAAAGGCGCGTCTTTCGGCGCCCCTTGCGCCAGCGGCCCGACCAGCGCCGTCGCATTGCCGAGCGCGAGCGCGGCGAAGGCGTCGCGCGCCCTGACGGAGAGAACTTCGTCGTCGTCGAGGCTGACCACCGAGCCGACGAGGCCGGCGATCAGCGCCGCCGCGTAGCCCGAGCCGCCGGCGACGACGAGCGCGCGCTCACCCTCGCGCAACCGCGCCTCCTTGAGCAGGCGGGCGAGGATCAGCGGGGCCGTCAGTTCGCGCGGGCGCGCGCCGGTGACGGTAAGGGAGGCGTCGGAATAGGCCAGCGAGGCCAGGTTCGGATCGACGAAAAGCTCGCGCGCAACGGCCCCCATCCGCGCCAGCACGCCGGCGTCGGTGACGTCGAAAGTGCGAATCTGCCGCTCGACCATGGTCTCACGCAAAGAGGCGGAGGCGGCGAGAGGGGCTGCGGAAAATATGGCCGGTTCCGGATTTTGCATGGCTCGCCCATTAGGATACATCGGGCCGGCGGCCCGACGCGGAGAGGATCATTCGAGAGACTGTCGCGCTTTATAAGCGGCGGCCCGACCTGTGTCCACATCCCCTCGCAGCGCCGGATTGCCGGAAGATCGCCGCGCCGCCTCGGCCGGGAAAACGAAGCGCCCGACTTTTCAACGAAGTGAAACCGGTTGATCCTCACGCCGGCTGGCGGGCGCCGGGCCACTTGCCGGACCCTTGCCGAACCCTTGCCGAAATTCGGACCGGGCCGCTGGCATTGGCTGTCCTTTCCGGCTATCGTTTCTACCCGCGCGCCGACCGGGGCGGCCCTGAAGATTGCCCGCGCCGAACCGCCGGACAACGAAAAAGGGCCATGATCGTCCCCTATTCCAGACGAACGGCCAGTCTTGCGGAATGAAACGTGCAAGCCGGCGCGTTTGATTGCGTTCAACGCGCCGTCACGGCGCTTCAAAAAGGGCCTTCATGGCGACCGAAACATTCAAGCTCTATCTGATCAAGCCGTCGCATTACGACGACGAAGGTTATGTCATCCAATGGCTGCGTTCGGCCATTCCTTCCAATACGCTCGCCGCCCTGCACGGTCTCGCCGCCGATTGCGCCGCGCGCAAGGTGCTTGGGCCGCACGTCCAGATCGAAATCATCGGCCTCGACGAGACCAACACCCGGATTCGCCCCGAAAAAATCGCGGCGGCGATCGAGGCGGCCGGGCGCGGGCTGGTCTGCCTCGTCGGCGTGCAATCAAATCAGTTTCCCCATGCGCTCGATCTGGCGCGGCGCTTTCGCGCCTGCGGCGCCGACGTGGCGATGGGCGGCTTCCATGTCTCCGGTTGCATCGCCATGCTGCCCGAATTGCCCGCCGACCTCATCGAGGCGCAAGAACTCGGAATCAGCCTGTTCGCCGGCGAGGCCGAGGGCCGGCTCGAGACCGTGCTGCGCGACGCCTATGCGGGAAAGCTGCAAAAACTCTATAATTTCATGAAGGACCTGCCGGGGATCGAAAACACGCCGGCGCCCTTGCTGCCGTCGGATGTGATCAAGCGCACCAGCGGCGCCGTCACCAGTTTCGACGCCGGGCGCGGCTGTCCGTTCCAGTGTTCGTTCTGCACCATCATCAATGTCCAGGGCCGCAAGTCGCGCTACCGCTCCGCCGACGATGTCGAGGCGATCGTGCGCGCCAATCTCGCGCAGGGCATCAGCAGTTTCTTCATCACCGACGACAATATCGCCCGCAACAAGAACTGGGAGCCGATCTTCGACCGGCTCATCGCGATGCGCGAAAGCGGCGTTCGCATGTCCTTCGTCGTTCAGGTCGACACCTTGAGCCATCGCATTCCCCGCTTCATCGACAAGGCGTCGAAGGCCGGCGTGCGGCGCGTGTTCATCGGGCTGGAGAACATCAACCCGGAAAACCTGATCGCCGCCAAGAAGAAGCAGAACCGAATCTCCGAATACCGCGAAATGCTGCTCGCCTGGAAAATGGCCGGCTGCTACACCACCGCCGGCTATATCACCGGCTTTCCGGCCGATACGCAGGAATCGATTCTGCGCGACATCGAAATCATCAAGCGCGAACTACCGCTCGACATGCTGGAATTCTTCTTCCTGACGCCGCTGCCGGGTTCGGAGGACCACCAGCGCCTGCACAAGGCCGGCGTCTGGATGGACCCGGACATGAACAAATACGACCTCGAACATGCGGTCACCGCCCATCCGAAAATGTCGAAGGAAGAATGGGAAGGCGCCTATCGCAAGGCCTGGGCGGCCTATTACACGCCCGAACATATGGAAACGGTGATGAAGCGCGCGGCGGCGACCGGAAACTCGCCCGGCAAGGCGATGTTCCTGCTGCTGTGGTTCTGGGCCGGCATCCATCTGGAGCATATCCATCCGCTCGAAGGCGGCTATCTGCGGCGCAAGGTGCGGCGCGACCGGCGCCCGGGCATGAAGCTCGAAAATCCGCTGACCTTCTATCCGAGGATCGCCGTCGAACTCGTCGTCAAACATGTGCGGCTGGCGGCGATGGCCTGGCGGCTGGCGCGGTTGCGCCGCCAACTCAAGAAATCGCCCATTGCCCGAACCTATATGGACGAGGCGCTGACCCCGGTGGTCGACAGCGATCTCGACAATCTCGAAATGTTCAACAATTCCGCCGCCTCGCGCGCGGCAGGCGACCACGCCAAGAAAATGCTGGCCAAGCAGCATGAAAAGGTGGCCTGAACGGCGCGCGTCAGGTCAGCGTCAAAGAAAAACCCCGGACCATGGTCCGGGGTTTTTGCCTTTTTGCAGCCGCGAAAGCGATCAGCCCTTCAGCTTGGCGTTGCAGAGGCTGTAGTAGCCCCCACCCCTCTGCGTCCATTTGAGCCCGGCGTTGCCGCCGGTCGCCTTGTTGGCCTCATATTGCTCGCTGCAGGTCTTGCGGCGCGCATCGCCCGGCTTGAGGTTGGAATAGGACGGGTTGATGGCGCCCGGCAGCACGGCGGAGCCAGCGGCGGCGGGCGCCGCCGGAATGGCGGGCTTGGCCGGCGCCGCGACGCTCGGCGCCGCGGGCTTGGCCGGCGCGGCGGCCGCCGGAACGGCGGGAG
>NZ_CAIUXT010000111.1 GCF_903903185.1 uncultured Rhodoblastus sp.
AAACATCGGCGCCGGTTCGCGACCAGCCGGCGCCGATGATCTGCCAATTCTTACCCTGGCGATGGCGACGAAGGCTTGGCGCTTGGTTCGTCGGCTGAAGCCGCGGAAGCCGATTCAGGTGGCCGAACCGCATTGCGCAGCCCGCGCAGGTGCTCCGCGAGGAATTCGCCGGCCTCGCGCAGGCGCGCAATGGCGTCGTCGAGAATATCGACGAGCGCGGCGCGCTGTTCCGAGAAGGCGGAGCGGACCAATCCGTCCTCAAAGGCGGAGCGAGCGCGCGCCGCGAATTCCGGCGTCGTCCGCGAGACGTCATCGAGGGTCTTGTGGCTTTTCAGGTCCTCAACTATCACCTGATCCCGCTGCTCGCGGCCTTTTTTCAAAAGGTCGAGCGCGAGCGCTTTGTAGGGTTTTTCGGAGGCGTCTCTTTCCACGCGCCGCCACAGATCGTTCTCATCGATGGGAGTGCGGTCGCCAAGCGCGCGGGATCGTTGGACGGCGGCTAGAACCGCGCCTTTCGAGATGATGGTGTGAGTCCGCCCGGTCGCGCGGCTTTCGGCCGTGTACATTTTGAACGCGGTCGTCGCGGCCGTTCCGCGGGGCAGGGCGTTGATATGCTCGCCTTTGGTGCTCATGCCTTGGGCGGCGTCGATGGTGAAAGCGCGGCCGGGCCCGAGCAACAGGCGGCCCGTCGTCTTGTCGGTCATAGCCTTCCAGTCGACATTCAATGTTATGCCGCGAGCGTTGCGGAGCAGAAGGCCCTGCGCGGCTTTCCCGACGACCTCCACGATGTCGCCGTTGTTGCCGACGCCTACGAGGCGGCCATCGATTTCGACCCGGGTTTTTCGATAGAGTCGCAGCCGATCTCCGGTAGCGATTGGAAGGTCGAAGAATTCCGGCCTGTCGGCGCGGTACAGGACGGCTTTGTAATTTGCGTCGTCCGCGCCGATCTCGCCTCTGGCTTTCAACCGTTGACGAATGGCGAGGCTGATGTCGGCCGCCTCCGCGTTGGTAAGGGTTGTGATTGTGACGCCGAGCGCGGGATCCTGGACGGCAAGCGCGTCGGAGCGCGCGATATAGAGATCGGCGACTTTCTGGATGACCTGATCGTAGTCGCCGTCGACGAGTTGCGCTGTGCCGTCGTCCCGTTTCATCGAGAAGGCGACGCCGGCTTCTCCGCCACGAAATAGCGCGGCGATTTCGCGATCTCGGGCGGCTTTTTGGCGCACGGCGGTCAGAACTTCCGGCAGGGACTCTTTAGGCAGGACGCGGCGAAGGAGCTCGATCGTATCGCCGGCCTCGATCGACTGGACCTGCTCGCGGTCGCCGAGCATTTTGATTGTCATGCCGGTCGCGGCCTGAAGCTCAAGAAGCCTCAGCATGGATTTCGGGCCGATCTGGCTGACCTCGTCGATGACGAGAACAGTGCGATCGTCCGGGCGAAAGTCGCCTGTGTCGATCGCGTTGAGAAGGGCCTGAAGCGCGAAGGTTTCGGCGATGCCGGCGTCTTTCAGCGCGTCGGCCTGCCGCCAGGCGGTGGACATGCCAACCACGCGCCTTCCGTCTGCCCGCCAAGCGTTGACCAAGGGGCTAAGCATGGTCGTTTTGCCTGCCCCGGCGACGCCGGTCAGGAGGGAAAGACGACCGCCGCGTCCGAGCGCATAGATCGCGGCGGATTGTTCGCGACCGAATTTAATTCCTTCGCCGGCGCCTTCGCCGGCAGAGATGGCGGTTCGGATAGCGACTTCCGCAAGGTCCTGGGAACGATCGAGCGCGGCTTGTCGCGCCTTTTCCGAGACGGATTGTTCGATCTGGATCTGTACGCTGTGGCTTATCCGGACGCCATGCTCGTGGTGGCCGGAAATAAGAGAAACCCGGACGCCATTATGAGTGAAGCCGCGTCGTTCAATCATATCGACGACGGCGTCGACGTCTTTGCGTCCGCTTGGCGCCCCAACCGAAATCAGGCCGCGCGCGGCATGGACGCGCAAGCGCTCCTGATCGAGAACGGCGGCTGTGACGAATTCGTTGGAAAGGGATTCTGCTGCAACCTTGTAGGCGGTCTCGTGACGCTCGGCCTCGCGGATGGTCTGGCGCGAGGCGCCGGCTAAAACCGTTTCATGGCTCCATCCAATGTCAGCGGCCTGTGCGCGCCAGACGTCGTGGGCTTCCTCCCTGGTTTTGCCGAGGCGACCGGCCGCGCTTGCTTCGTGAAGGAGCGTTTTCTTGCGGTCGAGGGAGAGTTCGTCCCAGTTCAGGCTGTTGTCGCGAGCGAACCGTTTGGCGTCGCCGATGACCTGGCGGTCGCGTTTGCTGAAAAGAGCCACCGCTGCTTCAGGAACGTCGAGGACGACGATCGCCTGTTCGGCGCCGTCGTAGCCGACCCGGACACCGAGGTCGCGGAGGTTTTGGGCGAGATAAGCCTGAAAGACCGCGCCCAGTTCATGGATTTTATGCGCCGTGATAACGCGGGAATCGATTGAACCGATGCGACCGTCTTTCGTGACGACCAGGTTCGGAATGAAGTTGTGCAGGTGGAAATGCGGATCGCCGGCGATCGGCGCGTCGACAAGATAGGTGCCGCCTCCGGCGCCATCCTGCACGGCGAGCGTTGGACGCGCGGCGTCGTGCGTGAAAGTCACCCAGGCGATGTCGCCGGCTTCGACGCCTTTGCTGCCGCCTGCGCCCTTCCGGGCCTGGCCGAGGTCATGTGCCGCGTAGCGCAAAGTGGCGTCGTTGGCTTGGTGGATTGCGTTGCGGATCAATTGCCGCTCAGCTTCGCTTGCGGCAAATTCGGCGGCGAGAGAAACCGATTTATGCGGCGCGAACACGAAATCGAAACCGGAATTCGAGCGAGGCCGGGTCGTCCATGCCTCGCCGTTATCTGCGCGGCGGGCTTCGAAGAGAGGATCGAGTTCCGCGTAGCGCGGTCTGTTTTTTGGGTTTTTGATCCCGAGGGCCGCGGCGACATTGGCCGGCATGTCGGTGCGCCAGATCGCGGCCTCGCCTCGTCCGGTGTAATAGTTCGTGAGCGTTTCGCCGGTGTCGAGGTTGCGTCCCGCAGGGCTGATCCCAGAGACTGTCAGGGTTTCGGGTTCGGGAGCGTCTTCGGTGAGGTAGGCGCGAATTTTTGAGCCATCGGAACTGGCCGCGACTTTGGCGAAGTTGAGCATGACTTATGAGACGGCTGCATTTTCGGGAGGCGTTTGGGCGCCCAGGCGCGTCTCGATCCGTCCGGATGTCGCGAGGTTTTCCTTGGTCAGCCGCGCAATTTCTCGCTGTTGCTGGATAATGAGAGCGAGCAGTTCGCGCAGGCTCGGCCCGTCGTCTTCGGGCTGCTCGGGTGTGAGTATCTGGATCAGATGAGCGAGCAAGCCGTGCAGAGCGCTGACCTCGTCGCGTAGGAGGCTGGTCGCTTCGAGCTGGGCGTTTTGGGCATGATCCATGCCGCGAACGAGCGCGATAAGCGTCCGCGAGTCTTGGAGCGGGTCCGCGGCCGGGTCAGGAGCAGGGGAGGCGGCTGAAGCGGCTTTTAAGGGGTCAGGCATTTGCATCGTTCCAATTTGCTTTTGGGATGATCGCAGATTTGGGGCAGGCCGCGCGAAGTCCAAACAGCTGGCGAAAATTGTGAAGGTCGGGGGTTCCTGTCATCCGGGCTCGATGGCCGTGGCGAACGCGTCCGCCATGGCCTGGGACCATCCCCAGGCCTTTGGCGAGTGTCGGAGCAAGTGGCGCGAAGTCGAACGGCCACGAAAAAAACTCGGCGGCGGCAAGAGACTTTCGTCAATTGAATCCGCGGTTGCACGAATGGCGATTCGCGGCGAGAGCGAAAAACGGAATACCATCGGCCACCGCCGCCGCCCGCCCAAAACCGCATTTTGACAAATCGCGTCAGGAGCCCTGCGGAAGCCGAACGGCGCGTCCCGCTATCCCTGTGAAGCCGTCGCCTTGAGACTGACCGCCAGCGGCCTTCTCCGTGGATTTGGCGCGCGTCGATTTTCTGAGGGGTCGTTTTTCTGATTGGCGAGCGCCGGAGGCGCCAGGTCCGCGCCCCGCGCGCGGACCGCACTAACAGTGCATTGGTCCGTATGGGTCGTTTTTTGATTTTCTAGTGTCCTCCTGCTGTCCACCAACTGTCCATGCGCTGTCCATCTGCGGTCCACACGCGGTTTACCCGCTGGATCGTGTTGGACCATCGCGCGCGAGCGAAAGACTGCTTGCGCGCGAAAATTCTCTGCTCGCACGCGCACCGCGGGCGCCGCCCCCTGCGTGTGACCCAGGATAAAAAAATCTCGGATGGGTGATTTTCCGGATCGAGTTCGCGCCGGTGGCTGCTCTCATGTTGGCGCGGCAGGGGCCGACGGAGGCGAGTATGGAAGTTGACGGGATCAAGGATGCGGCGGTCAAGAGCGGCGCCGCGATCAAGTTGGACACGGCGCTTTAGCGATGACCGATGACAACGACGAAGAGAGGGAACGTCCGGCGCGGGTGCGCCCCTCCAAAAAATCGATCGACGCAATGTTGCAGCGGGTCGCGCGACCCGCATGGCGGTCGCCACTGTTCTGGTGGCTGATCGATCATCACGATGAGTTGCGACAGGCCGAGGTCAATACCGGGCGCGGCGTCACATGGCAAAGCCTGTGCGAGGATTTTCCGGACCAAGGGATAACGCTGGCCGATGGAAGGCCCGTCACCCCGGCGACGGCGAAAAGAACCTGGCAGCGGGTCCGCAAGGAAATCGTGCGGGTCGCGGAACGCCGCGCGCGGGAACTCGCGGAGCGCGAGGCGCAGCGCGCGGCCGATCCGCGACGCAACATGCCGTCGAGGTTCCCGAAGGGCGAGTACGGACCGCCGCTTTCCTCGGTGCAACCGGGGCCGGCGCCGGCGCGGGCGCTCGTCCCCGCGCCGCGTCAGACGCCTGTGGTCGTATCGGCGACATCTGCGCCAGCTCGTGATGACGAGTATTGGCGCGACATGGTCTTGCCGGAGTGTTTGAAGGACACGTGCGTCGTGGACTGGGATAATTCAGTGCTCGATTTGCGGCAGTTTTTTCGAAACGACGGTATTCCCGAACCTTGGGATAATCCGAACTTAGATCCAGGAGATCGTGAGGCTGAAATGAAGCTTGTCATTTGGATGCGTGCAAAAGAGTGGGCACGATATCGTCCATACGACCGGAGACACCGGTGCAAATGGTGAAGGAGAGATCAATGGATACGCCTGTTATTATTATGGTGCTCGGACGTCAGCGCGTTGGAAAGACGTCTTTTCTAAATGCCGTTGCGCAATACCTGACAGCGCGTCGTGCGGAATTTGAAATATGGGATGGAGACCAGCAAAATACGTCGTATAATTTGTCGCTGTTTCATCGAGGCGCTTTGAGGTCGTCGGAGGCCGATCCAGAGGAAGTAAAAGTCTGGCTGGAGCAGCGTTTTTCGAGTGTGATCGAGAACCGGACGAGTGCGATTTTGGATATCGGCGGCGGCGATACGCCGCTGGGCCGTCTCGTCCAAGATGTTCCTGTTGCTGAGACTCTTGAAGGAGCAGGCGTTCGGGTGGTGCTGGTCCATGTTGTCGGGCCGGAAACGGCCGATCTGGATTATCTCGGACGCTTTTCGGCTGGAGACCTTTTTGTGTCCCGGCGCACTTTGGTCGTCCTGAACGCGGGCCTGGTTCTCTCGGGAAGGTCGGTGAAGGGGGCCTTTTCACAGACGATGGAGCATCCGACGCTGAGAGCTGTTCTGCGGAACGGCGGCAAAATCGTCGAAATGCCGCGTCTTGCCTGCATGTCGGAAGTGACGGATCGCGGGCTGAGCTTCGAAGACGCCCTGGCCGGGGCTGGGGCCGGGACCAGCGCCAATGACCTTGCGCCGTTGAACCTGTTCGACAAGGCGCGTGTCCGAAAATGGTGGCATCAGGAATTGCCGAAAATGTTTCGGGACATTCCTGCGGACTGGCTTCCGGCGGAACGCGAAAGCCAGACTTCCGACGCCGCCGAATAATGGGAGAATGTCCATGAAATTGGACCAGGAAGTGGGCGCCGCCGCCCACGACCTTGATTGGCACATCAAGGAAGTTCAAGACGCGGCGCAGGACTGGGGCGTTCAGGCGGACGCCATGGAGGGCCGGTTTGTATCGGCCCTGCTGGCGGCGATTGCCGCAAGCGGACAGATGAACAAGGCGACGATCGAGCAAGTGCATCGCGTCGTCGCGGATGCGAAAGCGGCGGGCGACATCGAAGTCGGCCGTTTGAAGATTTTGTTCGCCGGCGGCAACAAGGCGATAGAACTCGGCAGACAGGCGGCCGAGACGGCGATCGCCGCCGGCCAGAGAGCGGAACAAGAGTTCGAGCGCTCGGTCGCGCAGATCGCGAAGGAATTGTCGTCAAGGCTTGTGGAGTCGAGTCAGCAATGGCTCGTGCTGAGGCAGACGAGCCGCAATCGGCGCGATGCGTGGATTCTTGCGGTGATCGTGTCGATCGCGGCCGTCGGCGTTTTCATCGGCGGCTATGTCGCGCGCGCCTACCAGGACGATGTCGCGCTTTCGGGTTTTTATGAGATGCGGGCGCGGATCGCGGATTGTCAACGGGACCCGGTGCGAGTGAAGGACGCGCATGTCGACGGGATCAGGCCAGCGTGCTGGCTGGACCAGGTGTTGGCGAAACGCGGCGGAGGCTAGGGGTACGGTTGGGCGAAGCGATACCAGTTCTCGACGCTGGATCGAGCAAAAAGACAGGCGCGGTCGATGGCGCGAGGTTTCAAGCTTGGAAAAAGGGAGGCTTTCGCCTCCCCTGTGATGTGGCGCTCGCCGGCGTCGGATCGATTGCGCCGCGTCAGCCGAAACGTTGGACGGCGTCGCAGCGGCGGCGGATTTCCGCAACGTACGTGTCGCAGTGGCAGGGCCGGGGCGCGCACCAGCAACGGAGCGCGATGCGCTCGCCTTTGAGGACGCGCGCGACGATGTCATCGATAGCCTTGCTCATAGGACCGTTCCGGGCCACGTCCGCGTCGAAATCGCGCTTGTTCGCGGCGATGACTTCGGCGCGCGCATTGTTGTCGTTATGGTCTCGAAAGTAATGACGATTACCCAGGACCGGATTGGAGCGGTCGCAATCGATAACGGTTTCGTCAGCGGCGGCCACGATTGCGCCGCGCTCACGGCGTTTTGATACAACGCGGATCGAGATATGATTTCCGTTAAGGGCCATTTTTTTGATCCCTGCTTCTCATGAGTTGGGGGGAGGAAGGGGAGGCTTTCGCCTCCCCCGTCGATCGTCACGGGACGATGTCGTCGTCGCCGTTTCCGTCGGTGTGGTTCGGACCCTTGGCGAGCCGGCCGATCTGCTCGCAGGCCAGCGAGACGCCGTATTGGGTTTCGCCGTTCTTGTCCCAGCTGGTCTGCTCGATGACGCCGGTTGCGCGGACAAGATCGCCTGACTTGATGTTGCGCTGGATGTAGGACTGGCGCGCCTCGTTGAAGATCGTGATTTCGTTCCAGCGGGTTTTTTCCGTCCACTCTCCGCGGTCGTCCTTGTAGGGATAGCTGGCGGCGATGGTGACGCGCAGGGTCGTGCCGACTTTCTTGATCTTGCCGATCCGACCGACGATCTGGAATTCCGCGCAATGGCTCATGGTTTTCTCCTGTTGTTGTCGCGAGGGCGTCCGGCTCATCCGGCGTTCCCCTCGGTGACGCAGAAAAAGTCCGGCCGGGAGACGGCGCTGAACCCGCGCTTGCGCGGGCCGAAGCACAGCGGAGGACCTCGGAGGGCGGCGATTTTGTTTCGCGAGGAATTCGCCCGCGGGGCGAAGGGGAAAATCGCTGACCGTAGAGGTTTTTGCGCCGGCTGGGCGGACTAGGCGTCCTTAACCGAGGGGATTGCCGGATGAGGCGGCGTCTTGTCCGAATTGACAGGAGGGCCTTTGGGCTTTGCGGAATTCAAGGGCGGCGGTGGCGATGGTCATGGATCGAATTGGCGCGACCCTGCGAGTCGTCATTTATCCCGGCGCGAACAAGGACGCTTCGCGCGGCAATGTGGCGAACCCCCGACTGGTGGATGCAAATCTTGTCGAGGGCGCGCGCCGCGCTCGAAGTCTGGCCCAACCTCAAACAGGTTCGTTTTGGCGTTGCCGGGCCTCGTGGGGGATGTGAAGAGGGGAGACGAACGCCCGAAAACGCGCGCGGCGTTGACTGGCGTTCCTACGAGGTCGGCCGGCTCGCCAAGGTCTTCGAACTGCAATCTCCGCGCCGGCGACGACAAAGATGAATGTTGACGATGACGGTTCGGAGTTCGCGCCATTCTGCTCGAAAACGATAAGCCGAATCGCGGCGATGGGTCGGCGAATACCGGAACGGAAACACGATCCTTTTCAGGACTTCCGCGACCGGCGCGTCGTCGCGAGCGTTGGTTTGGCAGATTGGCGCGATTGTTGGGATCGAGGCGGTCCGCCGGCGCGATGAATGGAGCTCGTTTCTGGAGGCTCCGGATGTCGCGCGGCGACGGCTGGCGTGCGGGGGGGAGGGTGAGCCGGAACACCGTCATGACACTTTGGGGATCGCCGCGGATGGGGCGCTGCGCGAGCTTCCGTTCGTTGAAGCGCCGGGATTTTCGCTCGATCCGCGTCTTCATGGCGAAGAGCTAGCGCGAGGCGGCGGTCTGCGCGCCTTTGGCGGCGATTTTGTCGGCATCTATATTGGCGATTGCGAGACGCCGGACGTCACGCCGTTGAATTGAGCCGCTGGCGACAAAAATAATGCCCGGTCGTCCTCAAGGAAGCCGGGCCAAAAGTCAATGGACGAATTTGACGATGCCGAGGACTGCGCCAACGAGGCCGACGTTGAAGCCGAAAACCCAACGGAGGGTTTCGTTCTTCGACTGAGCGATTTCAGTCCGGAGCGTGGCGGTGTCCTGTTTCCGTTCGCCGCTTTCCTTCTGGATGCTTTTGTTGAGCTCGCCGATGTCGCCTTTAAGCTCGGCTCTAAGGTCGCCGATGTCGCCTTTAAGCTCGGCTCTGAGTTCGGCGATGTCGCTTTTAAGCTCGGCTCTAAGGTCGGCGATGTCGCCTTTGAGTTCGTTCTTGACGTCTACGAGATCGCGTTTGGTCGCGACGCTTTCGGAGAAGGCGGCTTCGAGAGCTTCGGCGTGCGCCCGCGCCTGATCCGGCGTCAAGCCGCCTCGCGTGAGGCGGTCGATATAGGGGAGGGGATTGAACAGAACCTGGGTCATCGTGAAAGTCATCCTATCATACGCGTGAAGTATTTAGAAAGTTCGCGAGAGGCGGGGATCCGAAGGTCCCCGCCGATTTCGGCTCAGGCGGCGTCGAAGGCCGACATCTGGGTCTTGAGCGAGCGCCGGTCGAGCGCGGCCTGGCCGTCGGCGGGCGCTTCGTAGGCGACCCATTCTTCACCCGTGATCGCCTTGTAGGCTTCGAGGGCGCCCTGGGCGGCGGCGAGGATGGCGTGCGCCTGCATCGCCATGTCCGCTGCGAATTCCGCCAGCCGCCGCGCCTTGCTTTCGAACCCGGCCGGGGCGTCGGGCTCTTCTCCGCCCTCGGCGGTGCGGGCCGCGGCGGCGCGGGCTTCCGAGACCTTTTCGGAGTAGAAGCGGCCGGCGCCGACCGCCGAGGAGACCACGGAGCCGACGATGCGCTGGAAGTGCATCATGGTCGCCTTTTCGTTCAGCGAGCCGTCGAAGGCGTCGGCCATTTTGTGCAGGGCGTCGGAATGGGTGGCCCTGACGCCATCGTAATCGGGAAGCGAGAGGCCGTAGTTTTCGGCGATGCGCTCGGCCTGGCCCGGCGTCGGAGCAAGCAGGCGCGCGGTTTCAAAAGAGATCTTCTGCTTGGGGGCGGGCTTTTTCGCCTTGGGGCCTTGAGCGGAAGCGTTGCGATTCGTAGCCATATTTTCGGACCTTTCAGAGCGCCGGGGGCCGTTGACCCTGTGTCAGCGCGTTCCCCTCGGTGACGCCGAAAGAGACCGGCCGAAAGACGGCGCTGAACCCGCGCTTGCGCGGGCCGGAACATCGTGGAGGACCTCGGAGGGCGGCGATTTTGTTGCGCGAGGAATTCGCCCGGAGGGCGAAGGGGAAAATCGTTGACCGCAGAGGTTTTTGCGCCGGCTGGCCGGGCTAGGCGTCAATTGAACCGAGGGGATCGCGCTGACATTGGCGTCCGACCTGGCGCTCGCCAAAGAAAGGTCCACGAACGTGGCGGCTGAATGCAACCGGGCGAACTTAAAATCGCCAAGGCGAAGAAGCCCGCCTTCAAGCCCACGAGAAGCTCTGGAACCGTCCGTCTTCGAAGCCCCCGGGCCGTTCGAGGCGCACGCATGCCGCAAGCTATGATTACCTGAATCGCTCGATTACGTCCGGTCGGCGCTTGCCATTGCGATTCTGCAATTGGCCGAAAGCTCTGACGGCTTCCGATGACGTAAGGCGACGGATCGAGATGGGCTTCCAGCATCATCGGCCTGGTTCGCCTGAAGAATGTCGGGCTGGCTGTTTTGCGCTGAGAATTGGCGAGGTCGCGCAATTTCCGTTCGAAGCGGCGATGCGGCGAACGGGCCGGCTGCGGTCGGAAAAGAAAAAGTCGGGGCGCGGCGGCTGGCGGAACTTGTTGCACAAGAGCGAAGGCGCGCTTTTCTTGCTGTCGTCCAGGACCGCGTTCTTGCGCGCACAAGGCGATCACGGGCAAGGATTGGACGTGCGGTATGCGCCCAATTGTCCCGCCCGGGTTCGAACAGCGCTTTCCTCGGATCGAGTGAGGCGTGGGGTCGCTGCCACCGTAAACCGGCGGAGATCTTGAGGCTCGCGCCTTTTTTCAACAATCTCGACCTTTCGCGGACAAGAGGGCGTAGCTCGTTGAAGTTCTGAGCGCAATCGTGACAGGCATCGCCGTAAAACACACAAAAACAACATGTTGTTGCTTGCGCCGGGATTCGAACGATGCTAGAAGTTCGCTGTTTGTTCAGGAGACGGCGATGTCGAGCGATTTCAATTCCGGCGGGGCGCAGCTGATCCGCTTTCCGGTGGAGCTTGTGGCAAGACCGACGACCGATCTGTTGCGGAGCCTCGCTCCGGACTTTCGCCACGTGTCCCTGGTGGCGGAAGCCTTCGGGCTGGATGAGCCGCCGCTTGAGGTCCGGCATGAGGCCGATCGCGCGATGGCGGAGCGGATCGCGATGACGACATATTGGCCGGAGGACGCGAATGCGAAGCGCGCGGCGCTGGAGAAGATGCTGAAGCCGCTGGTCGAACGGGCGATCCGGCTTTGCCGGGAAGCGCGCGAGGCGGGCAAGCGTTCGGACGAAGCGGCCGAAAAGTTTGTGACCGCGCAGCTTGCGGGCGGGTACTGGCTGAAGCCGCTCGAGGATGCATCGGATGCGCGTGCGTTCGAATGGGCGAGCAGTCTGATCGACGCCTATGCGGCGTCGGAAGAGGCGCTGGGCGCCGCGCGGGCGGTGCGGATGGCGATTCGCGGCGAGGCGTGGCGGCCGTTCGATCTCAATGAAGAGGTCGAGGTCGCATTGCTGGGGGCGGCGAGCCGATAGGCGGCGCCGCTCTTCGGGCTCCTGGTCAAGGCGGCGTCAGGGATAGAAGCCCGCAGGGCGGAGACGCGCAGCGGCTCCGTTTACGAGAGCCCGGCCCGCGCTTGCGCGGGGAACGCCCGGATTTTGCGTTCCTGGGGGAATAGTTCAGCTCAAAACTGGCGGGATCGGCGGACTCAAAAATCGAGGAGGCTTCCCGCCGATTGCCCGATTGCCACGACTTGGGACGATTTACCGGCATCGGCTCAATTGCGGTCGGTCCCGACGTCGCCAGCGGGCGCATCGTGTCGGACCCATGGCGCGCGTTCGAACAAGACTGCTTCGGCATGTCGCGCCCCATGCCCAATCTCGTTAAATCAATTCAGCCATTCCGTCCTGGCGAGCCCCCTTGGCGACAATCTTCAGCATGCCATCGGTCAGCGGCCGTTGAAGTGTCAAAGCCTCGTTCGTCGGCGCCCGCAGCCAGACGTCGAACTCCGCCTCGGTCGTCAGGATCACCGGCATCGCTTTCGGATGGATTGGCGCGACGATCGCGTTCGGATCCGTGGTCAGGAAGGCAAATACGTCGGCGGTGATTTCACCTTCCTTGGCCTTCCGCACCGACGTCCAGCCGGTCCAGATGCCGGCGAAGGCGGCGAGAGGTCGGCTCTCGTCGAGGGCGAACCACACAGGGACCTTCTTGCCGTCTGGGCCGGTCTCGTATTCCGAGAAGGACGTGAACGGCACGATGCAACGGTTGGCCGGCCCGAGCCACCGCCGCCAATGTGGAGAGGCGACATTACGGACGTTGGTGACGCCGGGATCGGTTGCCTTGCCCTTCAGCGCGAATTGCGGCGACGGCATACCCCACCTGGCCATGGCCAATTCCCGCTCGCCATTCGTCAATCTGACGATCGGCGCCGGGTAGTCCGGGAAGATGCCTGGCATCGGCGGCAGGTTGCCCGTCGGGTCGTGGACGACACGAAACAGCGCCCGAATGGCGTCCTGTGCCCTGGTGAGACTGTAAAGGTTGCACATGGTCGCGATTATGCCCCGCAAACGAGGATGCGTCGACCTCTCGACCTTGACTCCCGGCATCAGCGGTGTTCTTTTTATGTTCTCACATCGGAGCGGAACCATGTCGGACGAGTCCGAGAGGACAACGGGCGTCGAAGATGCAGACGAAGATGTCGACGCCGTTATTGCGGAGTTTGGAGGCGATCCCCGGCAGGCGATCCGTGCGCTTCTGCATGACCTCGCGGAGTTGGCGGCGGATTCCAACGCGGCGATTTCACGCGGCTATGTGAGAGGCCGGCTTGTTCCGTTCCAATCGCGTCGGGCGCCAGGAGACACGCAATGAACAGACGGACGACGCGATCCGACGCCCACATCGACCGCCCTGAGTTGCTTTCTGCTCTCGGCGCCTGCAGGACGGCGGTCATCAGGGAAATGGCGAAGATGAAGGCCGGAGGCCCGCTTTACTATTCCGGCTCGACCGTCGTCGCGGCGATCGATGCGCTCGCCTTGATGCTGACCGGCGAACGCGACTACTTTTCCCTTACACCGCACAGCACTGGTGGATCGAAGCCGGATTAGCCAATTACTGCTACCGGCTCGAACGGGTCATTCAAGCTTTTATCGCAATGCCCAGTTCAACGTCGTTAGCGGACTTACCCGGTTTCGGTCGAACACGTTTTCGCGACAAAAATCCGAAATTCCATGTTGCGCAATCCTGACACTACGGAAACGCCATTCTAATGTCATTATCGACAAGGAAATTTTGTTACGCATTACGCTGCAACAGGCGACGCCAAAAAGCAGTTAATATTGGAGGAAGATTCAATATGAATCAGAAGCATTTGACACTGATCTGGCAATGGATGTCCGTTGCCTGCCTTCTATTCTTACTTACGAGTATTGTGTCGATTCAAGGTGGGTCGGATTTTGTCGGTAAATTGCTGGGCGATAAGGGTGCGACTCTCCCCGACAACAGGCCCGCGATCGGCTATTTCGGGGCTATTGTGGGAAGCGGCTTGTTCCTGATCGCGTCGTTTACGCTCTTTTTGCATGCGCGCCGACACGGCGATCGTTGGCACAATCGTGTGCCGGTGCTTTGGCTTGAAGGGTTAGATACGTTCGCATGGGAAGCAAAATTCTTTCAGGTTGTAGTAATTATTTTGTTTCTTGCGCTCCCTGCGGCGGCGATCGTGCTTTGCATCGCTGAAGCAGAAAGGGGCGATATCTGCGAACTCGACACAAACCATTTCTACAACGGCTCTGATAAGACCCTTTTCTGGCCGCCGCGCAGCATTGAAGGGCATCAAATGCGCCTACGACGCGAGGGCTCCGGGAATCTACCCTGCACATCCGGCATCGAGATATTCCCGAGCTTCTTGACTCCGTTCTTAGTCTACTGGCTGCCGGCGCTTAGCGGATGTATGGCTTTTATGGCTTTCGCTAAAATTTTGATGGGAAGGCCTCAGAAATCCGTTGTTGATTCCAAGACCTTCGATGATGTATCAGGCTGATTATTTGAGAATAGATTCGGTGACCTCTGCGTCGATGGTCATCGCCAATTTGCAGCCGACGATTAGGGCCGGGCTGGTGACATAAATACTTTCGAAACTCAAATTCGGCGTGCCAGCTGCGATTTTTAAGCCCGGCACGTCATCCTTTGCGATCGCCTGCGAGATTTCATTCGCCGCTTTATCGATCTCTTTACCGAGATCGAAATTCGCCCGAGCGTTGAGGGCTTTCAGAATCTCTCCTTGGAATAAGGAACTAGCAGTCGACCAAAAGGCACTGTCGATGACTTCCGCGAATTGGACATTCTCGACTTTAACAGCCCTTCCATTCGCTCCGACCGTTGGCTTTCCGGACAGGTAAACCCAACCAGTGGTATTGAACCAGCGCCCTGGAACCTTGGCGTTGATCTTCAGACCTAGAGCGAGGGAGTCCTTGCTGGGGTAAACATCTACATCCGCGATCCTGACCTCGATCTTTCCTCCCGGCACTTCTTTTTCAAAAGTTTGATTCGCAATCGCCTGATGAAGTTGTTCCTTCAAGAGGTCATATGACGCGATGGCCTGCAAATTAACCTGGAGGCTGCCACGGTCCTCGTTCAAAGGATTAAGCGTCGGCAAAGGCTGCGCAGCCGTGTCGGCGGGATTTGCCGCGAGGAGCGTTTGAGCGGCAACGCGCACGGCAACCCGAAGTCGATCGTCTAAAGGGACAATTCCAGAGAACGCGGCGGATTTCGGTTGGATGTTGAGATAAACCGGTTGCAGATTTTTGCGCTCGATCTTGATCGCCAAGGGATGCCATTGGCTAGCGATCCTCGGCTTGAAGGCATCGCATGGCAGAGCGTCTTGCGCGGCCCTCTGCAGTTCGTCGCGATGTCTGTCGAATTCGTGGTTTAATTCGTTGGCGAGCCCCAAGTTCACTGGACCGCCGCAGATTTCGGGGTGTCCGAGAGCGCCGAGGTCGATTCTGACACAATTTCGTCCGACAACTTCGACTGAAGCATCGTTAATCCACGAACCGAGGGGCGCAGCACTGATAACCGGGCACCATTGTCTGTCCAAGGTCGCGCCCACATTCACGCGAGGCGTGGCATGGATATCGATATTCTTTCCGCGCAACGAAAGGATGTCAGCCAAGGTCCCGCCAACTCCAGCTTGCCCAGTGACATAAATACCTTGGGACAGACTAAGAAATTTTCCGTTACGAGAAATATGCGTCCCTCCTTCCATGTTGATGTTAGCGTGCCAGTGGTAGTCCGCGCATTGGTTCCGCATGCCGATACTGGGGCCAGTGAAATCGGGAAATTGAACGCACACCCTTTCGGTCCCGACGCCACGAAAGTCAACGTAGGGCTTGTTGATGCACTCCTCGTGCGATCCAACATGACCTGGATTTACATACGGAATATCCAGACAAGCTATGTGGCCATCCCCGCCAATTGGCATCGATTGAGGCAGTTTCTTTTCGGCGATACGAGTCAAAACTGAATAGGGAATGTCCGCGACGAGCGTTATGACGCTGTCGGCGGCCGTTGGTTCCCGCACGTTTTCACCGCCGCGCTCTGGCGGTGTGAATAAAGCAGAATCGCCACAAGCAGACAAAAAGAGGCAGCAGATCAAACTTTCGGAAACGAACAGAATTTTTTGTTTCATTTCATTCCTCCTGGCGGAGATAACGAAGAGTCCAATTTGCAATTGTTCGACGTAACGAAAATGACATCCGCTTTGGAGTTAACGCAAGGCAATAGTTCCAGATGGCCGAAATCCTGCCCATTCATCCGTCGACTGGTTTCTTCTCGTAACCGACCCTTCGCGCTATGCCCGCAATCCATCGTTTTGAGACCAAAGCGTGCGTAGCGCCCAAACCGGTCCCCCGCCGCCCAGGGGCGTCGATACTTGGCCGCCGTCTTCCGAATAATCTGGCGGCGATAACCCGGCCACGAGCAATCTGGGCGCCACGGTGCTTTCACAAGAAATTATTATATGGTATTATTTCTCATGAAACGAGGTTGCCATGAGAGCCAAAACCCACATACCCCAGCCGTCTGAGTCGGCCGTCATCACGAAAGCCATGCTTCGAGCCGCTGAACGGCTTGGCCTGACCGCCAAAACGCTGTCGCGCGTCATAGGCGTTTCGGAGCCGACGATTTCGCGGCTCAAGTCGGGGGCGACGGTTTTGGAGCGTGGCGGCAAGTCCTTTGAGCTTTCGGTTCTTTTCGTAAGGCTTTTCCGGTCGCTGGACGCGATCACGGGCGGCGACGAGGCCGTCGCCCGCGCCTGGCTGACCAATCCCAATATGGTTTTCAAGGAAGCGCCGATCCATCGCATCGTAAGCATTGCGGGGCTCCTGGACGTCATCGCCTATCTGGACGCCCGCCGTGCCGTCATTTGAGGCGTGGCCCTATGAAGGAATCGGCTGGCGGCTCGTCGAAGCCCAACATGCGGTCTCGACCCTGAAGCTCACGGACGATCTCGGAGAACAGGAGATTCTGGAGCGTTTGATCGAGGAGACAAAGCCGGAGATTTCTGACGAATGCCGGCATCTCGATTATTTGCTGGCGACGCCATTCCGCTATGGGTCCGTTTATCCCCTCGGCTCACGGTTTCGTCGCGCGGGCAGGACGTTAGGGGTTTTCTACGCCTGCGAAAAGGTTGAGACCGCGGTGGCGGAGATCGCCTTTTATCGCCTGTTGTTTTTCGTTGAGTCTCCAGCAACGCCCTGGCCCGATAATCCGGCCGAATTCACCGCATTTTCAGTGGCGCTGAAAACGGAACGAAGCATCGACTTGACCGCGCCGCCGCTTTCAACCGATCACGCGACATGGACGTCCCTGACCGATTATGCCGCATGCCAATCGTTGGCCGACGCGGCGCGCGCTTCAGCGATCGCCTTGATCCGCTATGAGTCCGTGCGCGATCCGCAACGGGGAAAAAATCTCGCCGTGCTCGATTGCGCCGCCTTTGCAGAGCCTCGCCCGCTGGAACGCCGCGGCTTTGAACGTCGCACCTGGCGTTTGAAGCTGGGTCCAGCCGGAATTCACGCGTTGTGCGAATTTCCAATTATCAAGATCGGTTTCGACCGCGCCGCCTTTGCGGCCGATCCGCGCGTCGCGTCGTTCGATTGGGAAAGGCCGGGCGGGTAAATCCGGGCAATGGACCGTCGCGCGCGGTGCCTGACGCGGCCCCGACCAGCCCGAGCAGAAGCACGCCCACCGGACGACTCGCCTTCGGCGGAGTGCATTGCAAATTTTCTGGCTTTTTAAAAACGGCGCTGCGACTTCGCGCCGGCCGCTGGCTCTCTTGAAAAGTGTCTTCAACTTCAGGAGAGCACTTTGCGCAAAGAGAGACTATCGAGGGATGATCGGCTGAGGCCAAACATCGAAAGAGGAGGGTCATCGCGACGAGTTACCGCGCTGATCATGGTGGGTTTGGCGATGTCTGGACCCAGGGAGGTTAACGCCCAGCAGGCGGTTATGCCACAGGGCTTGCCGCAGCATGTCGTTCCGACTTATTCGGAGCCGGGTCTTCCGGCTTTCACTTATCCGCAAGGCGGGCAGTTCCTCATCGACACGGGGGCGGTCGCGGGAGCGGCGGCTATAACGACCGATGGATCCAGCCCGCCGACGTTCACGGGGAACGGAAGCGGCGTAGCCGGGGCGACGGTTGCTTCCGGCTATACCAATTATGTCGGCCAGGAAGTCGGCTCGGGTCAGTGCGTCGCGCTCGCCCAGGCGACGTCGAACGTCGGAAATACCTCGACGTGGGAGCCGGGCGCCCAGGTGCAGGGCAACACAAATATTGCAGCTGGTACTGTGATCGCGACATTTGGTTCGGACGGCTCCTACACGAATACTCCGGGCCAGAGCCATACGGCGATTTACCTCGGTCAGAACGACCAGGGGATCCAGGTAATGGATCAGTGGGCGACTCAGCCTGCCACCTATCGAACGATCAAATGGACAACAAGCAATCCCTATGAATCCGGGAGTCAATTCTATGTCGTATCGCACTAAAATTTTGGCTGGCGTTCTCGGTCTTGGCCTTTTTGCGCAGGGCGCTCAGGCGGCGTCTTTGTGCAAACCCGACATCGTTGGGATCACTTTGATCGAAGGCAAATACGACCCGCCGGCTTCGATCGTACCGGATGTGGAAAAGTACAAGGGCGACAAGATGCCCGCGGATATAATCGTACAGGGTTGGCAAAATTTGCGTGCGGCGGAACGGCCGCTGACGCTGATGTGCCGGTACAAGGGTCGGCCGAACGAGGCCTTCACCTTGCCGGATGACACGAATTCGTGCGAGCTGACCTATAACCGCGGCCTGATTTTCGAGTGCCGCCATTGAGGTGATCCGCGAAGACGAAGTCGAAGGCCGGAGGAAGCGACGCTTCGTCCGGCCTTTTCGCGTCGCCAGACGACAACAAGCGACAGCGGGCCAGGCGCGAATGCCGGAAGGGCGCGCGCAAGCCCCCGCTCCCCGGTCTCCGACCGCCCGTATTGCAGAACATCCGTCGAGCGCCGGCCCCGAAGGAAGCGCTTCGCGCGGCTTCGGGAAGGAACAAAAAAAAGCCCGCGAAGCGCATGAGCGCTCGGCGGGCTGAAGTTGCGGCGGGAAGGCGGGGCTCAATATTCGCTGGCGAGCATGACGGTCATGACACGGGTGGTCTTCGACGGATCGGCCGGGTCTTCGGAGCCATATTCGCAGTCGGAATCGTAATAATCGATTTTCCAGAAGATTGTCTCGTCGTGAAAATCGAAAGAGCCGAAATCGTGCTCGCCGTTCGGATCGTTGTCGGGCGAGAATTCGTCGAAATTCATGACTTTGGAGAAAATCGCCAACTGGCTGGCGAAGGGCAGGCTTGCCACACCGCTGGTCGTCACCAGTTTTCCGTGTTTCGACGGCGCGCGGCGAAAAGCGTCATTGAGATCGCGGATGCGAGCGGTTTCGGTTGAGAGAGCGATCGCGGTCATTGAGAAAATCTCCTGTCGATTAGATGACGGCTGTCAGCCCTCATGCAGGGCGGATTCGATGTCGCCGATGTCGCGGTAGAGCGCGGGAAGGCTAAGGATCGCGGGCGATCGGGCGGCGACGTGGACGTAATGTCGCCAGTCCGTTTTGCTCCAAATGGCCGGGTTAACGCGTTTTCCATTGCGGCCGGATGCGGCGCGCTCGCAGTTGACGATCAGGTTAGTCGCCAGGCGTTCGGCAACGATTTTGCGGGCGGAGAGCTGGCGGGAGAGCAGTTCGGCGTTCATGACTCGCTCTCCTTCAGCCGGTGTTCGATCCTCCTGGTGAAGGATGCGAGGGCGTCGAGGGCGTCTTTGTCGGTCGCGGCTTCCGGAATGCCGGGAACGAGAAGGGTCTTGTTATCGTAGGCGCGCCTGGCGACGGCGGAGACGACGGTCTTGAGCCTGTCGAGGTCAGGATGACGGCCGATCGGGAGCGCCTCGGGCGGGGATTTGAGGCCGAAGCCGATGACGCCGGATCGATCGGCATAAGCGATGAAGGGCATGATCTGTCTCCATGGAAACGCGCAACGGAATCGCGTAGCGCTGGCGGGCGGCCGGAACGAAGGAAGCGCTCGGCTGGATTGCGAGCATTTGCGCTGAAGCTGAGCGGGAAGCGCGGCGCCAAAAAGCCGCCGCGCGAGAGTTGAGTGAAACAAGGGAAACCCGCGACTTAGGCGGCTTCGGCCTGATCGGCTTCGTCTTCACCGGCGTCGTCCTGCTCGCCGTGAGGCGTCTCGCCGGACTCTCCGCATTCGGCGAATTCGCCGCTCTCGTCCGACTCGTCGTCCGCCTCGGCTCCGGAATTGAGGTCGTAGCGGTGAGGCGCTCGCGAGAAGTCGGCGCCTTCTTCGGCGGTGAGGGCGAAGTGGGCGGCCGGGAGGATGACGCGAGTCTCGCGGGCCTGTTCGACGACGGCCGCGCGCGTGTCCTTAACCCGCTGGCGGGGCAGGACGCCGAGCCCGGAGCCAAGTTGTTCGAGGGCCTTGCGGGAAAGCGAGGACAGGAAGTCGTCGGTCGCCATGGTCGGAAGTTCGGCGTCGGCGCCGATCGCGTCGCCGGCGATACGGGCGGCGAGGCCGCTGCCATTGAACTTGAGCTTGCAGTTCAGAGTGTTTTGAAGCACTTCGACCGCGACCGCTCGGATAAGGGTCGTGTCGGAGGTCAGCTTGCCGCCTGCCGCGATTTTCGCGACGAGCGAACGGGTTGGGGTGGAGCCGTTCGTGCGAATGCTGACGTTGTCGGCCGAGAGCGCGAGCAGGAGCAGACCGATGATGGTCTGATCGGCAATATCGGGCTGCGTCAGGGCCTTGCCGAGCGCTTCCGTGCGCATTTCGCCGATCATTTCCATGCCCTTGTTGGTAATGTCGGGCCGGGCCTTGGGCTGGGTCGTTTCGGAATCGTCGCCGCCGGCGACGGAGGCGGCGCCTTTTGACGGCGTGATCCGGCGGAAGGCGATCTCCTTGATGCTGCCGTCGCGCGGCACGATGTAATAGCCGATACGATCGCCTTCGGCGGGCTTGGACCAGATGCGCTCGGCGCCTTTCGGCAATTTGCCGCTGCCGTAGTCGTCGGTCTCGATGATTTCGCCATTTTCGGGAAGGGTGGCTTCGAGCCAGGCGTGCTGAGCGGCGAGGAAGGCTTCGGTGTCGGTCGTATAGCGGCCGTCTTCATTGGCAGGAGCGAAGAGATCCTCGATCCAGACAATGCCGAAGGCGCTCTGTTCCTTTTCGCCGAACCTGGCGTCGCGCGCGAACATCTGGCGCTTGGAGAGCGCGCTGGCGATGGAGTGCCAAGAGACGTCGCCATTCTTTTTCTTGGGCTTGTGAACTTCCCAGGCCTCGGTTTGTTCGGACAGGGGCGCGGAGGCTATGATGCGGAGTTCGCGCTCCTGGGGCATGTCGCCGCGACCGATGTGTTCGAGCAGGTCGGGGAGAATGTTGCCGAGGAGGCGGAGTTTGCGAACCTGGCGGATGGGAATGGCGAAGGCCGTCGCGACGGCCTCTTCAGTCCAGTTTTCGGAAACAAGGGATTCGATCGAGCGCCACAAATCTACGGGGGACATCGGCGCCCGGACGACGTTTTCTGCGACGGCGCGCATATTGTCGAGCGGATCGGCCGGTTTGACGAGAATCGCCAGCTCTTTCTGCTTGTTGGCGATGGCGGTGCGAACGCGGCGGCGGCCGGAAACGATGGTGAGCGAGCCGTCCTCTTCCTCCGAGAACAAGGGAGGCTGAATGAAGCCGATCGCCTTGGCGTTCGCCTTGAGAGCGGCGTCGGACATGCGATCCGCGGGGACTTGGCGGGGATCCTTGTTGTCTTTGAATTTCAGGGTTTTGGGATCGACGATGCGAAGTTCGATATTCTTTTCCATAAGTCCTGCTCCTGCTGGTCTTGTTTCGGTATTTCTCTCCGAAACAAGGTTTTCAGGAGCGCGGACGCGCGGCTGGGGCAAAGGCGGCGTTGGCGCCGGGATTCGGACGGACTAGCGAAGCGGCCGTACGAACCCACCCTTTGCGGCGGGCGCGCGTTCCGTGCTGCATTTCTTCCTTTATTCGTTGGGCGCCTAGGCTGCTATGTGATAGGTTGTACACATACAACCACAGAGGCAATTCCCATGGACAGCACGACTATCACGATCCGCGTGCCAGTCGCGGTTCACGAAAAGTTGGCGCGCCTATCAAAGGGAACGAGGCGTAGCCGCTCTTATCTCGCCGCCGAGGCGGTCTCTGCTTATGTAGACCGGGAACTGTCGATCATCGAGGGCATCCAGCAAGGGTTGGCCGACGTAGCGGCGGGGCGGGTAACTCCGCATGATGAAGTCATCGCGGAACTTCACGCCGTCATTGACGCCGCCGAACGCAAGAAAGCCGCGCAAGAGTGAGACGCGTTGAATGGTCTGACGCGGCCAAGGCAGATATTTGCGCGCAAATCGAATACATTGCAGCCGAGGACCCGCAAGCTGCGCGCCGGGTTGCCGTCGCCATTGGCGAGACTGGGGCCGCTTTGGGAGAGTTCGCCACCGGCCACCCGGGCCGTGTCGCCGGCACGTATGAAAAATCGGTGCGCCGACTGCCTTACATCATTGCCTATGCCCTGACCGATAACGATAGGGCTGTGTCAATCCTGCGCGTAATTCATACCGCTCGGGACTGGCGCGAGGACGCTTGGCCAGGTGACTGAGTCCGTTTCCAGCCAGATTTTGCCATGACCCTGCTGTGGGGGCCGAGCGGAAGGCTGAACGGCCCGATTCGGCATGAGAGGCAAATAATTCCGAATTGCTTTTGGACGAAACGATCACCAAACCAAAAAAGCGAGCCCGTTTAATGAGCTTGCACAATTAATCGACTAGCCTCTATCTACAAAAAATGCAGACGTAGATCATAACGGAGTAAAAAAAATCTAAGTCTGAGGCGACGTCAATCACGTTACCTTCCTGAGCACAAGACGCCCTGTCGTTCTACTTGCAATCTTATACTCTTGCCTCAAGGTAGTGAGAACTCCGACACCCCCCGCAGCTACGGCAACCCCGATTGCAGCAATGGTCGCATTTATCCCAAGCACCGCGACCGCTGCGCCTG
The DNA here is from genome assembly GCF_903903185.1 of uncultured Rhodoblastus sp. Lineage (GTDB taxonomy): Bacteria > Pseudomonadota > Alphaproteobacteria > Rhizobiales > Beijerinckiaceae > Rhodoblastus. The sequence goes on from NZ_CAIUXT010000111.1 coordinate 22,627, forward strand.
CACTAGCTGATGCCGCCCCAAATGAGATCCCTCCTCCCGCACCGGCGGCGGGAGCTGAAGCCACGGTCGCAGCCGGTGTCGCAAGATATAAGAAAACGGCCGCGCCCAATGACAAAAAGGCGACGCCCCATGCCAGAGGCCCAATTAGCTTGATTCGAACAATTGCATTCGCAAGGTCACCTTCTATGACTATCTCGCTTTCGCCCCGCTTTGTTGCGGATGCAAGCTGCTCGTTCGTGTTTACGATCGACATATATCCCTCGTATCTATCTCTCGTATCGAATTTTACTATAATAAGGGAACTGACAACATTCGTCATTGACTCAACTCAAAACCTGCAATTAAAGCCGGCTAAATAGAGCAAATCGTTCGGCGGCTTCGAAGCTAATGGAATTCAACCACCCGTCGGGCTTATACGGCGTATAGACGGAGCATTTAGTTGTATAATTGCTCGTTTCTTGCCCTTCGTGGACTGCGACGAATTTCCGCTTTAAATCACGCGCGCCGGTTCATTTTGTTATCTGAACGTCCGCTGAACGTCGAAGGCAGCCGGTGGGACTTTCGTGTCGCAGTACCTATGAGCCGATATTTGCCTTTTTCCAAGCGCGCGACTTCCCTACATCGCTCAATGCGTGCCTCTTTCTTGAAGGATCAAGCTGCGGCGGCGGTCGGGTTGAGTTCGTCCTCGGCCTTTGTTGCGGCGAGCGATTGGTTGATCGTTTCCAGTTCGGCGCGCTTGTCGTCGAGCTCGTCCTGGAACGCGAAAGAAACGCCGAGGCGGGTCTGAAGCAAAGGAATCCAGGTTTCGGCCTGGGCGATGGTCGCGTTGTTTTCCTTGAGCTCGGCTTCGAAGCGGGTGAGTTGGTGCTCCAATCGCGAGATCAGGCCGAGAGGAGACAATTCGCTGTCGGTCTCGACGATCTCGTTCCATCCGGTTCGGGCGATGACGAGCGCCGGATAGCCGAAAGTGGCTTTGGCGAGTCGAAGTTCGAAGCCGCCAATGGCGCCGATCGGCCGGGGATGGAACGGCTTCTCCGTTTTGGCCTTCAGGGCGTGCTTGAGCAGCAGGGCGCCGGCGTCTTTGCGTTCGCTGAATTGCCTATCATTGACCGTCATCGCGAAAGCGTCGCCGCGCGTCGGCTTCCGCTTCTTCACGTCTGCCTCGATCTGCGAGATGCGGCGACGTGCGTCGTCCGCGTTGCGGGCGAGGCGGTCGATTTTTTGCCGGGTCAGGATCCGCTCGTCGAAGTGGTTCTGGCGCAATCGTTCGAGGCGGGCGATCTCGGCTTCAAGGCCGGCTTTCTGGATGAGGCGTTCGTCGCCCGAGGCGATGGCCTTGGCGAGACCGAACTGGTTGGCCTGCGCGCCGACGTCTTCGACGCGGCGGATCGAACGGTCGCCGGACATGGCCATTTCGATGAAGCGGGCTTTGCGCTCGAGGATCTGCCAGCCGGTCGCGTCGACGCTGCCCTTGGTCGCGTAGGCATAGAGCTGGATTTCATCGTTCTGGTTGCCTTGGCGTTCGATCCGGCCTTCGCGTTGCTCGACTTGCGACGGAAGCCAGGGCACGTCAAGGTGGTGCAGCGCTACGAGACGGCGCTGGGCGTTGACGCCCGTGCCCATGGTTTCGGACGAGCCGATCAGGATGCG
>NZ_CAIUXT010000112.1 GCF_903903185.1 uncultured Rhodoblastus sp.
GACGCCGGCGGCCGGCATGACGACTATATCCGCCTGACCGAAGCCCGCGACGCCCTGCTCGAGCGGGCGACATCGATGAATTAGTTCCTATTCCGCCGGTCACGCCGCCAGATCGGCGACCACCGCGTCGAGCACCGGAAACCCTTCCGAGGTCACGCGGATGCGGCCCTGCCGCGTATATTCGACCATGCCATGGGCGATCAGGTCGGCGACGCGCGAGGCCTCGAAACGCTTGCCCGTCAGCGCCTGGAACCGCGCCGGGTCGATGCCCTCGCTGAGCCGCAGGCCCATCAGCAGAAATTCATCGCCCTGCGCCTCTCGCGAAAGGGTTTCGTCCTCGACCAGCCCGAACCCGTCGGATTCGACGACCGTGAGCCACATTTCCGGATGCGGCTCGGTCGCCTGGGCGCGGCGCGCGCCCTTCGGCGTGACAATGCGGCCATGGGCGCCGGGGCCGACCCCGACATATTCGCCATAGCGCCAATAGATCAGATTATGCCGGCTTTCGCCGCCGGGCCGCGCGTGATTGGAAATTTCATAGGCCGGCATCCCCGCCTTTGAGGTCAGGTCCTGGGTCACGTCCCAAAGCTCCCGCCCGGTGTCGGGATCGGGCATTTTGAGTTTTCCGGCGCGAAACAATTGCTCGAACATCGTGTCCGGCTCGATGGTCAATTGATAGAGCGACAAATGTTCGGGCGCGCGGGCCAGCGCCTCGGTCAGCTCCTTCGCCCAGATTTTCGGGGTCTGGCCGGGGCGCGCGTAGATCAGATCGAAGGAGGAGCGCTCAAAAGTCGCGGCGGCGATGTCGAGCGCCCGAAACGCCTCCTGCGCCGTATGCATCCGCCCCAGCATCTTCAGATCGGCGTCGTTCATCGCCTGCACGCCGAGCGAGACGCGGTTGACCCCCGCCTGCCGATAGGACCTGAACCGCCCCGCCTCGACGCTGGTCGGATTGGCCTCCAGCGTGATTTCGGCGCCCGGGTCGAGCTTCCACAGCTTGCCGATCGACTCGATGATCGCCGCCACGGTCTCGGGCGCCATCAGCGAGGGCGTGCCGCCGCCGAAAAAGATCGAGCGCACGACGCGCCCCGGCGTCAGCGCGGCGCGATGCTTGAGTTCCGCCTGTAGCGCGGCGAGAAAGCGCGGCTCATCGACGCCGCCGCGCCGGACATGGCTGTTGAAGTCGCAATAGGGACATTTCGACAGACAGAACGGCCAATGGACGTAAACGCCAAAGCCGGGGTCGGGAATCATGGGGGCGATGCTGGCCATGCGCCCTTATGCCATTTCTGGAATTTGCCGTCACGCCGCGCTTAACGAAATCTTCAGCTTCATGGACGGGAGGTTCACGCGAGAGCGCAAGGTCCCGTGCTTCACCCATCGGCGCGATCTCGCGGCAGATATGCCCCCGCAACAAGGCGAAGGCGCAGCCGGTCCCGACATGGGCGCCGCCGATGATGGCAATGCGGGTGCGATAAGGGAGCATGGGGGTCCTTCCCGCCAACCTGCCAAAACGCTGGCCGCGCCGGGAGCATCCTGCGTCAAGGCGAGACGATCAAGCCTCGAAGACTCTAAAACAGGGTTTTGTCCTGCCCGATAGCGCGCGCGCGGCTATGATTCCTTTTCCCGCAGGTCGAAATCGCAGCCGCGCCGCGTTGAACGCTCCGCGAATCGTTTGCATTCGGCGGATTGCCGGCATAGCGCGAAGGACCGGTCCCGAGAAAACACCGGTCTTTGGCTGAAAGGCAAGGACGCGCCAATTCCTGACGTTCTGCGCTCGCCGTATGAACCGTGTTTCCGCCCGAAAGGAGCCGTTTGGCTTTTCGCCAGACTTCCCTGAGTTGAGGGGCGTCTTTCGGCGACCGCGCTCAACTGAATCGACGGCGGTAAAGCCGGAGGGCCGGATCACGTCGGGCGACCTCGGCTTGTGGAACGATAGCCAAATCGTCGTCCCGCCGGCGCGCAAACGATCCTCCGTTTTCGCAGCCGGCGAGGGGCCAATTTGCCGCAGTGCTTCCACTTCTGTTCGACTCCTCTTTCCGGCATTTTTGTGTTTTATATTTAGGTGCTTGCGGGATGCGGCACAACCTGCGTCGCCGCGTTCGGGGGAGGCCTGCCATGTTGCCGTGGATGTTTATTCAGCTCCTCCTGCGCGATTAATTTTTATTCCGGTGGGATCGTCGGCCTGCTCCGTAAGGCGGTGGGCATGCCCGGGCTGACCGTCACGGGCGGCTCCGAAAGCGAGCAGAAAACGAGTCGACGACGTCTCCGCTTTTTCTCGACCTCGGCTGTGAGAGGCTGAAAAGGCAAAGCACCCAACCGAAAGGATTTTCATCATGGCTCGTCCCACCGTGGCGGAATATGTGATCGATCGACTTGCCGATCTGGGCATAGGCCACGTTTTTGGCGTGCCCGGCGACTTCGCCTTTCCCATTGATGACGCCGTGGAAGCGTCGGGCCGGCTTGCCTGGATCGGCTGCAGCAATGAATTGAACGCAGCCTACGCCGCGGACGGCTACGGCCGGATCTGCGGCGCCGCCATCCTGAGCACGACATTTAACGTTGGAGCGGCCGCCGCGCTCGCCGGAGTCATGGGATGCAAGGCGGAGCGCGTCCCCGTCTTTCACATCGTCGGAGCTCCGAGCACGAGATTGGCGCGTAATCGCCGGCACATGCATCACTCCTATGGTGATGGCGATCTCGATCAATTCCGTTCGTACAACGAGGTATCCGCCTGCGTATCCGCGGTTCTCACCCCGCAAAATACGATTGCCGAGATGGAGAGGGTGATCTTCGAGGCTTTGTCCCAGCGAATGCCCGCCTACATCCAGATCGCCGAAGACTACGCCCGGATGCCAATCGTCGGCGCCCCGGTTCGTGGCGTCCTCCTCGCGGAGGCGCCGACTTTTTCGAGCAACCCCGAGGAACTGGTCGGAGCTGTGACCGCGATTCTGGACCGGCTCGCGAAAGCAACTTCTCCCGTGATTCTTCCCGCCTACACGATCGCGCGCTACGGACTGCAAAAGGAACTTGAAGCGCTTCTGGCCGCGACTGGAATTCCCGTCGCCACGCCTGCC
>NZ_CAIUXT010000113.1 GCF_903903185.1 uncultured Rhodoblastus sp.
ATTTCGGGTCCGGCACCTTGACCGAGACCACGGCGGTCAGGCCCTCGCGGCAATCGTCGCCGGTCAGGTCGACCTTTTCCTTCTTGGCTATGCCCGAGCTTTCGGCATAGCCGTTGACCTGCCGGGTCAGCGCGCTGCGGAAACCCGCAAGATGGGTTCCGCCGTCGCGCTGCGGGATGTTGTTGGTGAAGACCAGCACGTTCTCGTGGTAGGAATCGTTCCACCACAGCGCCACTTCGACGGTGATGCCGTCGCGTTCTCCGAGCACCATAACGGGCTTGGCCAGCAGCGGGGTCTTGGCGCGGTCGAGATAGCGCACGAAAACTTCCAGCCCGCCCTCGTAATGCAGATCCTCGACCTTGACTTCGGCATGGCGCGCGTCGGTCAGCAGGATATGGACGCCCGAATTGAGAAACGCCAGTTCGCGCAGGCGGTGCTCGATCGTGCCATAGTCGAAATCAACGTGGGTGAAGGTTTCGGTGCTGGGCAGGAAGGTCACGGAGGTGCCGCGTTTCGGCTTGCCATCGGTGAGCGGCGCCGGGCCGACCACCTTGAGCGGCGCGACAACGTCGCCATGGCTGAAATGAACCTCGTGCTCCAGCCCGTCGCGCCAGATGAGCAGGTCGAGCTTCGAGGACAGGGCGTTGACCACGGAGACGCCGACGCCGTGCAGGCCGCCGGAAACCTTGTAGGAATTCTGGTTGAATTTGCCGCCGGCATGGAGCTGGGTCATGATGACTTCGGCCGCCGAAACCCCTTCCTCAGCGTGCAGGCCGGTGGGGATGCCGCGTCCATTGTCGGTGACGGTGACCGAGCCATCGGCGTTAAGCGTCACCGTGACCAGATCGGCATGGCCGGCGAGGGACTCGTCGATGGCGTTGTCCACCACCTCGTAGATCATGTGGTGCAGGCCGGAGCCGTCGTCGGTGTCGCCGATATACATGCCCGGGCGCTTGCGCACCGCGTCGAGGCCACGCAAAACCTGGATCGAATCGGCGCCATATTCTTCATTTTGCGGCGGCAGGACGGTATCCTTCATGGCGGTCAATGCGTCTATCCTTGGGACGGGCGAGCCGTCCGGCAGCAGGGCGGGGAAACCCCTTCGGCCCCGATTGATTCGGAGCCGCCATCATAGCGTTAAATCAGGCGAAACGACGGGATTAAAAGCCGCTTTTCCACGGCGGGACCGCCATTTGTCGGGTTGCGTCAAGCCCCGGAGAGCGAGCGGGGCGCCGGGCTGACGACGATGGTCGAGCCATTATTGATTTGCAGCACCGAAAGGCCGCGCTCGTTGCCGCCATCGGGCTTGAAACGGAACACGCCGTCGGCGCCGGTGAAGCCGGTCGGGCTGGTCAGCACCTCCTCGGCATAGCGGCGCGACCCTTGCGTGCGCGCCAGCGCCGCCGCCAGCGACACCGAATCATAGGCGAGCGTCGCGACGCGGGTCGGGTCGGAGGCAAATTTCGCGCGATAACGCTGCGAAAAGGCGAGGAAGCCGGAATTTTCCGGCGCCGCGAACCAGGCGCCTTGCAAGGCCGGCAGGCTCAGGACCCGCGAATCGTTCCACAGCCCGGTGCCGAGAATTTGAACTTTTTTCGAATCGAGCCCATTGGCGGCAAGCGCCCGGGCGACTTCCGGCATCGCCGCCGCCTGTTCGGGAATAAACAGGCTGTCGATCTGGCCGCCGAGCGCCGCGACATGGGCGGCGGCGGCGGCTTCGCCGCCGGGCTTGAAGCGCTCGATCAGCGCCACCCGCATGTCGCGTCTGGCCGCCGCCTGCTGCAAGGCGCCGACCGCGACATTGGCGTAGTCGTTTTCCGGCGCCAGCACGGCGACCGATTTCTTGCCCTTGGACGAAGCGAATTCGATAATGCGATCGACGTAATTCTCCACCAGGAAAGACAGGAGATAGACCCCGCGCGCCCCGGCCGAGAGATCGGTCGAATAGGCGATGACCGGCTTGCCCGAGGCGCGCGCCACTTCCGCCGCCGCGCGCACGTCGCCGGCAAACAATGGCCCCAGCACCAGTTCGGCGCCCTCCGCGAGCGCCGCCTGGGCGGCGGCTTTGGCGCCTTCCGGCGTCGAATGGTCGTCCTTGACCAGCAATGTAATGTCGGCGGAGCCGGATTCGCCGAGCGCCAGTTCGGCGGCGTTGCGCAGCGAGACGCCGACGGCGCTCGGCCCCGCCCCTTGCGTCAGCGGCAGGATCAGCGCAACCTTGACCGGACCGGAGCCGATGGTCTCGGCGGCCTGCGGACCCGGCGCGGGGGCCGGCGTCGCGGACAGATTTTCGTCACGGGTGGGCGGCCCGAAACCCTGCGTCGAGCAGGCCGCAAGCGCAGCAAAGCTGGCGCCGACAACGCCCGCGCGCAACAGGCGACGGGCAAAGGCGGGGAAACCGGGGAGAAGGTGAAAATCGAGGCGCAATTTTTTCTCCGCGCTTTCGCTTGGCCGCAGTCGCAACAATCGGTCGGCGCGGCTTGACAGACCCGCGACACCATGTCTTACGGCATCGGCGGCGCTTCTGGCAATATGAAGCGGCGCAGCCTTTTAGGCGCGATGTTGCCGAGTTCGACCGGGCGTTCTATATAAAGAACGATTTTACTATTTAACGAACGAGAGGCGCGTCATGGCGCAATCCGAGCCGCATCCGGCAAATTTCCAGCAAAACTCTCCAGTCCCGCCGCCCTCCTTCGTGGCTTTCGGCCTGCGCGCCGAGGCAGAGGCCATCGCGCCCGGCCTGCATGTGGTGGCGACGCCGATCGGCAATCTGCGCGACATCACCTTGCGCGCTTTGGGCGTGCTGGCGGCCGCCGACGCGGTCATCGCCGAGGACACCCGGGTCAGCCGCAACCTGCTCGCCCATTATGGCATTGCGACGCCGCTCGTCGCCTATCACGAGCACAACGCCGCCGCGATGCGGCCGGTGCTGATCGCGCGGCTGCAACAGGGCGACAAGCTGGCGCTGATTTCCGACGCCGGCACGCCGCTCGTCTCCGACCCCGGCTATAAACTGGTGGCCGAGGCGCTGGCGGCGAAAATTCCGGTGACTTCGGCGCCCGGCCCTTCCGCCGTGCTGGCGGCGCTGGTGGTGGCGGGCCTGCCGACCGACCGCTTCTTCTTCGAGGGTTTTCTGCCGCCCAAAAGCGGCGCGCGGCGCGCCCGCATCGCCGAACTCGCCGCCATTCCCGGCACGCTGGTGCTGTTCGAATCGGCGCGGCGGATCGCCGAGACGCTGAGCGATCTCGCCGCCGTGCTGGGGCCGCGCCAGGCCGCGGTGGCGCGCGAACTGACCAAGCATTTCGAATCGGTGCGGCGCGGCGCGCTCGACGCGCTCGCCGAAGATTACGCGCGCGAGGGGCCGCCCAAGGGCGAAATCGTGCTGCTGGTGGCGCCGCCGGGCGAGGATGCGCCAGCGCTCGACGGCGAGGCGCTCGACGGCAAAATCCGAGCGGCGCTCGAAAAATTTTCGCTCAAGGACGCCGCCAGCGTCGTCGCCGCCGAAACCGGCCAGCCGCGCCGGAAGGTGTATGCGCGGGCGATCGAACTGGCCGACGCCGGCAAACCGGGATGAGCCGCCGACGCCAAAAAGCCCGCGCCTTCGGCCTTCAGGCCGAAAGTCTCGCTTCGTTTTGGCTCCGGCTCAAATTCTATCATATCGTCGCGCGCAATGTCGTCGCGCCGGGCGGAGAGATCGATCTGGTCGCCCGGCGCGGCGACCTGATCGTTTTCGTCGAGGTCAAGGCGCGGCCAAGCCTCGACCAGGCGCATCTCGCCATCGATTCCGCCAAGGCGACGCGGATTTCGCGCGCCGCGCGGTACTGGCTGGCGGCCAATGACTGGGCGGCGGGCAGGAATTTTCGCGGCGACGCGGTGTTTGTCGCGCCGTGGCGAAGGCCGCGCCATGTCGAAGGCGCGGTGCCGCTGGATATTTTTGCGTAAAGCGCGAAGGGCGGGGCAGCCTCATTTTTTCGGCGCCGGCTCTGGTCTTTTCCCGCTTTTGCCTGTAAAGGACGCGCTCTTGAATTTCCCCGCGCGCCAAGGCGACCCGTCCGGGTCGGCGCAGCGGCTGGCCCGGAGTTGATGAAATGGCTGTTCCCAAAAGAAAAACGTCGCCGATGAAGCGCGGCTTCCGTCGTTCCGCCGACGCCCTCGTCGCCCCGACCTATGTCGAGGACAAGGATTCCGGCGAATTGCGCCGCCCGCACCACGTCGATCTCAAGACCGGCATGTATAACGGCAGGCAAGTGCTGACGATCAAGGCCAAGGACGACTGAGCTTTCGGTTTTCCGGCGAATTCCTCCAAGGCCGGGTTTTGCCCGGCCTTTTTCTTTGCTGCAATTCCCGCCGCGCCAGCAATGCCCCTCATGGTGATGAGCGCCGTGAAACGGCGCGTCTCGAACCACGAGGGGGTCGCTGGGCGCGATGTTTGAGCGCGGCCGCGAGGCTGCGCCCAACGTCTCTTTTGCTGCACATGGTTCGAGACGCGCCTGCCGGCGCTCCTCACCATGAGGGGTTTGGTTAGCTTTTAGGAGCGGTCACCCGTCCTGCGACACGTCGGGCGCCAGAATGCGGCGCAGCGGGATCTGCTTGCGGAATTTCAGGTCGAGGCCGTCGTAATATTTCTCGATCAGGGCGACGAATTCGACGCCGTCCAGCAGTCTCAGATTTCCTTTCGAGGCGGCGAAATTTTTCGCCGCGGCGGTATAGCCGCCGGTGGTGATGAAAATGCCGACGTCGCGGTCGTGGATCACGGCGTAAAACGCCTTGACCAGATCGGCGCCGATATTGGCCTCATGGGCCTTGACCTGAATTTTCAGGATCGGCGGCTCGATGCCGAGTTCGTCGCGATGGGCGGTGACATCGACGCCGTCATCGCGCATGGCGCGGGTGGCGTGGGCGTTATAGCCCATGGCGCGGAACAGGTCGGCGACGAACGGCTCCAGCGGAAACCCCTTGAAGTCGGACTTGAGCTTCTTGGAGATGAAATCCCGGGTGGTCTCGGCAATGTCGCGGGCGACGCGCGCTTCCGTGTCGTCGTCGCCGAGCGCCGCGCCTTTGTCGCTCATCGAGCCTGCAGGCGGCTCGAAGCGGCGGATGAATTCCGGCGCGAAACTGCTGACCTCGAACAAAGTCAGGGTCGAGCCGAGTTCATACAACGCGCCTTGCGAAAAGGCGTCGCGGCTCAGGCTGTTGAGCCAGCGCACGCCGCGCCGGTGCGGAAAGTCGGGATTATGGGCGCGGTCGTAGAGATAGGGCGTGGTGATTTCGCCCCACAGCAGGGTGCGGTCGATCTTACGCGGATAGATGACGCGGTCGCCGGTTTTCATATCATGGACAAAACGGAACAATTGCCCCGCCTGGATCGGGACCGCAGCGGGGCTGGTCTCGGCGCCGGGGCCGGAAAACGCCTCCTTGAAGGCCGCGCGCTGCGGCGGCAGGGCGCCGACGTCGCGGTCCGCGTCGAGAAAGCCGACGGCGATCTGTTCATTTTCGATGAAAAGCGGATCGGCCTCGCTGTCGCCGCCCGCCCGGATCGCCCAGACTCGAAGACTCATGTGCAGCCCGCCATAAAAAAACGGTCGGGTTTCCCCGACCGCGACGACGTGCAAAGCAATTCACGTCCCGAAGGCATCGCGACATCTGCTTTCAAGAAGGATTTGGAAGCCGCCGACGCGGCTCCCCGGCAATGGACTACAGTCTAGCTTAAACGCATTGAAATGCCATGAAAATCTGCCGGCGCCGCGATAATTTCCGCGCGCGCGCCAATCCAAACGCCGACGCCCCGGTCCGACCAAGCCGGACCGGGGCGCAAAATGCGGTCCCGTAGCGGTTGCTTGAGGCGAAAAACCTCAAATCATGTATTGGCCGCCATTGGCCGAAATCGTCGAACCGGTGATGAAGCCGGCCTCGTCAGCGACCAAAAACACCACCGCGCGCGCGATTTCTTCCGGTTCGCCGAGGCGACCGACCGGGATGTGCGGCAAAATCGCCTTGTCGAGCACCGCCTGGTCGATCTTCTTGACCATTTCGGTGGCGATATAGCCCGGAGCAATGGCGTTGACGGTAATGCCGACGCGCGCGCCTTCGAGCGCCAAAGCCTTGACGAAGCCGAAATCGCCCGCCTTCGCCGCCGAATAATTGACCTGGCCGCCCTGCCCCTTCTGCCCATTGAGCGAGGAGATCGAGATGACGCGGCCGAACTTGCGGGCGCGCATGCCTTCCCAGACCGCATGGGTCACGTTGAACAGCGAGTTCAGGTTGGTGTTGATGACCGAGTACCATTGGTCCTTGGTCAATTTGTGGAAAAACGCGTCCCGGGTGATGCCGGCATTGTTGACCAGCACTTCGACCGGGCCGAGTTCGGCCTCCACCTTGGCGACGCCGGCCGCCGACTCGTCATAGTCGGAGACGTCCCACTTGAAGACGGCGATGCCGGTTTCGGCGTTGAACGCCTGGGCGGCTTCGTCATTGCCGGCATAATTGGCGGCGACCTTGTATCCCGCCGCCTTGAGGGCCTTGGATATGGCGGCGCCGATACCGCGCGTGCCGCCGGTGACGAGAGCAACTCGTGACATAATTTCCCCTAAATTGTTGAGCCGCGCTCTTTACGGGCGGCGTTGGGTTGGATTTGCGCGCCGGCGAAATGGACAAGCCGACGCGCAAAAGGCTGAAAATTAGCGCTCGACGGTCAGGGCGATGCCCATGCCGCCGCCGATGCACAAGGTGGCGAGGCCCTTCTTGGCGTCGCGCCTCTGCATTTCGTGCAGCAGCGAGACGAGGATGCGCGCGCCGGAAGCTCCGATCGGGTGGCCGATGGCGATGGCGCCGCCATTGACATTGACCTTGGACGTATCCCAGCCAAGCTCGCGGTTGACCGAAATGGCCTGGGCGGCGAAAGCCTCGTTGGCCTCGATCAGGTCGAGGTCCTGGATGTTCCAGCCGGCCTTTTCCAGCGCCTTGCGCGAGGCCGGGATCGGGCCGGTGCCCATGATCGCCGGATCGACTCCGGCGGTCGCCCAGGAGACGATGCGCGCCAGCGGCTTCAGGCCGCGCTTGGCGGCGTTGGCGGCCGACATCACCACCAGCGCGGCGGCGCCGTCGTTGATGCCCGACGCATTGCCGGCGGTGACGGTCCCGTCCTTGCTGAAGGCGGGACGCAGCTTGGCCAGTTGGTCGTAGGTCACGCCGTCGCGGATGAATTCGTCGGTGTCGATGACGATATCGCCCTTCTTGGTGGCGATCGTGTAGGGGACGATCTCGTCCTTGAACTTGCCGCCCTTCTTCGCGGCCTCGGCCTTGTTCTGCGAAGCGGTGGCGAACTGGTCCTGCTCTTCGCGGGTGATCTGGAACTTGGTGGCGATGTTTTCCGCCGTCGTGCCCATGTGATACCCTTGGAAGGCGTCGAACAAGCCGTCGCGCAGCATGGTGTCGAGCACTTTCAGCTCGCCCATCTTGATGCCGTTGCGCAGATAGGCGACGTGCGGGGCAAGCGTCATGTTCTCGATGCCGCCGGCGACGATGATGTCGGCGTCGCCATTGACGATCTGCTGCAAGCCGAGCGCGACGGAGCGCAGGCCCGAGCCGCAGAGCTGGTTGAGGCCCCAGGCGGTCTTTTCCTTGGGAATGCCGGCCTTGATGGCCGCCTGGCGGGCCGGGTTCTGGCCCTGGTTGGCGGAGAGAACCTGGCCGAGGATGACCTCGTCCACATCCCCGGCGTCGACCTTGGCGCGCTCCAGCGCGGCCTTGATGGCGGCGGAGCCAAGTTCATAGGGCAACACGTTGGCGAAGACTCCGCTGAAAGAGCCTACGGCGGTACGCGCAGCGGAAACGATCACGACATCGGTCGACATAAAAAAATCCTCCGGACAGCCGCTGCTCTTTGCGTCTCGCGCAATCCTGATGGCGACTTGGGCGCCATTTTGACCATTTCGGCGCCCGCGCGGTCAAGGCGTCCGGCGAATTCAATTTATTCGCTTTTGGTTGTAGAGCCTTTGCCTGATATGAAGTATTGAGAACATGCGGCTATGCCTTGGCGCGAGCGGGGGCGGAGTCGTTGGCGCCGAAGGACGCGAAACCAAAGGACGCAAACCGAAGCAGGCCGTCTTGCGCGCGGTCTGCCACAGGGAGGTCGGCTGCGACGCCAGCGCCGGGAGCGGCGATGGCGCCCTGTCCGGGCATGGGACTGGCGATGAGCAACAACAAACAACCCGTCACAATCAAGAAATATGCGAACCGGCGGCTCTATAATACAGGCGCGAGCGCCTATGTGACGCTGGAAGATCTCGCCGAAATGGTCAAGATCGGCGAGGATTTCGTTGTCTACGACGCCAAGAGCGGCGATGAGATCACGCGTTCGGTGCTGGCGCAGATCATTTTCGAACAGGAGGGGAAAACCGGCGAGAATCTTCTGCCGATCCGCTTCCTGCGGCAACTGATCCGGTTTTATGGCGACAGCATGCAGAAGGTGGTGCCAAGCTACCTCGAATTTTCCATCGAGCGCCTGACCACCGACAGCCAGAAATTCCGCGAGCAGTTCGAGGCGGCGGTCAGCTCCAATCCGCTGGCCAATCCGACCCGGCAGATGTTCCAGTCGATGGAGGAACAGGCGCGCAAGAACATGGCGATGTTCCGCGAAGCGCTGGACATGTTCTCGCCTTTCTCCGGCCTGCCGTCGGAGGCGTCCAAGTCCTCGCCGCAGAACCAGGAACTGGCCGAAATGCGCGCCCAGCTCGCCGAAATGCAAAAGCGCATCGACAGTCTGGTCAACAAGGACTGAAGCGGCGCGACGAAATGGCCATGGTTTTCGAGGCTTCCCGCGCGCGGCGTTCGGCCGGCGGCGACGGCCAAGGTTTCGTCCAGGGAGTTGACGCATGCCCGTCTATCGTCTCGACCCGATCGACCCCGGTCATCCCTCCTGGCGCTATTCAGCGGAAAAGAACCCGCTGTGGACCAACGCCCCATCGCCTTCGCAAGCGCGCGACCTCGTCGCCGCGAAAACCGGATTCGACCTCCAGGCCCATCCGGGCGCGTTGTCGCCCTGGCAGGATGAAAAGGTCACGTCCTGCACGCCCGAGCCGACGATGGACTATCCCGGCCCCGGCGAAGTGATCCGGGAAGACGGCAGCAACGTCACGGATTAAGGCCGCCCCTCGGCGTCGTCTGTCCGGTCAGTTTTTTCGGCTCAACGGCGCCTGTTCCGGGCGCTTCACGCATTGCTCGGAAAGACGCAGTTTTCACCGGCCCGGTGCGCGCAGTCCGAGATGGCGCCGTCGCCCCAGTACATTCCGTGTTTGCGACACAGGCACAGACCTGATTCGGGGATGCCTTCCTGGGCTCGCTTGATGGCGAGACACGACTTCGCCCCGGCGCATTCGGCCCACGCCAGCCGCCTTGCCAGGAGGATGACGAGGCTGATCGTCCAGCTGACGACCAGGATAAAGAAAGCTGCCTTTACCGCGATGAAAAGGCTTTTCTCGCTAATGGCCTCGGCCCATACAGCAAATCCGCCCAGGCCGGCAATGGCCACGAAAAGCAGGAGCGCGTGGCGGCAGACCATGAACAGGAGCGCGGCGATCACGTCCTCGTCGATCAATTTCAATCTCTTGATCACTTGCGCCTCCCGGCGATAAGTCCGCGCTTTCTGTCCTGGCGGACCGGAGTGCCGTGTAAAATCAAGTCTATCGATAATTGCTGGTCTGTCACGAAGTATTTACCTTCGCATTTTGCTTGTTTTTGGCATTTTTTATCTTCAATCACAAGTCAATCGCGATAAAATTTTACCCGAAGCGCTTTCACCCGGAATCACCCGGAGGGAATTCCAACCTCGCGACGCGTCGCAATCACGGAGGCTTGGCGGAGGCTTGGCGTAAGTCAGGGCGCGTCCTCGTCGCGCACCGCCGCCGCGCCGAAAAAATCGCCCTGCAGATATTCCACGCCCCATTGGCGCAGGATTTCCGCCGTTTCCGCGTCCTCGACCCATTCCGCGACCACCGGCAGGCCGAGATGGCGGGCCAGATCGACCAGGGTGCGAACGAAAAAGCGGTCGTCGATCGAAGTACCCAGATTCTGCACGAAGGCTCCGTCGATCTTGACCAGATCGAAGTCGAAGCGGCGCAGATTGCGGAACGACGTATGGCCGGCGCCGAAATCGTCCATGGCGACCCGGGCGCCGCAATGTTTGAGCATGGCGATGACCCGAGTCGCGGCTTCGACATCGTCCATCGCGCAGGTTTCGCTGAATTCGAGGGTCAGGCGGCGGGCGATTTCGGGACGCGCTGTCAGTTTTTCGCACAGCCGCGCCATGAAATCGGGATCGCGCAAGCTTGGGCCGGACAGGTTCACCGCCAGCTGCAAGCGCGGCGCCCGGTCGAGCTTTTGCATCGCGAGATCGAGCACGCGCGCGTCGATGCGCTGGATCAGGCCGGATTTTTCCGCCGTCGGCAGAATCGCGGCGGGGGGAACCAGCATGCCGTCGGGACGGCGAAGCCGCACCAAAGCCTCGTAAGAGGCTGGCAGGCCCGAGGCGGCGTCGACCAGCGGCTGAAGCGCGATGACGATGCGGTCTTCATCGAGCGCGGCCAGAATTTCGTCGGAAATCTTGCGCAGGCGCATCCGCCCTTCCTCGCGCGCCGCCGAGGGTTCATAGAGGACGACGCGCGGCGCATTGGGCTGGCGCGCCAGATCGAGCGCCTCCTCCGCGTACTGAAACAAAAGATGGGCGGCGCGGCCGTTGCGCGGGGCGACGACGCCGCCGATGCGCAGCGACAGCGACGCCGGACCGGCGGAGGTGTCGAAGGGCGTTGCGGCGATGGCCTCGATCAGGCGGTTCGCGGCGGCGAGGGTTTCCGCCTTGTCGCAATTTTCGAGCACCAGAGCGAATTTGCCTCCGGCATAGCGCGCGACCAGATCGCGCTCGCGGCAATTTCCACGCAGCCGTCGCGCCAGACCGGCGATGGCCTCGTCGGCGACGTCATAGCCATGGGTCCGGTTCAACGCGAACAGATTGTCCACCGCCGCCAGCAGCGCCGCGAAATTCTCCTTGCGCTTGGCCGACCGGGCGAAGAAATGCGCCGTCTGTTCGAACAGGCTGGCGCGATTCAGCGCGCCGGTGAGCGGATCGAGCCGCGCATGCGGCGCAAGCGGGCGCTCCTGGCCGCAAGGGTCGGCGACGATCCGGACCAGACCATGGGCGCGCGCCGGGCGGCCATCGGGGCCTTTGAACCAGCGGCCGGCGTCCTCGATCCAGATCGTCGCCTCGCGCGGGCGGTCGGGCGGCACGAACCCATAGCGGATGCGGAAAGCGCCGCCGTCGCCGTCGCCGGGCGAAGCCGCGCGCGCGATCGCCTCATGGCGCGAGCTTTCGCTGTCGTGCGACAGGCAGTCGGCATAAAGCCGGCCCGAGGCGATGGCGTCGATCGTGGCGAGACCGAACAGGGCGGCGGCATTCGGCCCCCAGCGGATGCGGTCGCTCGGCAGATCCCAGTCATAAACCGTCTCGCCGATGGAATCGAGTATCGCGCGCGGATCGGGCGCGTCGCGCGCGTCCGGCGCGGCGATAGAGGGCGGCGGCGGGGCGCTCGGCTGGTTTTCGCCCTTTTGCGGGCTTTCGCCGTCAGGGTCCGGCGCGGCGCGCGCCGGCGCGGCGCCGATTCGGCCGGGCGAACGGGAAGCGAAATAGCGAAGTTGCACGAGATCGGCCCCGGGGATCGGTTCAGTGTTGCGACGATGGGCGCGCCGCGTTAATTCCGCGTTTCGGCGCGGGCGCCGGCAGGCTGGAGAAAGATTCCTGGACCGCCCCCGACCTTCGAGACGCGCCTGGCGGCGCTCCTCAAGATGAGGGCTAACCAATTGATTTTATTCATATTTTAATGCCGGAGAGCGGCGCGTCTCGAAGCCGGAGGGGATGGAGGCAGGCATTGTTCCACCGCCGGCTAGAATTGGTTCTTGCGTTGGCGCAGCAGGGTGAACACCTCGACCGGATCGGCCAGCTCCATCCCCAGAAACTTCTGCAGATCCGGATTGGCGGCGCGCAGAAAGGGATTGGTCTCGTTTTCGAGCGCGATCGTGGTCGGCAGGGTGAAGGCGCCTTTGGCGCGCAAGGCGTCCACTTCGGCGGCGCGCTCGGCGAGCAGCGCATTGTTCCCATCGACGGTCAGGGCGAAGCGGGCGTTGGCCTGCGTATATTCATGCCCGCAATAGACCAGGGTTTCGCCGGGCAGGCCGGCGAGCCGCATCAGGCTGTTGTGCATCATCGCCATCGTGCCTTCGAAAACCCGCCCGCAGCCGAGCGAGAACAAGGTGTCGCCGACCGCGACGACATTTTCGGCCTCGAAATAATAGGCGATATGGCCGAGCGTGTGGCCGGGCGTCTCGAACACGATGGCGTCGCCGCGCCCGAGCCGCACGAGATCGCCCTCGGCGACCGAGAGATCGAGCGGCGGCAGGCGGTCGGCGTCCTTTTTCGCGCCGACGACCCGCGCGCCGGGAAAATGCGCCTTGAGTTCGGGAACCGCGCCGATGTGGTCGGGATGATGATGGGTCAACCAGATGTCGGTCAGCGTCCAGCCTTTTTCCGCCAGAGCGGCGAGAACGGGCCTGGCCTGCGGCGCGTCGAGCGCCGCGGTGGCGCCGCTGTCGGCGTCATGCGCCAGCAGGCCGAAATTGTCGGTCAAACACAGGAATTCGTGAAACTCGATGGCCATCGACAGATCCCGCAGGACGCCCCGCGCCCGGGAGAAGTCTAGAGCATGAAGGCGGCCTCGGGAAACCGGTTTTTCGCTATCGCGGCGCGGCGGCCCTTGCCCTTTGTCGCGATTTGTGGCGATTCTGCCGCATGTCGCTCGATGTCACCTATTTGCGCTCCTTCTATGCCTCGGCGCTCGGCGAGACCTCGCGCCGGCTTGTCGGCGCGCTGCTGACGCGGCGCTGGAGTTCCGTTTCCGGCCTTTCCATCGTCGGATTGGGCTACGCCACGCCCTATCTCGAACTGTTCGAGGGCCAGCCCTTGCGGCTTTTGGCGATGATGCCCGCCGAACAGGGCGTGGTGAACTGGCCGGTCCATGGCCCCTCCGCCTCGGCGCTGATCGACGATTCCATGCTGCCGCTGCCCGACGCCTGCATCGACCGGTTTCTGCTCGCCCATGGTCTGGAGACGGCCAAACATCCGCGCGAATTGCTGGAGGAAATCTGGCGGGTGCTCGCGCCCGGCGGGCGGCTGATCGTGATCGCGCCCAACCGGTCCGGGCTCTGGGCGCGGCTCGACACCACGCCCTTTGGCCATGGCCACCCCTATTCGCGCCGGCAATTGCTCGACCTGATGGGCGAAACGCTGTTTTCGCCGATCTTCTGGAGCGAGGCGCTTTATACGCCGCCGCTCGAACGCGCCATGCTGCTGCGCCTCGCGCCCATGGTCGAAAATATCAGCGGCAGATTATCGCTGCCCGGCGCCGGCGTCATCGTGGTCGAGGCCACCAAGCAGCTTTATCGGCTGGTCGGCGTCAGGCGGCCACGCCGCGCCCTGCCGGAACTGGCCCCGGTGCTGGCCCCTGCGCTGACGCCACGACCATACGGCAACATTCCTGTCGGCAATGTCCCGTTCGAGTCGGCTGCGCTTGGCCCCGGCGCCGAAGCGCCGTCGCGAAGTCGTTGACACCGGTTGCAGTCCGAAACGCTTTCACCGCGCGCGGCGCAGCGTCAGGTTGATCCGTCCCGGCGGCGACAGCAGCGTCGAGGTTCCGGAAAAAATCCGGTCCACGCCGTGGAACATTTTTCGCGCCGGACCGCCGAACACCAGAATATCGCCCGAATCCAGCCGGATGGCTTCGCTTGGGTCCCCACGCTTTTCACCGCCGTGGCGGAAGCGGCAGGAATCGCCAAGCGAAAGCGACAGGATCGGCGCCGCGAAATCTTGTTCGTCGCGGTCCTGGTGCGGCCCCATGCGCGCCTGCGCATCGTAGAAATTGATCAGGCAGGCGTCGGGCGCGGCGTCATGCCCGGCGAAATCGCGCCATAGCCGCAAAATGCTGTCCGGCATCGGCGGCCAGTTCCGTCCGGTTTCGGGATGGGTCGTCTGGTAGCGATAGGAGGACCGGTCCGACACCCAGCCCAGCGGCCCGCAATTGCTCATGCGCACCGAAAAGGCCTTGCCGGTGCGTGGCATCACCGGCCGGAACAGCGGCGCCTCGCGCAGGACTTCGCGCAAGCCGACGACCAGCGCCTCCTGCGCCGACCGGTCGAGGGCCGACTTATAGAGCCGAAGACCCGGCTTCAGGGTCAGCATCGCTACGTCGCGCGCATCAGTCCGGTTTGACGCCGCCCCTGGCGACGCCGACTTTCGCCGGGCGCAGGACCCGGTCGCCGATGGCGAAACCGTCTTCCACCACCTGCGCCACCGTGCCGGGGACGAGGCTTTCGTCCTGGGCCTCGAACAACGCCTCATGGAAATTCGGATCGAATTTCTGGCCCTTGGGCTCCAGCTTGCGCACGCCATGGCGGGCGAGGCGGGAGAGGAAGTCGCGTTCGGTCAGTTCAATGCCCTCGACGAAGCTCTTGAGCGCGACATCGGCGCTTTCGCGCGCCTGCGCCGGCACATTGTCGAGCGCGCGCTTCAGATTATCGGCGAAAGTCAGCATGTCGCGGGCAAACGAGGTCACGCCATAGGTCTTGGCGTCGGCGACTTCCTTGTCGGTGCGGCGGCGCAGGTTTTCCATTTCCGCCAACGTGCGCAGCACCTTGTCCTTGAGTGAGGCGTTCTCGGCGATCAGCGCCTGCACCGCCGCCGCGTCGCGTTCGGCGTCGCCTCGGCTCTGGCCGGCCTCCTCCTCGACCGCCGCCAAATCGGCGTCGGTTTGCGAAAGCGTCTCGTTGCGCAGGTCTTTGCCGTCTTCCATCGTTCAACCATCCGCTGTTGCAATTTACGCCGTCATATCGGCACGAAGCGCGGAAAAATCAAGCTTTTCGCTTGGCGCGGAACACTTCGAGCAGATTCCGCCGCACCGCCCCCTGTCGCGCCGGACTGATCACCTTCGCGCCGGTCAGATCGGTGACATAGAACACGTCCACCGCCTTTTCGCCGAAGGTGACGATATGGGCCGAGCCGATATTGAGGTTGAGCTTCGACAAGGCCAAAGTCAGGTCGAACAACAGGCCGGGCCGGTCGAGTCCGGAAACCTCGATGACGCTGTACATATGCGACAGGCTGTTGTCGATCACCACGTCGGGGGGCACCGAAAAAGCATCGGCGCGCGAATTGACGGCGCTGGCCTTGTTGGCGACGAGTTCGCTGAGCCGGATTTCGCCGCGCAAGGCCTGTTCGGTCACGCGGGCGATGCGCTGGCCGCGCCGCCGCTCGTCCTCGTCGCGCTCGAAGGCGCGGGAAATGCAGATCGTGTCGAGCGCCAGACCGTCGGTGGTGGTGAAAATCTGGGCGTCCACGATATTGGCCCCCGAAGCGGCGCAGGCGCCGGCGATGATCGTCAGCAGACGCGGATGGTCGGGCGCGGCCACGGTGATTTCGGTAACGCCGCGAAAGGCGTCGGTGACCACTTCGGTCGCAAGAGAATGCATTTCCACCGCGCTGGCGTGCAACAGCAGCGCATGCTGGATCTTGTGGGGCAGATCGACCTTGAGCCAATAGGCCGGATAATGGCGGGCGGCGTATTCGGCGAATTCGTGATCCGACCAGGCCGGCAGCTTGACCCGCAATTCCTGCTGGGTCTGTTCGACGCGGCGCTTGCGGTCCACCGAGGAATGGCCGCCGGCCAGCACCACTTCGGTCTCCCAGTAGAGCGTGCGCAGCAATTCGCCCTTCCAGCCGTTCCACACGCCGGGGCCGACGGCGCGAATGTCGCAGACCGTCAGGATGGTCAGCATCTTGAGCCGCTCCAGGCTCTGGACGATTTTCGCGAAACTCTCGATGGTGCGCGGGTCGGCGAGGTCGCGGCTCTGGGCGACATTCGACATGATCAGATGGTTTTCGACCAGCCAGACGGCGATTTCGGTCTCCGCCTCGTCGAGCCCCAGCCGCGGGCAGAGCTTGCGCGCCACCTGCGCGCCGGCCAGCGAATGATCCTCCTTGCGGCCCTTGGCGATGTCATGCAGCATCAAGCCGACATAGAGGGCGCGGCGATTGGTGATGGTCGGCAGGATTTCGCTGCTCAGCGGCAGGTCGGAATCGCTCAGGCGCAATTCCACCCCCGCAAGTTCGCCCATGGCGCGCAACAGATGCTCGTCCACCGTGTAGTGATGGTACATGTTGAACTGCATCATCGCGACGATGCGGCCGAAATCGGGGATGAAGCGGCCGAGCACGCCCGCCTCGTTCATCAGCCGCAGCGCCCGCTCGCTCGATTGCGGCGTGGTGAGAATTTCGAGAAACAGCCGGTTGGCCAGCGGATCGGCGCGCAGTTTCGCGTCGATGCGCTTGAGCGACTGGGTGACGAGGCGCAGGGCGTCGGGGTGGATCGGCAACTCGTTGCGCGCCGCCACCGAAAACAGCCGGATCAGGTTGATCGGATCCTTTGCGAAAATATCGGACGAGGCCACGGTGACGCGGTCGGTCTCAAGCGCGAAAGGCCCAAGGTCCCTGGGCTTGGGGCGGCGGCGGAAGCGGCTGACGAAACGGTCGAACACCGCGCGCGGCTTGGCCTGGCGCTCTTCCAGCGCGGCGCAGACGATATTGGTCAGGTCGCCGACATGTTTGGCGATGACGAAATAATGTTTCATGAAGCGTTCGACCGGCGACAGGCCGTCGCGCTCGGAATAGCCGAGCTTGCGGGCGATCTGGCGCTGCAAGTCGAAACTCAGCCGCTCTTCGGGGCGGCCGGTGGCGAAATGCAGGGTGCAGCGAACCTTCCACAAAAAGGTCTCGCAACGGCGAAACCGCCGCAATTCCTGTTCGCTGAACAGGCCGACGCCAACGAGTTCCTCCGCGTCGCGCACGCGATAGGTATATTTGGCGATCCAGAACAAGGTATTGAGATCGCGCAAGCCGCCCTTGCCCTCCTTGACGTTGGGCTCGACGAGGTAGCGCGAGGCGCCGGCGCGCTGGATGCGCTGGTCGCGCTCGGCCAGTTTGGCGGCCACGAATTCGGGCGCGGAATGGCGCACGATCTCGCTGTCGAACCGGGACAGCAGGGTGTCGAGCAGCGTGCGGTCGCCCAGCACCAGCCGGCATTCGAGCAGCGTGGTGCGCACCGTCATGTCGGCCCTGGCCTGTTGCAGGCATTCCTCCACCGTGCGCGTGGAGTGGCCGATCTTCTGCCTCAGATCCCAGAGCAGGTAGAGCATGGACTCGACGACCGCCTCGTCGCCGGCGCGATCCTGGCTGCGCAGCAGGAACAACAGATCGATGTCGGAGCCCGGCGCGAGCGCGCCCCGGCCATAGCCACCCACCGCGACGACGCACAAATGTCCCGACGCCGACCGGGGATGGATATATCGGGTGACGCAGGAATGAATCGAGCGCAACAGCTCGTCCTCGACAAAGGCGATGTGGGCGCCGCAGGCGAGACCCCCGCCCCTGTCCTCCAGGGCGCGCCGCGCCGTCTCCGCGCCGCGCGCCAGCGCGGCGGCGAAAACCTCCACCGCCGCCTTGCGGAATTCCGTCGTCCCCGCGCCATGGCGCTCGGCAAGGCCGGCGATTTCGGCATCGACGGCGGCGCGGTCGATCAGCGCCTTCATCGGCAATTCGAGGCGCGGCCCGGTCCATTTCGGCGCCGGCGCGGGCGCGTGTTCGCGCGGCGCGAGATTGGCTTGCAGGGTCATCCCGTCGCCTCCAGGGCCGCTTGCCTGAGCTCGATGGCGTCCCAGATCGCGGCGGCGACATCGGGGCCGCCGGTGCGCAGGATGGCGCGGATGCCGGTAGGGGAAGTGACGTTGATCTCGGTCAGAAAGCCGTCGATGACGTCGATGCCGACGAAAATCAGTCCGCGTTTCTTGAGTTCCGGCCCGATGATCGCGCAGATTTCGAGCTCCCGGGCCGAAAGCGCGGTCGCCTCGGCGGCGCCGCCGCGCACCATGTTGGAGCGGATGTCATTGGCCGCCGGGATGCGGTTGACGGCGCCGCGCGGTTCGCCATCGACGAGAATGATTCGCTTGTCGCCGCGGCTGATGGCGGGCAGGAATTTCTGCACCACCCATTGCTCGCGGAACGAGGCGGCGAACAGATCATAGAGCGAGCCGTAATTGGCGTCCTGCGCCAAGAGCCGGAACACCGCCGCGCCGCCGTGGCCATGCAGCGGTTTCATCACCACTTCGCCATGCTCGGCGCGAAAGGCGTCGATCGCCGCCTTGTCGCGGGTGATCAGCGTCGGCGGCATCAGCTCGGGATAATCCATCACGAACAGTTTTTCCGGGGCGTTGCGCACGCTGGCGGGATCGTTGACCACCAGGGTCTCGCTGCCGATCTTCTCCAACAGATGGGTCGAGGTGATATAGGCGAGATCGAACGGCGGGTCCTGACGCAACAGCACCACATCCATGTCGCGCAGCGCGACTTCGCGGGCGGCGCCGAGATCGTAATGGTCGCCCTCGACGTCGCGCACTTGCAGCTTCTGCGCGGTCGTGACCACATCGACGCCGCGCAGCGAAAGCCGGTCGGGGGTGTAATAATACAGTTCGAAGCCGCGCTTCTGCGCCTCCAACAACAGGGCGAAGGTCGAATCGCCGGCAATCGCGATGCGTTCTATCGGGTCCATCTGCACGGCGACTTTCCTGCGATTGCTCATTCCCGACAACTCTCCGGCCCCAAAACCCGTTCCGATCCAGAAAGCCGACGGCTTTCCGGGTCGAAACAGGCTGTCCACACAATGATCCGGCGCGCTCCAACAAGGGAATCCCTCGAACAGCCGCCGGAACAGGATTCATGCGATGCGATTCCCGCGAATTTCAACCCTGTTGTAAATGTTTTTCGCGCCCGGCAAAGCGAGATCGCCGCTGACCACGTCGGTCTGGAACATGGCGACGATGTTGGCCTTTTTCGAGCCGCGCATTTCATTTTCCACGATGGAGCAAGGACCTGACGGGCGTTCGGGCGATTCCTGAACGGCGAAGCCGATGGCGTATTCATTGTCGATGAGCCGGTTCGCCTCGACGGAGACGTTGTTCCTGGCGTCGAAAAAACCGGCGAGAACGCCAAACCACGGCGAGCCCGCGACCGTGTTGCCAAGAATCCGCACGTCGCCTTCGCCCTCGACGCCGCAAAGCCAGTTCATGCGCGGGCCGAATTCGGGGTCGGGATGGGAGGGGCGGATGCCGGTCACGACATTTCCGGCGATCAGCGCCCCGGCGCCATTTCCCGGGCCGACATAATTAGTCGCCGAAATGCCGGCGCCGCAATCCTCGATGACATTGTCGATGAAGGTCGCGTCGCGAAAACCAAATTCCGCATACATCGCCTTTTCGCCAAAACCCCGGCAGCGGTTGCGCTTGACGAGAATTTCGCGGCCGCCGGTGTTGCGCACGGCGGTATAGGCGCATCGCTCGACGACATTATCCTCGATGGCGACCGGACCGCATTCGGCAATGCGGATTCCATTGCCGTAAAGCCCGAGCAGACCCGACCGGCAGTCGATGTCGGTTATGACATTATGGCGGATGCGCGAGCCGTCATGGCGCGGCGAACCCGTGCTCCAATGGTGGATGCCATTGTCGCCGCAGCGCCGGATGCGGTTGCCGTCGATGGTCACGCCGGCGCAATGGTCGTCGAAAATGGCCGTCCCGCTCAAATCCTCGAATGTCGAGGCGCGGACGGTTCCGCCGCAACGCTTCTGCATCAGGGCCGTCGTGGTGTCGCGCAAAATGCAGTCCTCGATCGTCACGTTGGCGACGTCGGTCAGGGTCAAAAGACCGAAGGCGCTGTCGATGGGGAGATGGGCGCCGTCAAAGGTCACGCCCTCGAACGTCAGCGACGACAGCGGCCCGCGATTGGCGACGAGCGGGCCGCGATAGCCGAGCCGAAGGGTCGAGCCGCCGCGCGCCGCGATCAGATGGGCGCCCTCGGGCAGCAGCAATTGGTAGGTCGTGGTGACGCCCGGCGGCAGGCGAAAGGGCCGACCCGCCAGCGCCGCCGCGCCAATGCCCTCGCTCAAAGCGACCGTGGCGGCGGCGGTCGCATCCGGCCCGGCGCGGGCAAGTTCACGGTAAAAGAGCAGAAGCGCGGCGGCTTTGGCGACGCTGGCGAGCAGGCGGCGGCGGCTTTGCGGAACATGCGGCGCGATCATCGGCCCTCGATCCCCGGACAGGACAAAGCGGGTTCAACGCGCTGTTCCTGGCCGAAAACCCTGTAACTTTTTGAAAACAGCCCGAACAGGTCGCTTCACATTGAGCGAAGACATTAAACATTTTCTAGAAACGGCGCGCTAAATTGCCGGTGAAGCGCCGGAATCTTGAAAAATAATGCTGATGATCGTCACTTTCGCCCTCAACGCCGGGCTGAATTTCGCGCTGGGTCTGGCGGTCGCCGCCATTCTCGGGCCGGACGCCTTCGGGCGTTTCGCCCTTGCGCTGATCGCCGCAACGCTCGGCACGACGGTGATCTTCGACTGGCTTCGGCTTTCCGCCACCCGCTATTATTCGGAAAATGCGCGTTTTGACCGGCCCGGCCTGCGCGCTTCGCTCGACGCCGGGTATGTCGCCGGCGCGCTCGTGCTCGCTGGCGCCGCGGGGCTGGTTGTGGCGCTGCGCATCGATATCGGCATGAGCGGCGCGCTGGTCGCGGCGGCGGCCTTCGCCGCCATCGGCAATGGCCTGTTCGAATTTGCCGCCGCGCTGTTGCGGGCGCGGTTTCGCACCGGCGCCTATGGCGCGCTGGTCATCGTCAAGAACGCGCTCGCCTTCCTCGGCATGGTCGCCATCGGCCTGGCGTTTCACGATCCCGCGGGAGTGCTGGCGACGGCCGGCGCCAGCGCGCTTTTGGCGACGCTTTTGCTGCGCCGCCACGCTCACGACCCCCACGCCCGGCTGGCGCAGGCCAGTCGCGAGCAGGTCGCCGCCTGTCTGCGCTATGGCGCGCCGATCGTCGCCGCCAATATGTGCTATCAGGCCATCTTGCTGGTCAATCGCGGCGCGGCGGCGGCCCATCTCGACTTCGCCGCCTCGGGCCGCCTTTCGCTCGCCACCGACCTGACGATCAGGTTCCTTCTCGTCGCCGGCGCCGCCCTCGACATTTTGCTGTTCCAGCTCGCCGTACATAAAAAGGCGACGGAAGGCGCGCAGGCCGCGCAGGCGCAGGTCGCGCGCAATAGTCTGGTCATCCTGGCCGCGCTGACGCTGTTGTGTTCGCTCTATATGGCCAACCTGCCCGCCTTCGCCGCCCTTGTCGTTCCGGAAAAATTCCGCGCCGAATTCGCGCCGCTGAGTCTCATTCTGGCGCCGGGCGCGACCTTGTTCTGCCTCGGGCAATTCTGCCTCAACCCCATCGCCCAGCTTGAGGGCCGCACGGGACTAATATTGCTTGCCGCTTTCGCCGCCGCCTTGGCCGATTTCGGGCTGTTGTGGCTCAGCCCCCAGCCGCTCGGCCTTGCCGGCTTTGCGGCGATCCATTCGATCGCCCTGACGGCGGGATTTTTGCCGATGCTGGCCCTGACCCTGCGCTGGCGGGCCTGTTGGCCGCGCCCGCGCGATGTCGTCGCCATCCTGTTCGCCGGCGCCGCCGCAATGGCCGTCATGTGGCCGCTGCGCGAGTTCGAGCCCCGGCTCCCGGCGCTGGCTGTCGGGACGCTGGCCGGCGCGACGGTTTACGCCGCCTTGCTATTCGTCTTCGATCCGGGCGGAATCGCGCGGCCGGCTTTCGCCAAAATCCGCCTTTGGCGGCGGCGCGACAGTTCGGTTCCCACGCCCTTGTGCAAAGGCGAACCGACATGAGCCAAGCCGCCGCCGCCAAGGCCGAGATCGCCGTGATCTTCGCCACCAGGGGACGCCCGGCCCTTGTTGCGGAAATGGCGCGCCGGCTCGACGGCCAGACGCGAAAGGCCGATCATGTCTTCATCGTCGGCGCGGGCGAGGACGATATCGCCGCCTTGCCGAAAGATCGCGCCGATCTGACGGCGCTGGTCGGGCGCACGGGCACGGCCCTGCAACGCAACGACGGGCTGCGTCTCGCGGAAGACGCCTTTCGCCTCTTGGTGTTTTTCGACGACGATTTCCTGCCCTCCCGCTTCTGGCTCGAACATATGCGGGCGCTGTTTTCCGCCGACCCCTCCATCGCCGGGTTGACCGGCATGGTGCTCGCCGATGGCGCGGGAACGGCGGGCCTCGACCTCGCCGAGGCGACGGCGCTGGTGGCGGCGCGCGACCATGAGCCGGCGGGAAGCGCGGCTTTCGACGAAACATACGGCCCCTATGGCTGCAATATGGCTTTTCGCGCCACCGCAATCGCCGGAATGCGCTTCGACGAAAGATTGCCGCTTTACGCCTGGCTGGAAGACGCCGATTTCGGCGCAAGGCTGCGCTTGCGTGGGCGAATGGGCCGCGCCAGCCAACTCTGGGGCGTCCACCTCGGCGCGAAGAATGGCCGCGAGCGAGGCCGGCGGCTGGGCTACAGCCAGATCGCCAATGCGCTTTATCTGACGCGGAAAGGCTCGCTCGGCTGGCGCTTCACCGCGCCGCTGGTCCTGCGCAACCTTGCCGCCAACCTGTGGCGCGCCCCCGCGCCCGAGGCCCATATCGACCGGCGCGGGCGGCTGTTGGGCAATTTGCTGGCGCTGCGCGATTTTCTGTGCGGCATTGTCGAGCCGGAGCGGGCGATTCGCCTGTAATGGGCTTCCCTTGGCGTCAATTTTCATCAAAAGGTCATGGGCGGGCGTCAAAGCCAGATTTGATTCCGCGTCGCGCCTGTTTCGGGGACCCCCATGGACTATTTTCGCCGCTTCACCTTCCTGGTCTATGCCCCGGCTTTCGACCCCGACGAGCTGGAGGGCGCGCGACTCGACCAGATCGTCGCGGCGGTGGGAAAATACGGTTTCGATGTCGTCAAGGCCCGCCGCGTCGAGGACGCCGAACTGGCGATCAAGACCGACGCCGCCATCGGCTGCATGGTGTTCGACTGGGGCAAGAAGGGCATGGACGGCAAGACCGCCGGCCTGATCTCCTATGTCCGCAAGCGCGGGCTGGAGATGCCGATCATCCTTCTGGTGCGGCGCAAGCGGTTCGAGGACCTGCCCATCGACGTGCTCGACAATGTCGACGGCTATGTGTTTCTCGCCGAGGAAACCCCGGAATTCATCGCCAAGAATCTCGTCAGCCGGCTCAAGCAATATGCCGAAACCCTCAAGACTCCGTTTTTCGGGGCGCTGGTCGATTATGCGGAAGAAGGCAACCAGCTCTGGACCTGCCCCGGCCATAATGGCGGCGTGTTCTACAACCGCAGTCCGATCGGCCGGATTTTCGTCGAGCATCTCGGCGAGGCGATTTTCCGCGACGATCTCGACAATTCGGTGCTGGAGCTTGGCGATCTTCTGGTCCACGAAGGCCCGGCCCTGCACGCGCAGAAGGAGGCGGCGAAAATTTTCGGCGCCGAGCGCACCTATTTCGTGCTCAACGGCACCTCCGCCTCCAACAAGATCGTGCTTTCGGCGCTGGTGGCGACCGGCGATCTGGTTCTGTTCGACCGCAACAACCACAAGGCCGCCCATCACGGCGCGCTGATTTTGGGCGGCGGCGTGCCGATCTATCTCGAAACCGACCGCAACCCGCAGGGCATGATCGGCCCCATCGATTACGAGGCGCTCGACGAGGAGCGGATCCGCGAAAAAATCCGCCTCTCCCCGCTGGTCACGGATGCGGAAGCGTGGAAGCGCCAGCGTCCCTTTCGCGTCGCGGTGATCGAGCAATGTTCCTATGACGGCACGATCTACAACGCCGAGACCATTCTCGCCAAGATCGGGCGCCTCTGCGATTATATTCTGTTCGACGAGGCCTGGGCGGGCTTCATGAAATTCCATCCCTTGTTCGCCCGTCATTTCGCCATGGGACTCTCCGATCTCGGCCCGGAGTCGCCGGGAATCATGGCGACCCAATCGACCCACAAGCAATTGGCGAGTTTTTCCCAGGCTTCGCAGATTCACGTCAAGGACCGCCACATCAAGGGACAGGCGCGGCGCATCGAGCATCGCCGCTTCAACGAGACCTTTCTCGTTCACGCCTCGACCTCGCCATTTTACCCCTTGTTCGCCTCGCTCGACGTCGGCGCGCAGATGATGAAGGGCAAGTCCGGCGAGGTTTTGTGGGACGACACCATCCGGCTCGGCATCGAGCTGCGCAAGAAAATCCGGGCGCTGGGGCGCGAATTCAAGGACAAGGCGCGCGAGCCGGAACAGGCTTGGTTCTTCGATCCCTTCGTCGCCGACGTGGTCGAGACGCCGCGCGGCAAGATCGTCTGGGAAAATGTCCCGACCGACGATCTCGCCTCGAACGCCGC
>NZ_CAIUXT010000114.1 GCF_903903185.1 uncultured Rhodoblastus sp.
GCCCATATTCTTTTCGAGCAGCAGGGCGGTGGTGCAGAGCGTGACGAACTTGCCGCGCGCCAGCGCGCCTTCGACGATCCGGCCGATTTCCTTGTGCAACAGCGGTTCGCCGCCGGCGATCACCACCACGGGGGCGCCGCATTCGTCGATCGCTCCCATACAGTCTTCATACGGCAGGCGCTGGTTGAGAATCTTGTCGGGATAGTCGATCTTGCCGCAGCCGGCGCAGGCGAGATTGCAGCGAAACAGCGGCTCCAGCATCAGCACCAGCGGATAGCGCTTGCGGCCGAGCAGGTGCTGTTTGACGATATAGGCGCCGATTTTCGCGCCCTGGATGACCGGTATTCCCATTGCGGCTCCTCGTCCGGCGGACTTTGTCGCGTCGCTTTTGTGCATCGCATTCATGCGAGGTTTATGCCGAACCCGCAGGAACCCGCAAGCAAAAACCCGCGGTGGACCGCGCCAATGGCCTTTTGGCGGGTGGCGAAGAGGCTTTGCGCCGCCTTATTCTTGCAGCCGGCCTTGATGGGGCCGCGCCGAATGCCTAAAGAATAGGCAGACGGAAGATGCGGCGGCAAGTCGCCTCGATGGTTAGACCGAGTGGTTTTTTCACGCGCATTGGTATATGATGCGTGATGTTCGATGCCTCGCGGAGCGCGCCCGATGAGAACCACCCTCGCCATAGACGATGACGTGCTTGCCGCAGCCAGGGCCTTGGCGGCGCAGCGCAACCGCAGCCTCGGAGAAATCATTTCCGAACTGGCGCGCAATTCGCTGCGGGAGTCCAAAGGCATTGAAAGCGGCGGCGAACGCAATGGCATTCCCTTGCTGTCGCCGGGGGCGAAAAAGGCGCTGGTGACGCTGGAGATCGTCAACGCCTTGCGCGACGAGGCGTCATGACGTTTCTTCTCGATGTCAACGTGGTGATCGCGTTGATCGATCCGGGCCATGTCGGGCACGACGACGCGCACTTTTGGTTCGCTTCGCGCGGAGCGAAAGCCTGGGCGACCTGTCCAATAGTGGAAAATGGCGTTATTCGAATCGTTGGCCATCCCCGCTATCCCAATTCGCCGGGATCGCCGGCCGCTGTCGCCGAAATCGTGGCCAGGCTGCGGAAGCTGCCGCACCACGTCTTCTGGCCGGACGATTTGAGCCTGGTGGATTCGGCCGATGTAGATGCCGCCAGAATCCTGACCTCGGCCCAGGTGACCGATACCTATTTGCTGGCGCTGGCCAAGGCCCATCGCGGGCGATTGGCGACCTTCGATCGGAAATTGTCGACTGCGGCCGTCCATGATGGCAAGGCGTCGCTTCATCTGATCGAGGTCCGGTGAGTGCTCCAGACCTGTAACCAATCGATCCTTGTTTTCAAATCGCTTGAGGAAACCCGATGCCCCCCGCTCCCGCCAAAATCGGCGTCGTCACCATTTCCGACCGCGCCAGCGCCGGCGTTTACGAGGATATTTCCGGCCCCGCCATCGAGGCGTGGCTCGGCAAGGCTTTGTCCATGCCCTTTCAGCTTGAAAAAAGGGTGATTCCGGATGGGTTCGAGAGCGTGCGCGACACGCTGATCGAACTGGCGGACAAGGAAACCTGCTCCCTGGTGCTAACCACTGGCGGCACCGGTCCAGCCCCGCGCGACCTCACGCCGGAGGCGACGCTCGCCGCCGCCCATCGCGAACTCCCGGGCTTCGGCGAGTTGATGCGCGCCAAAAGCCTGGAGCAAACGCCGACCGCGATCTTGTCGCGGCAGACGGCGGCCCATCGCGGCGCCTGCCTGATCGTCAACCTGCCCGGCAGCCCGCGTTCGATCGATTTGTGCCTGCGGGCGGTGTTTCCCGCCATTCCCTATTGCGTCGAACTGATCGGCGGAGCCTGGCTCGATACCGACCCGGCTTTCGTCAAGACCGTGCGACCGGCGAAAAAATAGTCTTTGGCGCCTGTTATTCGCCCACAAAAATTTTGCGCCGGACGGCTATATTAATGCGCCGCAACGGCTAATGTCGCGTAGCGCTCGCGGATCGATAAAAATCCCGCGCGAAAAATTGGGCCATACCGGAGGGAAAACAGGGCGATGCTTGGACCGGCGCCGGGTAACGCCTCCAGCGCCAAGGCAAGGCGGCTGGTGGAAATGACGGCGGCCTATCGGCCGCTCGACGGCGTTCCCGACGAGTTCATCGCCGCGGACGGGCGTCCGCGCGGCCATTGGCTGGAATTTTTCGACAAGATGGCGGGGCTCGGCTCGGAAGATATCGGCCGCCGCTTCGAGGTCATCGAGCGCAACATCCGTGAACAGGGGGTCTCCTACCGCGCCTATGGCGAAACCGTCGATCGCACCTGGCCTCTGAGCCATATGCCGCTGTTGATTTCGGAAAGGGACTGGGCGGTGATCGAGGCCGGCGTCACCCAACGCGCCGAAGTGTTCGAGGGCCTGCTGGCCGATCTCTATGGCAAGGGCGAATTGGTAAGCGACGGCGTCCTGCCGGCGGCGGCGGTGACCGGCAGCGCCGATTTCCTGCATCCGATGATCGGGGTCACGCCGCGCGGCGGGAAATATCTCAATCTTTACGCCGCCGATCTCGGACGCGGTCCAGACGGCCAATGGTGGGTGCTCAACGACCGCGCCCAGGCGCCCTCCGGCCTCGGCTATACGCTGGAAAACCGCCTGAACCTGTCGCGCGCCTTCCAGAGCATCTATCGCGAGATGAACGTGCGCCGCCTCGCACCGTTCTTTCAGTCCTTCCGAGGCGGCCTCGCCTCGCTGGCGTCGCGCTCCGATCCGCGCATCTGCCTTCACACGCCGGGCCCCTATAGCGAAACCTATTACGAACAGGCCTATCTCGCGCGCTATCTCGGTTTCGTTCTCGTCGAGGGCGCCGATCTGATCGTGCGCGATGGGCTGGCGCATGTGCGCACCATCGCCGGGCTCAAGCGGGCCGACGTGATCTGGCGGCGCATCGACGCCGATTTCGCCGATCCGCTCGAACTGCGGGGCGGTTCGCGCCTCGGCGTGCCCGGCATGGTCGAGGCCATCCGCCAGGGCAATGTCGGGGTGGCCAACGCGCTGGGCGCGGGAGTCGCCGAAACCCCGGCCTTGCTTGGCTTCATGCCGACACTGTCGCGCCGGCTGCTCGGCGAAAAGCTCATCCTGCCGACCATCGCCACCTGGTGGTGCGGCCAGGCCGCCGAGCGCGAATATGTGCTGGAACGGTTGGAGGACATGACGGTCGGGCCGGCTTTCGGCGCCTCGCCGAATCATAGTTCCCTGAGCCGCTCGGTGATCGCCGGCGAATTGAGCGAACCGCGGCGCCAGAAACTCGCCGCCTCGATCCGCGAGCGCGGCGCCGATTTCATCGCCCAGGAAGTGGTGCGGCTTTCGACCACGCCGGTCTGGGTAGAGAACCGGCTGGAGCCGCGCCCCTTCGTGCTGCGCGTCTATGCCGCTATGGGGCCCGACGGCAAATTTCAGGTCTTGCCGGGCGGCTTCTGCCGCATTTCCGACCGGCTGGACTCCCGCGCCGTGGCCATGGGGGAGGGGGTGCAGACCGCCGATGTCTGGATCACCAGCAACCGCCCGGTCGAAATGACCACGCTGCTGCCGCAAAACGACGCGGTCGCGATCCGCCGCATCATGGGCAACCTGCCTAGCCGCGCCGCCGATAATCTGTTCTGGCTCGGGCGCTATCTGGAGCGGGCCGAGGCGACCCTGCGGCTGATCCGCTGTCTGGCGCGCCGGACAATAGAAAACGAGGATATGTCGCAGGAAGGCGCGGCGACCACGCAGCGCCTTCGCAAATTGCTGAGCGACTGGGGCGCCGTCCCGGCCAAGCCGCCGACGCCGCCGACGCCGCTCGGCTTTCTCAATTCGGCCTTGTTCAATATCGACGAATTCGGTTCGGCGGTGTCGCTGGCCCGCGATTCCAAGCGCACAGCCTCGGTGATCCGCGAGCGCCTGTCCGGCGACACCTGGCGCATCATCGTCGAATTATGCAAGCAGCTCGAGGCCGGGCGCGGCCCGCTCGACGAGCCGGAAATCCTCGAGCGCGCCGATGTCGCGCTGGAAGAGATCGCCAGCATTTCCGGCTTGGCGCAGGAAAACATGAATCGGGTCGCCGGCTGGCATTTTCTCGAAATCGGGCGTCGGTTGGAGCGCGCCGTCAACACCTGCCGGTTTGTGCGCCAGTTCGGCATGGAGCAGGCGCGCGCCACCGATTTCGACGTGCTGCTCGACCTGATCGACTCGCAGATCACCTATCGCTCGCGCTATCTCGTCGGCGTCGCGCCCTATCCGGTGCGCGACATGGCGCTGCTCGATCCCTATAATCCGCGCTCCGTCGCCTTCCAGACGCAAAGGCTGACCGAACATATCGGCGCCTTGCCGCTGTTGCGCCACGACGGCATGCTGGAGCCCCCGCGCCGCATCGCCATCGAAGTCGACGCCGATCTGGCGACCAAGGTGGCCTCCTGCATCACCGCCGATTTCGTCATCTCGGTCGAGCGCCGGCTGATGGGCCTCGCCGACGCCGTGGCCATCCGTTATTTCCTGCAAGGCGCCAATGCGGCGCGGGCGGAGAAGCAGGTAGGGCTCGCGTGATCTACGATATTCGCCACGTCACCACCTATAGCTACGAGGCGCCGGTCGCCTATTCGCTCTGCGCGCTGCGGCTGCGCCCGACGAGCCGCGCCGGCCAGCGCGTACTCGACGTGCAGGTCGATATCGATCCGCCGGCCGCCCGGCGCATCCAGCGCGTCTGCTTTTTCGGCAATAGTTTCGAGATCGTCACCATCGAATCCGAACACCGCGAACTGACCGTCTCCGCCACAGCGCGCATCGCCGTTTCGCGGCCGGTTTCGCCGCTGGCGACGCCCGATTGGGAGGAAGTGCGCCAGCTGGCTTTTTCGGTCCACGATCTCGGCCCGCAATCGCCGGCGCATTTCATCTACGCCAGCCGCATCGTCACCCTCGACGAGGCGACGGTGGCCTATGCGCGGAAAAGTTTTCCGCCGGGGCGGCAGATTCTCGCCGGCGCCATCGACCTGATGGAGCGCATCTGGGACGATTTCGACTATGATCCCAAGGCGACGCTCGTCTCGACGCCGCTCGCCGAGGCATTCGCCAAGAGGCGCGGCGTCTGCCAGGATTTCGCCCATATCATGATCTCGGGCCTGCGCGGCATCGGCCTGCCGGCGCGCTATGTCAGCGGCTATCTGCGCACCGTGCCGCCGGCCGGCAAGGAGCGGCTCGAAGGGGCGGACGCCACCCACGCCTGGGTCGCGGTGTGGTGCGGGCCGCTCGATGGCTGGGTCGGGCTCGACCCGACCAACAAGATGCTGGTCGGCGACGATCATATCATTCTGGCCGAGGGCCGCGACTACGCCGATATTTCGCCGATCGACGGCGTGATTCTGGGTTCCGGCGGCCAGGACGTCGATGTCGGCGTCGATGTCATCCCGGTCCTCTCGGAGGATGCGCCGCCGACATTCGGGTGAACACACCGTTCCTCTGCCTCAATTTTGGGCGCTTCGTCCGGAGCCATCTCGAAAAGCCGCCTTTTAGGACATGACAGGGCGGCGCCTTCAGCGCCATAACAGATCCGCGCGCCCACTTGAGCCCGCGCGACGAAACCCCATTTGTCGAACACGCTCAAGGCAATTGTTATCACCGCATGTTCTGATCCGAAAAGTCCCCTACTTTTCAGGAATATGTTCCAGCCAAAAACGAGAGGCGAAAGCCGCAATGGCCATTCTCACCAAGCTGCATCACTCGACCCGTTATACCTACGATCGCCCGGTGGCGCTGGGGCCGCAGATCGTGCGGCTGCGTCCCGCCCCGCATTGCCGCACTGCCGTGCCGGCCTATTCGCTCAAAATCGAGCCGGAAAACCATTTCATCAACTGGCAACAGGACCCGCACGGCAATTGGCTGGCGCGGCTGGTGTTTCCCGAAAAGACCGAGCAATTCGCCATCACCGTCGATCTGACCGCCGAACTCGCGGTGTTCAACCCGTTCGATTTCTTCATCGAGGAATATGCCCAAAAAGTTCCGTTCCAATATGCGGAGTCGCTGGCCAAGGACATCGCCGCCTATATCGACCCAGAGCCCGCCGGGCCGCTGCTGACGGAATTTCTGGCGACCCTGCCCAAGGAGGAAATGGGCGCGGTCGATTTCCTCGTCGCGATCAACGCCTCCCTCCAGCACCGAATCCGCTATGTCGTGCGCATGGAGCCAGGCGTGCAGGCGCCGGAGGAGACGCTGGCGCTCGGCTCCGGCTCGTGCCGCGACACCGGCTGGCTGCTGGTGCAGGCGCTGCGCCAGCTCGGTTTCGCCGCGCGGTTCGTTTCGGGCTATCTGATCCAGCTCAAGCCCGACGTGCCGGCGCTCGACGGCCCCTCGGGTACGGACCATGATTTCACCGACCTCCACGCCTGGGCGGAAGTCTATATTCCCGGCGCCGGCTGGATCGGCCTCGATCCGACCTCTGGCCTGTTCGCCGGCGAAGGCCATCTGCCGCTTGCCGCCACGCCGCACTATTCCTCCGCCGCGCCGATCGAAGGCCTTGTCGAACCGGCGCAATGCGAATTCGGCTTCGAGATGCATATCGAGCGGCTCGACGAGAAGCCGCGCGTGACCTTGCCGTTTTCCGACGAATCCTGGCTGGCGCTCGACGCGCTCGGCAAAACGGTCGACGCCGACCTGAAGCAGTGGGACGTAAGGCTTACCATGGGCGGCGAGCCGACCTTCGTCTCCATCGACGATTACCAGGCGGAGGAATGGAACACCGAGGCGGTCGGTCCGACCAAGCGCGCCATCGCCGACGACCTGATCCGCCGCCTGCGCGACGCCTTCGCGCCCAATGGCTTTCTGCATTATGGCCAGGGCAAATGGTATCCCGGCGAGAGCCTGCCGCGCTGGACCTTCTCGCTCTACTGGCGCAAGGACGGCCAGCCCATCTGGCGTAACATCGACCTGATCGCGCGCGAAAAGCCGACCGATCCGGCGACGGCGGACGACGCCTTGACCATGATCGAAACCATCTCGCAGAAACTGGAGATACCGCCCGATTATATTATCCCGGCCTATGAAGATCCGGGCGAATGGCTGCTCAAGGAAGCCGATCTGCCGATCAATGTGACGCCGGGCGATTCGCGGCTCGCCGACCCCGAGGAGCGCTCGCGCTTCGTGCGCGTGTTCGAGCGCGGGCTCGACAAGCCGGCGGGCTACGTGCTGCCGGTGCAGCGCTGGAACGCCGAACCCGCCAGACGCAGCTGGATCAGCCAGAAATGGCCGCTGCGGCGCGGCGCGCTGTTCCTGAAACCCGGCGATTCGCCGGTCGGGTTCCGGCTGCCTTTGGCCTCGCTGCCCTATGTCGCCCCGGCCTCCTATCCCTATATCGTCGAATCCGATCCGACAGAGCCGCGCGGGCCGTTGCCCAAAGCCGACGAGATCGCGCAGAAATTTACGCGCGGCGCCGTTGGCGCCGAGCAGCAGGTGCAGTCCGAGCAGACGCTCGACGACAGCGCCGCCGTGCGCACGGCGCTGGCGATCGAGCCGCGCGACGGGCGGCTGCATGTGTTCATGCCGCCGACCGCAAGAATCGAGGATTATCTCGAACTTCTCGCCGCCGTCGAGGCCAGCGCCGCCGAACTGCGTCTCCCCGTGCATATCGAGGGCTATCCGCCGCCGCTCGATACGCGGCTGCAAGTGATCCGCGTCGCGCCCGATCCCGGCGTGATCGAGGTCAACGTCCATCCGGCCAGCGATTGGGACGAACTCACCTCGATTTATCGCCAGACTTACGATCTGGCGCGTCAATCCCGGCTCGGCACCGAAAAATTCATGATCGACGGGCGCCATGTCGGCACCGGAGGCGGTAATCATGTGGTGATCGGCGGCGCGACGCCGGCGGATTCGCCTTTCCTGCGCCGTCCCGACCTGCTCAAAAGCCTCATCATCTATTGGCAGCGCCATCCGGCCTTGTCCTATCTGTTCTCCGGCCTGTTCGTAGGTCCGACCTCGCAGGCGCCGCGCGTCGATGAGGCCCGCCACGATTCGTTGTATGAGTTGGAGATCGCTCTGGCGATGACGCCGCGTCCCGGCGAGGGGAAGGCGCCGCCGCCCTGGCTGGTGGACCGGCTCTATCGCAACCTGCTCACCGACGTCACCGGCAACACCCATCGTTCGGAAATCTGTATCGACAAGCTCTATTCGCCCGCCGGCCCGACCGGGCGGCTCGGCCTTGTCGAGTTCCGCTCGTTCGAAATGCCGCCGGACGCCCGCATGTCGCTCGCGCAGCAACTGCTGCTGCGGGCGCTGACAGCCTGGTTCTGGCGCGAGCCGCAGGAGGGGGAACTGGCGCGCTGGGGCTCGTCGCTGCACGACCGCTTCATGCTGCCGCATTATGTCTGGCAGGACTTTTCCGACATTTTGGACGATCTGCGCCGCGCCGGCTATGCATTCGACGCCGACTGGTTCAGGGCGCAATATGAATTCCGCTTCCCCTATTACGGCTGTGTCGAACATTCCGGGGTCAAGCTGGAAATCCGGCAGGCTTTGGAGCCCTGGCATGTGATGGGCGAGGAGGGCGCGGTCGGCGGCACCGTGCGTTTCGTCGATTCATCGGTGGAGAGGCTCCAGGTGCGGGTCGAAGGTTTTAACGACGCCCGCCATCTCGTGACCTGCAACGGCCGGCGCCTGCCGCTCGGCTCGACGGGAACGCGCGGCGAGGCGGTGGCCGGGGTGCGCTTCAAGGCCTGGCAGCCCTATTCCGGCCTGCATCCGTCGATCAAGCCGCAGACGCCGCTGACTTTCGACATTATCGACAAATGGAGCAAAAGGTCGCTGGGCGGCTGCGTCTATCACTCGGCCCATCCGGGCGGACGCAATTACGATACGTTTCCGGTCAATTCCTACGAGGCGGAAGCGCGCCGGCTCGCCCGCTTCCAGGATCACGGCCATACGCCGGGCGCGATCCATCTGCCTCCCGACGAGGCGACCGGCGAATTTCCCACCACGCTGGATTTGCGGCGCCCGCCCGGGGTGTGACGGGTTGACGCGGCAGGCGTCACCCGAACGGCTCGGGCCGCGTCCGGGTGCGCCGCCTGTGGTCCCAAACCCGTGGCGTCCGGGCCGGGAAGCGAAGGCCGGCGCGCTTTGGCTGGCCGGATCCGGATCGCGTTTGCGCGTCGCATATCGAGCGGCATTTCATCCCAGGCGAAACCCTGCAATGCTGCAAGCCTTTGTTTGTAAAAAACTTTTCATTTTCCGCGATTTTGCTATGGACCAAAATAGCCGGACAAAATAATTAAATCAACAAGGCGTAAATATAGCTTTAAGTGTGTAAATATGGCTTTACTAGTGTAAATATAGCCTTACAGCCTTATATCACAAAAATTTATTTAATCCTTAAATGGCCGTTTCAGGTATTGTGCAATTTCTATTTGATATTAAATGTAGGCTTTAGTTGAATTTATCGATGCGTTTTCGTCAGGAAAGCGCAAAACAGGAAAGCAGCATGAAACTCGCTGTTTTAGGCTCATCCGCGAGCGGCGCCGCTAGCGGTGGAAATGGCGGAAAAGCCGTTATGCCTTCGTTCAAGAAGTTCCGCGCCTTGGCGAGGCTTCAGCCTCTCTATCGTGCCGACCGCCTGGTTCGGCTCGCCCGGGGCGTCGAGAAATCGATCCGACGCGGTCACCCCGAGCGCTATCGGCGGGCGCGGTGGCTTGAGGAAGCCGTTGCCCCGATCGCCCGGGCGAGGCC
Organism: uncultured Rhodoblastus sp.; assembly: GCF_903903185.1. Lineage (GTDB taxonomy): Bacteria > Pseudomonadota > Alphaproteobacteria > Rhizobiales > Beijerinckiaceae > Rhodoblastus. The sequence goes on from NZ_CAIUXT010000114.1 coordinate 9,758, forward strand.
CAGACATGCGGCGTCTCAACAATTGCAGATTTGCCTTACGCGGCTGTTAAGCGAATCCTTCCATTCGATGGACTGGCGACGGCCGCTGATCCGCAAACTGAACCCTGTTTCCGAAAAGGCGCAGGGGCTGCGGTCAAGGCGAGATGTCTGAAGCGTTTTCATGTTTCGTGGAAGCATGAAAACGCGCTAGATCTTGGTGAAGCCGCATATTCTCGTCCGAAAAGTCTGCACCTTTTTCGGGAATATGCTTCACACCGAGGCTGGTTACCGCAAAAGTGCAACTTTTTCGAAAAAACGCGCGTTCAGACGGGAACCCGCCGGATTCGGATTTCGGCTGGCTATGCGTTCGACGCCGACTGGTTCAGGGCGCAATATGAATTCCGCTTCCCCTATTACGGCTGCGTCGAACATTCCGGGGTCAAGCTTGAAATCCGGCAGGCTTCGGAGCCTTGGCATGTGATGGCGAGGAGGGTGCGGTCGGCGGCGCCGTGCGTTTCGTCGATTCATGGGGGGAGAGGCTTCAGGTGCGGGTTGAAGGTTTTAACGACGCCCGCCATCTCGTGACCTGCAACGGCCGGCGCCTGCCGCTCGGCTCGACGGGAACGCGCGGCGAGGCGGTGGCCGGGGTGCGCTTCAAGGCTTGGCAGCCCTATTCCGGCCTGCATCCGTCGATCAAGCCGCAAACGCCGTTGACTTTCGCCATTATCGACAAATGGAGCAAAAGGTCGCTCGGCGGCTGTGTCTATCACTCGGCCCATCCGGGCGGACGCAATTACGATACGTTTCCGGTCAATTCCTGCGTGGCGGAAGCGCGCCGGCTCGCCCGCTTCCAGGATCACGGCCCTACGCCGGGCGCGGTCCATCTGCCTCCCGACGAGACGACCGGCGAATTTCCCACCACGCTGGATTTGCGGCGCCCGCCCGGGGTGTGACGGGTTGACGCGGCCGGCGTCTCCCGAACGGCTCGGGCCGCGTCCGGGTGGGCCGCCGCGGTAATGAGTCCCAAACCCATGGAGTCGGGGCCGGTAGGCGAAGTCGGCGGGCTTTGGCTTGGCTGGACCCCGGTGTCGCGCATTGAGCGGTTGTTCCTCGCCGGCGGAACGTCGGGATTTAATAAGTCTTTGTTTTTAATGTATTTTTGTGAAGAAATCGGCCCTTTTCCGGGTTTTGGCTCTGGACAGAGGCGTCCGCCTAACGTAAATAAAATCAATATTATATAAATATAGCCTTACAAATCCTGAGGAGAATCCTTATTTAATGCTTTGAAGGTCGTTTCAGGGTGTGAATAAATATTCTAAGATATTGCCTGAATATTGATCTCCAAAAAAATATTAATGCGCTTTCGTCGCGAAAGCGCAAAACAGGAAAGTAGCATGAAGCTCGCCATTTTAAGCTCGTCTACGACCGGCGGAAAGGCCGTTGCGCCTACGTTCAAGGATTTCCGCGCTCTGGCGCGGCTCCAGCCTCCCCATGCCGCGGACCGCCTGGCTCGACTGGCCCGCGGCGTCGAAAAATCGATCCGCAGCGGCGACTCCGACCGCTATCGGCGGGCGCGGTGGCTTGAGGAAGCGGTTTCCCAGATCGCCTGTGCGAGGCCCAAACATCCGGAGTCTCAGGAGTTGCAGCTATGCCTTACGCGGCTGTTGCGCAATTCCTTCCAGTCGATGGACTGGCGCCGGCCGCTGATCCGCAAACTGAACCCTGCTTCCGTAAAGGCGCAGGGACTAAGGTTAAAGAGAGGCATCTGAAACGTTTTCGAGCGAATTGGATTCCTTTTGGCGTAAACCAAAGGTCCGCGTCTACGAATTGAAACCCCATAAACAAAAAACCGGAGCCTTTCCATGTTTAGTCGAAACATGAAAAGGCTCCGGTTCTTTAATTCAACGCATATTCATTTTTCAAAAACTCTGCTACTTTCCGAGAATATGCCCCGAACATGAGGCCGTTCACGAAAAACGTCAAACTTTCCCGAAACAGAACACGCGTTGTGACAAGAGACTACCGGATGCGGATTTCGACCGGTAGGCGGGCCGTCAGGTCCGCGACATCATGAACAGCAGCTGGGTGTCGAAAGCCGGAACCTTTTCGGCGCCGAGAGCGCGCAGGGCGAGGGGCGCCTCGACATCGACGACCGAATAGCCCTCAGCGGCGCTTTTTTCCATCAATTCGATGGTTTCAAGGACGAAAGCCTTGGCCGCGTCAAGCCTGACCGGCAATTCCTGCGGCGCCCATTTGGCCGCCCAACCCCAAAGCGTGTCGTGTCCTGCCGGAATGTCGCGCGAAATGAAGTCCTGGGGAATTGTTTCCCCCATCCGGATGATGGTCATAATTTCCTCCCGCGAAGCCAGACCGGACAGCCCAGGTCTGCAGCTCACCAAGCGTTCAATCCCAATAGACGGCGCTTTTCACTTCAAGGCGAAGGCAAAGCGCTGATCTGCCGATTTTTGCGGCTTATCCTTTTGTCTTAGCACGTTCTGGCGATTTACCTAACAGACAATTCGTTTTCGCGACTTGATACAGCGCAATTTCAACGGCTCGAGTCAAAGCCGGCGATGCGATAGGCCGAACTCGCCTTGACCCGCTCCATCGCGAAGCGCGAAGTGACCTTCTTGAGCGGTACGGCGGCGATCAGGCGCTGGTAGAAGGCGTCATAGGCGCCCGTATCGGCGACCACCACGCGCAACAGATAATCGACGTCGCCGGCCATGCGGTAGATGTCCATGACCTCTGGCATGGCGGAGACGGCGGCGGCGAACCGCGCCAGCCAGGGTTGGGAATGATCCTCGGTTTCGATCGATACGAACACCGTCAGTGCGAGCCCGATCTTGTGCGGATCGACCAGGGCGACGCGGCCGAGGATGACGCGGGCGCTTTCGAGCTTCTGCACCCTTTTCCAGCAGGGCGTCGGCGACAGGCCGACCGCCTTGGCCAGATCGGCGATGGCGATGTTGGCGTCCTGTTGCAGGATGGTCAGGATTTTGCAATCGATCGCGTCCATGCGGTTCCTCCCCGATGGCCAAGATAATCGCTGTCGCCGCAGGTGGGAACCTGCGGGCGGCGGTCAGGGGAGGACAGGACGCGTCGCGGGCCGGGAGAAAAAATTCGGGCCTTGCCGGAGAATGGCCGTCATTGCTGGACCTGCCAAGCGGCATGGCGGGCGAAATCGATCGTGAGCCGGGCGGAGGCCTGTTCCTTGACATAGCCGAAGGACGCGCCGCGCCGGGGCGCCGCGCCGTAATAATCGAGGCCCTGGGCGATGCGCAGATGTTCGTCTCGCGGACAGATGCCGAGCGCGCAATCGAAGCCGATCCAGCCGATCGGCGGGACGAAGACTTCCGCCCAGCCGTGATGCGCTCCCGCGTCCCGCGCGCCTTCCGCGCCGATGAAAAAGCCGGAGATGAAGCGCGCCGGCACATGCTCGCCGCGCGCGGCGGCGATGAAGACCTGCGCCAGTTCGCGGGCCGAGCCTTTGCCGTCTTTGAACACCTCGGCCGCCGGGCGGGGCGCCGGCGTCTCGCCGGGCTCGAAGGCGAGAACCTTGGCGAGCGCATCCAAAAGCAGATGCATGCGGCCGAGCGGTTCGGCTTCGGCGCCGAGCGTATCGCGGGTGAATTCGTGCAGACGGACGTCGGCGCGGGTCGACTCGAGGTCGCGCAGATAGACGTCGAGCGGGAATTTCTCGCTGGAGCCGCGCACCACGCCCGCCGCGTCGCCGGTCTCGATTTCACCGCCGGCGAAAAAGCTCAGCCGCTCCAGCGGCCCGTCATGCGAACAGGCATGGACGATATTGCCGAACGTATCGACGCTCCTGCGCATCCGGACATCGGGATCGACGCCGACCGACCAGTCCAGCAGGTGCTGGCTGTCGAAATCGCGCGGCGTCAGGCGCAGCACCTGGGTCAAGGCCCGGGCCGGCTCGGCGAAATCGATTTGCAGCGAATATTGGATAGTGGCGCGCATGACGAAAACCAAGCTCCAGCAGGTTGGACGGCCCTGGAGCCTTTTTCCGATCCGATGGAACGGAAAAGAGGCTCCAGTTTCTTGTTATTACGCGTTTTCTTCACGCGAACCGGGCCCGCTTCGCTTGAAAACGCTCTAGAGTCGATTGCGATTCGGTTGAATCGCAA
>NZ_CAIUXT010000115.1 GCF_903903185.1 uncultured Rhodoblastus sp.
AAAAAAAGCGGCGGGTTTCCCCGCCGCCGATTGATGTTGGATTTAGGCTTCGATCAGTAGTTGTAGGCCTTTTCGCCATGTTCGGCGATGTCGAGACCTTCGCGCTCCTGATCGGGGGTCGGACGCAGGCCGACGATCAGATCGACGATCTTGTAGAGGATCGCCGAGCCGACGCCAGACCAGACCAGGGTGGTCAGCACGGCCTTGCCCTGGATGATCACCTGCGCAAGCATGTCGAAGGGAACCGTCGGCGCATTGCCGTTGGCGAAGTTGGTGTAATCGGTCAGGCCGACGCCGCCGAGCGAGGGGGCGACGAGCACGCCGGTGGCGAGGGCGCCGGTGATGCCGCCGATGCAATGCACGCCGAACACGTCGAGGGCGTCGTCATAGCCGAGCTTGTTCTTGACCGTGGAGACGAAGAACAGGCAGAGCGGCGAAACCAGCAGGCCGAGCGCCAGCGAACCGATCGGGCCGGCATAGCCGGAGGCCGGGGTCACGGCGACGAGACCGGCGACCGCGCCCGAGATCATGCCGAGCAGCGAGGGCTTGCCCTTGACCGCCCATTCGACCAGCAGCCAGGACAAAGCCGCGGCGGCGGTGGCGACCATGGTGTTGACGAAGGCGAGCGCCGTCACGCCATTGGCTTCGAGATTGGAGCCGGCGTTGAAGCCGAACCAGCCGACCCACAACAGCGAGGCGCCGATCATCGACATGGTCAGCGAATGCGGCGGCAGGGCTTCCTTGCCATAGCCGATGCGCTTGCCGATCATGATCGCGCCGACGAGGCCGGCGATGCCGGCGTTGATATGCACCACGGTGCCGCCCGCGAAGTCGAGCGCGCCCCACTGGAACACCATGCCGGCGTCGGCGTTGACCGCGTCGAGCTTGGCTTGCGCCGCCGCCTTGCCGGCTTCGTCGGTGGCGGCCGCGAGCGCCTTGGCGGCGTCGCCGATGGCGTCCGGTCCGGCCCAGTACCAGACCATGTGGGCGATCGGGAAATAGATCAGCGTCACCCAAAGCAGCACGAACAGCATCACCGCCGAGAATTTGATGCGCTCGGCGAAGGCGCCGACGATCAGCGCGGGCGTGATCATCGCGAAGGTCATCTGGAACACCATGTAGGCATATTCCGGAATGACGACGCCGTTGGAGAAGGTGGCGGCGGTGGCGTTGGCGTCTACGCCGCTCAGGAAGATCTTGGAGAAGCCGCCGATGAAATTATTGAGCCCGCCGCCATTGGTGAAAGCCGCCGAATAGCCATAGAGCACCCAGAGCACGCCGACCATCGAGACGATGGCGAAGACCTGGGTGAGGACGGAGAGCATGTTCTTGGTGCGCACGAGGCCGCCATAGAACAAAGCGAGGCCCGGAATGGACATCATCAGCACCAGGGCGCTGGAGGTCAGCATCCAGGCGGTGTCGCCCTTGTTGGGAACGGGGGCGGGCGGTGCGGCGTCGGCAAAGGCCGCGCCGGCGCACAGCGCCAGCGCGGCGAAAGCCGGACCGGCGAGCGCGAGGCCACAGGCCTTGAGCCCGGCCCTGCGGGGGGTGAGAGACATCATTTCTGGCTCCTGACTGAACGGGGAATTAAAGAGCGTCGGAATCGCGCTCGCCGGTGCGGATGCGGACGGCTTGATCGAGGGGGCTGACGAAAATCTTGCCATCGCCGATATGACCGGTTTTCGATGCCGATACGATCGTCTCGACCACCTTGTTGACATGGTCGGAGGCAACGGCGATTTCCAATTTCAACTTCGGCAAAAAATTCACGGTATATTCTGCGCCGCGATAGATTTCGGTGTGGCCCTTCTGGCGGCCAAACCCCTTGACTTCGGTCACTGTCAGGCCGTGCACGCCGATCGCGGTGAGCGCGTCGCGCACCTCGTCCAGTTTGAACGGCTTGATGATAGCAACAATATTTTTCATTTTGCTCCCCGATCTCCGCGCCGGAACACCCGGTCGCACATGAGCAGGCCTGCGGACTTGACCCAGACCGAACATGACCAAACAAAGACCATGCCAAGGCAAAAAAAGGTGCGATTCCAACAAACGCGAACCGGGATCGACGATGGTATGAGGTTTTGTGCATATTTATCATGCAATATGCCTTACAAGTGCGCAGGCAGGTCCTGTTTCATCCTCAAGGCAGCGATCGGCGGCTGCAGTCGAGGGCCCCGGAACTTCACGGAGCTCCCTGAAGAGCGGGGCCGAGGCGGGATTTCGCGGTCGAGGTCTTGCGCTTGGGCGCGGGCGCGATATAGGAACGGCGCGGTCTCGACGGCGGCGGCGCCCGAACGAGGCCGCTGCGTCGCCGAGCCGGGGCGAGGCGGCTGCAACGGGAAGTGACGCCAGGTCGGTCGGGGCCATCGCAAAAAAGGAGCGCCGCAGCGTTACAAAGCTTAGAAACAATATTGGATTGGAAGGGTGGCCGAGTGGTTTAAGGCAGCGGTCTTGAAAACCGCCGTGGGTGAAAGCCCACCGTGGGTTCGAATCCCACCCCTTCCGCCAGTTAAACGCCCATTCATTTGGGTAAGGGAAAAATAATTATGAACAGGATATCAAATGGTCTGTGCGCGCACAGACCAAAAAAACCGCAGCCAACCACGAATATGGGCCAAGGCTTGTTTGCAGGGGCCTTCTGGAAAATTGCATGGACGAATCGCCTCAAACTCCAGCCGCGCTTGTCTATGAAAACGACTTTTCGCAAGTTCTTCATTTGAAGGGAAATTCTGCGTTCTTGTTGGTCACCTTCAATGCACTGTCAACGAAGGCGGATGGAAAGCGTTTTTGGGGCGATGATTTTTGCCGTAAAGTTGGTCTGGGCGCGCCGAATGAGGAACTCGCGTGGGGGTGACCTGCCACTGAACTTTCATCCAGCGGCGATTAGAGCCTCGGCGGAATTTACGCCGTCAGGCGCGGTGGGAGCAACATGCGATCGGCGGAGCTGGTCGGGGTTGCGCAGCCGATCGCATGTTGCGGAAAGGTTGGCGGCATAGACCGCCGGGGTTTGATAGGCGAGCGCCGAATGGGGGCGCTTATGATTGTAATCGGTCACCCAGTTCGCGATCTTCGCCCGAGCGTGATCGAGCCCGAGAAACAGCGTCTCGTTCAGCAGTTCGTCCCGCATTCGACCGTTGAAGCTCTCGCAAGAGCCGTTCTGCATTGGCTTTCCCGGCGCGATGAAATGCCAGACGATCTGGTGCTCCTGCGCCCACGAAAGCATGGCGTTCGATGTGCAGTGGCAGGTCAGGGGCGTCGCGCAGCGGCCACGGGCGGAGCGCGAGCCCATATTTTTGTAGCAGTCTTTTCATTCGCGAAGGTCGCTTCGCCGAGGCTGCCGACGAACTACGTCTGGCTTTGTCGCTGGAGCCAAACAACGCCCAAGCATTTTACTTTTTCAGCATAATTTATTTAAAAGAAAAGGATTTCGCCGCGGCATTTGCTTTCGCTCGATGCGCCGTCGCATCGAAACATTCCGATGAGAAGTTTCAGGCTCATTTGAAAAACGTCGAGCGTCTCTTTCCCACCTCCCCGCACCAAATGCCGCCTATCGGAGGGGATGATACCGTCCGGTGAAAGAGCCTATTGGCTTTCCGGCATTGACGATAGGTTCCTTACACCCCCTGCTTTATTCAGCTTCAGCAATCAATCGATTTGATCAGCCTTAGCAGTTCGTCAATATCCGCCAAACCATCGCAGTGAAAATCCCTTTCCGGATACATTTGATTTGACACGACGTCTGCAGACATGGACACGCCGCAATTCATTGATCTTGCCCGTGCAGCCATCAAGATTTCCTTCGAATGCGCGACCGAAAAAAATTTACTCGGAACGATCTCAACATAGGTCGATCCCGCACTTCCGAATAAAACATTCAACGCACTCGCTCCGTGAGGAGACACGATCAAACGCGCTCTCCCGATTTTCGCTATAGCATCTGGAAAAGGTTCTTTACCACAATCGAGAATGTAAAAACCAATTTTTTTGAGCCTCTCGATTAGGATTTGCTCGTTGAGTAACCTCCTTCGAGGTGCATTCTGGCCACGCATAATGTAAATTCTGTCGGCGTTTGCGTTGTTCTTTAACGGAACACGGGCATACGCCCGCGCGACAACGTCGTTGATGCTGTCGCGGCAGGCGTATATCAACTTAATAAAGTTCCAGTCCATATACGATAAACGCATATATACCAATTTTTTTGCTGCAAAAGATTTGGTGTGCTCGCGAATGTCGTAGTCACATTCTATCAAACTCATCATTTCACGTAGCCGAACTTTAAAAAAGCCAGGATAAACAATAACCAAATCTGTTTTAGGAACTAATTTCCGGTATAGAATAATTATTAATATTGTAAAAACCAAAAAGTGTGAATACATATCCCTCAAATGATAACCACAAAAAAGCACAATATCATTAATGTATTCATGGGGATCGTCAGCGCGAACTCCCCAAAATGTATCTGTCGGCGTCGGAATTTTACCATTGTATCCTAATTGTAGATACCAAGCACTTTCGGTGATAATAAGGTTCTTATTGCTTACTACAACGCCCTCCCCAATAATCCGTCCGCCAGGCATGCAATATAAATCAAGATCGCCAATTAGCGGTTTCGAGGGAAAATTGCGACCGGTAATCCTTGCCTTCGTAGGCTCCACCGCAAATTCCGGTTGCGGAATTTCCAGTGATAGATCCTGGAAGGCTTTAAATCTCGTCATCTGATCCGATTTCATGTCCGCTATGGTCGGCGCCAGATCTTCGATTGGACAGGCGGTCATGACATCTTTTGCCGAGCCAAAAGTGAACATTTGCGGGTGCAAATCGTCAGAAGGAACGCCACTCTTGATTTCGGCTACCATATCTCGAACCCTCCTTGTATGGTAAACAATGGCCCCGGGTTTTGGATACCGAATGCAACCCTGACGCCCCCGTTCCAGTCATGCGGAGCGAGGCTGGCGAACCGAAAAATTATTTCATTCGCTTCGCCATTCTCAATTATGACTTCAGTTCCATTACGCGATGGCGTTCCATCGTGAAAGAATCTCGTATTTGGACGAACGGGAATACCGCAACACGCAATAATAGTGCGCTGCGGAGACCCGACGTGCTGGTCGAACTCAATTATCATACCAACGAAGGAATTCTGATCATACACGGCCGGCACACCATGCTTCCTAGTGAGCAATCGTAGAGTTTCCGGCGATTGCGCTTCGATACACGCGTAGGCATAGCAGAATGTCAACGGACCGGAACTTAGCTTGAACCGCAGATCGGGGGTCATGACTTCCCTACTAACCAGTTCTGGAGGCTGAAAATTGCATAAGTATTTTATATTCAGTTCATTAATAGGTAATAGTTGTTGCTCTGAAGAAATTCGAGCGTCTATATCTCCGGCGCGTTCAAGCAAAAAAATATTCCCGGAAAGGAAACGAATATCAGGTAGGCATTGTAATGCCCAGTCGTCGTACAAAGCCTTATGATAGAGCTTCCAATTATCTCTATTGTCATTGTAAATATCTTCGATCAAGAGCACGTCGGGCAAGGATCTGGTGGAAACTAGAGCCTTACCCGCGCTCGTTGCAGGTGAAGGATCAGGTAAGAGGGGCGCGAAGCATTCCATTAATTTGCGACGATTTAACGAATCTATTTCTTCTGAAATTATTAATACCTCAACTTTAGTTAAGATATTTGATGCAGCCGTCAATATTGATGCGCTATCCAACGAACAAAAAAAGACAATTTTATTGTCATATTTATTGCTGGTGGCATGCGACGCATTATTTGTTATATATAATACGCGGCGAGTAGATGGTTTATCAATTAGGAGGATTTCTAGAAGTTCATCGCCGCCCGCCGCGACAACCCAGTTGCCTGAGTCTGGTTGGGCCTGCAGCATGAAGAAATGCGCTGCACAAAAAAAAGCGGTTTTTTGCAAAGAAGGTAGAGGTGACCGCATATCGATTTGGTAATTGGCCCTGTTTAACACATAAGTGTAGTATTCTGTAAGTTCACGACTTAACAAAAAAAGTGATACGTCGGAAGTGTCCGTGTTAGCGTCAAAAGATGTGTTCCTATCAATGATTCGTATCCCTTCTAGGTACGCTTTTGCCGAGATTTTCATCTTATAGAACCTAATTGTACTGAATGTTTTGCGGTGTCAGTATGGGTTAAGTGCCAAATATATATTTCCGACGTGTCATTGAAGTGCGCCTCTTTTCAATATATTCCGGACATCCGCAATGCTTTCGAACTCTCAGCGCGAGTTGCGGATGATTTGCTTCTCTTTTCAGCGTCACAATAAGCGCTCTAGCTCTAGGGTCAAGCAATAGCGTTAGCGTTTGTTCGGGAAGTTTAGGCTGCTGCACAGATTTTACGCACGATCGGGCGGATCGATGCGAGGCGGATAAACGCGACGGTTTTTCGCGTCAATTTTTCAAAGTTTTTGGCTAGAGCGTTTTTGTCTCTGACTGAATCCGAGGGGATTTCCAATAGGCCGCGAGTCTGCTGCAAACTGCATGCTGGCGAAGGAGGCCGGCATGCATGGCCAAACCACTTTCTACTGATCTTCGGGAACGGGTCCTCGCTGCCGCGTTAGGCGGCCTTTTCGCGGCGGCAGGCGGCGGAGCGCTTCGGCGTCAGCGCCGCCAGCGCGGTTCGATGGAGCGCGCTGGAGCGGGAACAAGGCGACGCCAAGCCCAAGCCGATGGGCGGAGACCGTTATTCTCACCGGATCGAGGCGCATGCGGTGGTGATTCTCAAAGCGGTGGACGACAAGCCGGACGTCACCTTGGAAGAATTGCGCACCGTTCTTGCCGATCATGGCTTTGAGGCGTCGATTTCAGCGATCTGGCGCTTCTTCGCCCGTCGCGGCGTGACATGGAAAAAAAGACTGCGCACGCGAGCGAACAGGAGGGCCCCGACGTCCTGAAGCGGCACGAAGAATGGTTTGACGGTCAGCTTGATCTCGAGCCCGAGTGGCTGGTCTTCATCGACGAAACCTGGGCGTCGACCAATATGGCGCGCTTACGAGGCCGGGCGCCAAGAGGGCAGCGTTTGCGCGCGAGCATCCCCCATGGCCATTGGAAAACAACGACTTTTGTCGCCGGCCTGAGGCTCACGGGCATGGTCGCGCCGATGGTCCTCGACGGCCCGATCAACGGCATTTCGTTTCAAGCCTATGTCGATCAGGTGCTCGTCCCCACGATCTCTGCGGGCGACATCGTCGTCATGGACAATCTGGGCAGCCACAAACGGCCAAATGTTAGTGCTTCCATCGAAGCCGCCGGCGGGCGTTTGCTGTACCTGCCGCCCTACAGCCCCGACTTCAATCCGATCGAAAAGGCGTTCTCGAAGCTCAAGGCGCTGCTCAGAAAAGCGTCTGAGCGAATGGTGGAGGGCCTTTGGAACGCCATTGGGCGACTCCTGCCTGGCTTCACGCCAAAGGAATGCGCCAACTTTTTCAAGTCCGCCGGTTATGATGCAACTTGAACGAAACGCGCTCTAGCGTAATAATTATTTTTTAATCGACGGATCTTGTCAGAGGTTTCGCAAGGAGCCGAAACCGGGCCCTTCCTCAAACGAAGTCGGCCTTCCGACCGGCAGGGGGAATCGCTGCGATTCCGCGTCATTACTTCGCGGCTTTCGCCGTGAAAGCGGCGCGGCTCCAATGTTTGTTGGTCGTCTTGTAGCCGGCGGCGCAATGCATCGCGACCGCCCCTAAAACTTCATGGCGTTCGCGGATGGCGGTGTTTTGCAGACGCCGGTCGGTGTCTTCAGCCAGATAGGCGGCGACGCTGCGGGTCATCAGGCCCGGGCCGGTCGAGAGCCAGATCAGATCGGAATCGCCGCGCCGCACCGAGGCCATGGCGCCGTTCAAGGCGAGGCCGATGGCCGGATGGCGCGGGACGGCGCCGATGAAATTATTGGCCAATGTTCCGTAATCCTCCTGATAGGCCAGCAGGTCGCAGCCGCCGGGGTCGATCGACGAGATCGGCGCAATGCAGCGGTCGTCGGCGTCGGCGTAATAGCCGCCATGGGCGTAGAGCCAGGCGAGGCGGAAGAGATCGCCTTTCATCGCCGGTTCGCGGGCGCGGTCGAAGGCGTGGCGCGCGGCGGGCGACAGTTTTTGCAGGAACCGGCCCGCCGATCTGTCGTCGAACAGCCGATAGGCGAAGCCCGGATTTTGCGCGCTCCAGGTCTCGCAAAAACGCGCGACATCGGGCGGAATGTTCCGGTCCCAATATTGGGCGATTGTCGTCGGGATTCTGCCGGGCTGGCTTTGCGCCGCTCTCGCACGCGCAAAAACCCCCTCGCGGCGCAGCGAAACCAGGAAGGCTATTGCAGCGGGGGTATAATCGGGATTTTCCAACGTCAGTTCCGCCAGCGGCCGGCGCGGGGCGTCGCCGCGCAAAGCCTGCTGCAGCCGGGCCAGGCACGAGGCGTCGAGGCGATATTCGTCGATCATCTGCCCGATATGGGATTGGGAAGGCTTGATCCCGCCGCGATGACGGATGCGGTGAACCGGTTCGTTGCGCCGCGCGGTGGCGTTATGGCTCGCGGCGGCGTCGACGTCGGCGCACAGGAGCGCCATGCGCGCCGCCCATTCATTGGTTGCGATTTCCGCCGGATTATGGGCGAGCGCCTCGACGAAACACGCATAGGCTTCGCCGCTGCGCCAGCGCGCCGCCGCGATGTGGCCGCGCATGGCCGCCAGGCGCGCGCGCTGCTGGGCGGTGTAATCGGCGGACGGCGCGGCCAGAATTTCGGCTTGCGCCAGATCGCCGCAGCCGACCAGAAGCTGGATCGACTGGACGCGAAGATCGAAAGAGGCGGGAAAGGCCTGGAAGCCGGCGATCAAGACATCCCGCGCTCTGAAATGTTCGCCCCGCGCCTTGAAACAGTCGGCCTGAACGATAGCGATTTCCGGTTGAGGGCCGAAATGCGCGAGGGTCTGCGCCAGTTTTTCGTCCGCCTGTTCGAAGCGCCCTGAATTGGCGAATAATTTGGCGACCTCGAGATGGGTCCAGATGCGCGACCCGTCGATGGCGAGAGCCTTTTGGCGGTAAGCGAGCGAAGCCGGCCAGTCATCGATCTGCAGGTGGAAATCGGCCAGCAGTTCCCAACTGCGGACGAAACCCGGACTGACAGAGATGAGTTGTTCCAGACGCGACATTGCGGCCACGGCCTGGCCGGCGCGGAATTCTTCGATCGCAAGTTCGACCTGGGCCGAATTCGATGCGGGATCGAGCCGTGTCAGCTTGTCGAAATGCGCTTTCGCGGCGGCGAAATCGCCGGCGGCCCTGGCGACATTCGCCTGAAATTCGATGAGAGGCGGATTGTCGGGCTTTCTGGCCAAAGCCTCGTGCAAGATTTGCCCGGCTTCCCGATAACGGCCGGATTGGGTCAATTCCCGCGCATATTCGATATTGGCCCATTCATTCGCCGGCTCGCATTCGAGCGCCTTGGCGCAGGCGGCCAGAGCCTCGTCCGCACGTTCGCGCCGCCGCGCAATCTGCGCCTTTCCGATCCAGGCGCTGACATTTTTCGGCTGCGCCGCCAGCGCGCGGTCATAAAGTTGTTCGGCTTCATCCAGCCGCCAACCCGAGACATATTCGCCTGCGAGCGTCAGGCAGGCGTGAACATCTCCCGGCTCCGCGGCCAAGGCCTGTTCGAGCGTGCGGATGATTTCCGGTTTGGGGGCCCGGGGCCGCAGGCATTTCGCCAGAACGATGTGCGCCAGAGATTTGCCGGGCCAGGTTTCGACCAGGCGCCTGCCAAGCGTTTCGGCTTCTTCGATTTGCCCCATTTCGAGCAGTTCGCCGGCAAGGTCGCTGGCGAGCCAAAGATTGCCCGGATCGAGCGCGACGGCACGTTTGAAATGGTCGATGGCCTGGGCGCGATCACTCCTCTGCCGGGCGATAAAGGCCAGCCCGCGCCAGCCGCCGACAAAATCGGGATGTTGTTCCGACAGGTTTCGGAAAATCGGCTCCGCCTCGTCATGCCGGCCGGAGTCGCGCAATTCGTTGGCGAGATCGTTTTGCAGCCAGCGATTGGCCGGATCGAGCGCGACAGCGCGCGTGAAATGGTCGATGGCCTGGGCGCGATCACTCCTCTGGCG
>NZ_CAIUXT010000116.1 GCF_903903185.1 uncultured Rhodoblastus sp.
CTCCCGCCGCGTGCGGGTCAGGTCCCGCAATTCTTGTATGGGCTGCGGCGGCACGAAAGAAGCGCGGATCAGCCCATGGGCGAGAAGATCGGCGATCCAGGTTGCGTCGTTGGCGTCGCTTTTGCGCCCCGGCACGTTGCGGATATGCGAAGCGTTGGCCAGGATCAGCTTGAAGTCGGCGCACAGCATATGCCAGACCGGCTTCCAGTAGACGCCGGTCGCCTCCATCGCCACGTGCGTGACATTGGCTTCCGTCAGCCACGCCGACAAAGCCAGAAGCCCTGGCGTCGTGGTTGGAAACCGGGCCAACTCCGATTCGACTTTCCTGCCCGATGCGATCCGCCGACAGGCGACAATCTCTTTCTGATGCAGGTCCAACCCCGCGCACCGCCGATGCAAAATCTCCATCGCGCTTCTCCCATGACAGGGTGGCCGGCGCGACGACGCAGAAAAACTGTACTCTCTCCTGCGGGCTCTGGGCAGGGCGACTGGCGCCGCTCCGCCGTGGCGTCAATCCAAGGTACGCCTGCGCCGTCCGGTCAAACTCAGTGTCGGGATCGAAATCACCAAGAAAAGAACGACCTCTGTGCCGGCCAAAGCGACGATACCCGACTTTCATGCATCAAGGTGCGCAAAGCGCATGAGAACTCAGTGAAAATCCCGGGTCAGTTCCTCGCGGAAATCAACACCCTCCTATCACGTCGAAGCCGAGAGAGGCCGACCGCCGACAATCGCGGCACGTGACGTCAATGCCCTCGACGCCCATAGCCTTCAGCTGGCGATTGTTGGCGGCTTTGTGAGTTCGCACGGCACGGTTCGATAGTCTCACATAATTCAAGCGGTGCGGCGAAATCAGCCGCGAGCGCCGATGATTGCCGGCGCCAACCAAGCGCGCAAGCCGAAAAACCGCCCACGCCATGTCGCCCATGGCATTGACGGCCTATAAGACTGACGCTATATTACGTCAATATATATGGCATTATCCGAGGCCAACCCATGACACTCGCCCGCTACGCTGAAAAAGGACTCTTCGCGCCTGCCAAGATCGCTGACGTGCTTATGACAACCCGCGACGAAATCGCGCGCACCGCCGGCCTCGGCAAGGACGCTGTCCAGCGCAAAGACCGCATCACGTCTCAAAAAACCCAAAAGAGACTGCGCGAAATGATCGAAATCATCAACAAGATCGAGCCTCGATTCGGTTCCGATCTGATGGCCTATGCCTGGTATCGCTCCGAGCCGCTACCCGGCTTCTCTGGCCAGACGGCCATGCAATTGGTTCGCGCCGGTCGTTCGGCCGATGTTCTTGATTACATCGACGCGGTCGACGCCGGGATCTATGCTTGATCCCGACAACGCATTACACCGGTTTGCTTTACCGCGCGCTCAATCCCGTTTATGCGAGCAATCCTCTTTCGGGCCGCGGCGCCGAACTCTACGGAGGCCGCTTCAATCCAAAAGGCGTTCCAGCTCTTTACGCATCGCAATCTCCGATGACCGCCTTGCGCGAAGCAAATCAAGTCGGAACGCTACAGCCGACGACGCTCGTCGCTTACCATGCCGATATTCATCCTGTTTTCGACACTCGCGACGATGCTCAGCTCTCAGCATTTCACATGACGCCGAACGACCTGGCTGCAACCACATGGCGCGATGAGATGATCGTTGCCGGAGTGTCGCGAACCCAGGAATTTGCTCGACGCCTCATCGAGGAGGGGTATGCGGCATTGATTGTTCGAAGCTTCGCTCGCGGCGCCTCCGACGAGGAAATCAACATTATTCTCTGGCGCTGGAGCGCCGAGCCGCCCACAAAACTCGTTCTCATCGACGATGAAAACCGCCTCGCAGGCGGAGAGCGAGCGCCATCGGGGTCATCGTAAAAAAAATTTGCGGCGGTTGAATGCTTCGCGACCTGCGGCAAAACGCCATCCCTGCGCGCCTCACCCTCTCCGACTGCCTTTCCTAAGCTTGCGCCAAGGCTTAATGGGCGCCGCTCTTGTTCAAAAGGGAGGAGTTCGCAGCAAACCGATGTCCATAAAAGGTGGTCCTGTCTATGAGGTCCGCCAGGGCGTTGTGAAGCCGCTCGACCGCTGAATTTGTGACGCCAATTTCGCGCAACCCCGTGTCAATTTCGAAAGCGCCCGAATCGTGACCCGCATGGGTCGCAACCTCTCGAGACCGACAGGAAAGCACAATTTTTAAGAAGTTCGCCCGCCATAGCCTATTCGCGCTCGGCCTCGCGACGATTGCGCCCTGCGCTCAAGCTCAAGCCCCGAGCGATGAAGAAATCACGTCCCGCCTCAAAGAGCAGTATGAAGGCCTCCATGTCGTCGATTACAGACGTATTTTCGCGGGATCGCTTGAGAAGCCGAGCGACGAAATCGTCGTCGTGTCCTATTCAATCGATTACCCGACCAATGACCATTTTCGATCCACGGAACTCGACGTCTTCACAATCAAGGACGGCCGGCTCACCGCAGTCCCTATGAGCGCTCTGCCCATCGGCGAAGTGCAAGACGTCTCCGTGCGCGACGGCCGGATTTTCGTGGAAACCAGAACCTTCCGCGAAAACGATCGTCCTTGCTGCCCGACCCAGAGCCACAGCTTTGTTTTCAAGCTCTCGAATGGTGTTTTGAACGGCACATTGAACTGAGACCGCGCCGTCGCTTTGGCCTAGCCTCGCCCGTCGCTTCCACCGAAGGGACGGGGCAGCTTTTTCTTCGGAAACGACCTATGGCGCCGCGCGGTTTACCACGGCCCATTCGACTTCGTCGAACAAGCCATGGAACGGAACCGCCGGTTCGCCCTGGATCGGTTCTTCGGGATGCGCGCGCGCATAGGCGTAATCCGCACGAAAATCCTCGATTGTGCGATCGCGAATTCGCTCGACCTCAAGGGCTTCCTCTACCAGCGGGATGAGATCGTCGAGACCGAAATAGATGATGACCTCTTCCCAGCCGACCCAAACATGCTGATCCGGCTCCTGCTCGAGTTCGTCGAATGCGCGGACAAGAAACCGCCGTAGCGTCTCCAGATCGAGCGCACCGCGCAGCACGAGCAAAATAAGCGTCCGCCACTGCCAGAAGCGGACCGACTCGTCCGCCGCGTCGTCGAGCAACAGCGTCCACAATGGCGTCGGGTCGCCATTGTAAATCTCGGCCATCACCCGAGCGCCGAGGTCGTTGTGGACCGTCTCTGAAAAAAGATTTGGGTGCCCTGCAAATGGACAACGCAATAGTTCGCTATATAGAGGATATGCGTCTGTCTGTTTCCACTCGGCTGCAAGCAAAAAACCATAAAACAGCGGCGACGGCTTCCGTAATAGCTTTTTACCGACAGAAAAGAACTGACGATCCGTATTCGCATTTCGCAAACCTTTATCAAATTCTTCGACAAGACGATCAAGTTCTGCCAGCATAAGCGGCGCCACCACAATCCGCTGTTCGAGCGCGCCCCCTAAGGCTTGCACCGGGGGATCGTCATGCCGTTTCGACAATTCCTTAAAAATCTCATCTGGCGTCATGATGACCTGGCCCCCTCCCTGGATTTCGCCTTTATCGGCGCGATGTCGACGCCATGAGGAATCGTAGACCGATCTCTCACAATCACCTCATTGTTTTTGCTATCGTTTCGCACAGTCCAATCTGCAAACGCCGCAACCCAATATCGGCATATGGGACGAATTTCAACCCAACATCAATTTCAGCCGAGGCCGGCGCCGGCGACGGTGCATTGCGATCTGAAACCGCCGCTTTCACCCCCTAAATCGCCGAAACCTCATACGATTAAATCCGCTCGCAGATAAAAATTCGCGCCGCGACTCCGTTACTTCGGCTCTTCAAAAGCGAAAAAGAGCGAAGAGAAGGATGAAAAGCAAGCAATGCCCGCCCTACCGCTAGCGCCGCCGCCGCCGCAAAGGGTGGGTTCGGCCGGCCGCTTTGCTGGTCCGTCCGAATCCCGGCGCAAGCGCCGCCTTTGCCCCGCCGCCGCCTCGCGGCCAGCGAGGTGACGATCGCGAAAAAAACGCAAGGGAGACCGAAGGACGGAGCTGAAAATGACGATGAATAATGCCAATCACGCCGTCCGAGCCCTGCGCATCGAACCCCGCCAGTCGCTCGACGACTTCCCGACGCCGTGCTGGGGCACGCGCGCGCTCGTCGAGGAAGTCCTGGCGAAAACCGACATCGGCATCCCCGTAAGCAGGGTTTTCGAACCGGCGTCCAATCGCGGTTACATGAGCCGCGTCCTCAAGGAATATTGGCGCGACGTCGGCACATCCGACGTGTTCGATTATCGCGACGATCCGGAGACCGTCGACCGTCAGGATTTCGTGGCGGACTTTCTCGGGCCGATCGGCGACACGCCGGCCGCCGCTGCCGAAATCATCATCTCCAACCCGCCCTTCATGGCGGCTCGGCAATTCATCCAGCGCGCTATGGCGCTGCCGGATTGGCGCGTCGTCGCCATGCTCACCCGCTCCGTCTTCCTCGAGGGTGAAACACGGCACAGACAGCTGTTCGCCGACGCGCCGCCTCAGTTCATTGGCCAGTTCGTCCAACGCCTCCCGATCGTGAAAGGCAAGGTGCGCAAGTGGAAGCGCGATCCCATCACCGGAAAACGCAAGCGTCAGGGCACAGCGACTTCCTATTCCTGGTTCGTGTGGTGGCGCGACGCGCCGACCGGCTGGGGCGATCCGCGAATCCGGTTTATCCCGCCCTGCCGCGACCGGCTCGAGCGCCCGGGCGATTATCCGGACGAATAGAGGATTCCATATTTCGGTTGCCAAGGGACCGTCGGTCCCTCGCGCGCGAGGAAAATCGATCCGTTGCGAAACATATAGAATTTCGAGTTCGCGCCACCTCGGCATTCCCTTGGCTCTACGGGAAAATTCATGAGCCAGGAACGAATGCGCAAAAAAGCCAGCCCTACCGCTAACGCCGCCATCGCCGCAAGGGTGCGTCGCTCCGCTCCCGCGCGTTCGCGCGCCCTTGCCCCTTCGCCGCCTCGCGGTCGGTTGGGAGGCGATCGCAGGGAAAAACCTGAAAGGGCTCGATGAAGCCGCCCAGCGCCAACCCAGGAGGAAAAAATGAAAGATCCCGAGAGCGAAGTCGAAGAACTGCGCGCCGGCGTCAGTTGCGCCACCGTCCTCGAAAATTCGGCGCCGCCCTGGCGTCTCGACCGCGCCGAAAGCTCGCAGCGATGCCTCAAATACCGTCGCAGCGCCGGCGAAATCGTCATCGTCACCCACGAAGGCGCCGGCTGGTGGGATCCCAACAGCGACGCCAAGGGCGACGTGTTCGGACTCGTCCAGCACCTCGAACCGCGCCTCAATTTCGGCGAAGTCCGAAAACTGCTGCGACCGCTCGCCGGCGTCGAGCCCGATTTCACGCCAGCTATCCCGACGCGGGACAAAAGCCGCGCCCTGGTCCCGATCGCTGAGAGATGGGCGCGCCGGCCGCGCCTGCGCCAGCGCTCGAACACCTGGCGCTATCTGCGGGGTCGCAGGTTGCCGGAAGACGTTCTTTTCGAAGCCGCGCGTTGCGACGTGGTCCGGGAAGGGCCGCACGGATCCGCCTGGTTCGCTCACCGCGATTGCGCAGGCGCGGTCATTCACGTCGACGTTCGCGGCCCGACCTATACAGGCTCGTTGACCGGCGGCTCCAAGTCGCTGTTCGTTTTTCCCTTCGACAAGAAACGCCGACGCTATCGTTTCGTCCTTGCCGAAGCGCCGATCGACGCGCTGAGCCTCGCGGCTTTCGAATATCCGCGCGAGGACACGATTTACGCCGCAACCGCCGGCGGCATGGGCCCGACCACGATCGAGGCGATCAAGGCGCATCTTCTCTCGATCAAGAATTTGCCGAACGCCCAGTTCGATAGCGCAACCGACGCCAACGCCGCCGGCGACCGCTACGCCGCGCGCCACGAAGAATTCGCCCAAAACATTGGCGTTCCTTTTCGTCGCCTGCGTCCGGCGATCGAGGGCCAGGACTGGAACGACGTGCTCCAATCAAGGAGGCAAATTCAATGAAACTGCCCGACTTTTCCACCTTTGCGCCGTTCAAGGAGCTCAGGACGAAAATGGGAATTCCTGCCGATCGGACGGAGCCGCGGAGCGACGAAGTCCGCGTCGAAACCTTCTACCCGATGCTGCCGCGCGCGGTCGTGATGTTTCGCTCCGGCGCAAAACTCGACTTGCTCGATCCGCAGCCCGATTGCTGGAGCGACGAAGATCTCGCGCAAAATCTCGCCCGCATCGCCCGATGGGGCGGCGCGACAAAATGGGAATTCTCGCTGTCGGTCGCCCAGCACAGCCTCATGGTGCTGGCGATCGCCGGGGCCAACGCCGTGTTGACCCCGCGCCAAGCGCTGCGCGAGCTGCTGCACGACGCTTCCGAGGGCTTGCTCGGTTGGGATCCGATCGCGCCGCTCAAACCCGAACTCGGCACGAGGTTCCGCAATCTCGAAGACCGGCTGCAAAACGCCATCGCCCGACGATACGACCTGGGGTGCTGGTCCCGCGAAACCTATGCGCGCCACAAACACGCCGATCGTCTCGCCGCCGCGTCCGAAGCCTTCCACGTCGTCGGCTGGACGCTCGACGACATGCGCGACGTCCTCAATATCGAACTGGCTCCCCTTTCCGATTGCCCCCTTGCTGCGCCGGAGGGCTTTGCCGCCTGGCAGCCGTGGCCGCCGGCGCTCACGGAGCGGCTGTTCCTCCACAAGCTGAACCTGCTGAAACAGCAAGCCACAGCCGCATCGTAACCCGGAGCTCCCAACATGCCCGACCCCCATGAATATTTACCGGAAGCCATCGACGGTCTGGACGATTGGGACAAATGGCAGGCCATGATGGCCAACGAGCCGCAGGCGAGCTTTATGAACGCTTGGGACGCTCTCGCCGAAAGGCTCACGACCGCCCAACAGCAAGCGGCAATGCACCCTGGGTCCACGCTCGTTCTTGCTGGCGCGGGCACTGGCAAGACCGCGACTCTCACCGCCTCGGTTGTGCACAAAATTGCCATCCAGAAAATCCCGGCCCCGCGCATTCTTGTCGTGACCTTCACGAACAAGGCTGCGGCCGAAATGGCGGAACGGATCCGCGCAGCCCTCGGCGAATACGCCGCTCCCAACTGGCTCGGCACGTTTCACGGGCTTGGCGCCCGACAGCTTCGAGCGACGCCCGAAATCGCCGGCCTGCGCAAGGATTTCGACATCCTCGACGCCGGCGACAGTCATCTCCTGATCAAAAGGGTGATGAAAGCGCTGAACCTCGCCCATGACGTCGACCTCGGCGGCGGCCGCGATCCCATCAAGGCGATCGCCAACAAGATCTCATCGTTCAAAGACCAGCTCATCACCCCGGAAACCGCTGTGACGCGCACCGACACGATCATCGCGGCGGCGGCGCAAAGGGGCGAGCAGATCGAGAGCATGGTCCTTCGTAATGCCGCGAGAGTATACGGGATCTATCAGCAACGCCTTCGCGAAGCCAACGCCGCCGATTTTGGCGATCTCCTGCTTTGGCCGACCTTGGCGATGCACAATGATAGAGATTACCGTCGCCAATGGGCCGCAAGGTTCGACGCGGTGCTCGCCGACGAATACCAGGACGTCAACCACGCGCAATATACCTGGCTCAAAAGCATGGCCAGCGAATGCCGGCGCGTCTTCGCCGTCGGCGACGACGATCAGTCGATCTATGGCTGGCGCGGCGCCGAAGTGGGCCTCATACGGCGTTTTGCGCATGATTTCCCTGACGCGGCGGAAGTCCGGCTCGAAGAGAATTTTCGCTCGACCGGACATATCCTGGCCGCCGCCAATGCGGTGATCGCCGGCGACAAGCACCGGCTCGGCAAAACCCTTTACACCAACCTGGGCGCCGGCCATCCGATCGCGCTCGCCACCTATCGCGACGCGGAAGCCGAGGCCCTTGGTCTCGCCGCCGCCATCGTGGCCCGACACGGCGAAGGCGCGGCATGGGACCACATCGCGGTCCTTTATCGCACCAACGTCCTCTCGCGCGCCTTCGAAGAAGCGCTCATGCGGGCCAAAATTCCCTATGAGATCGTCGGCGACCTAGGTTTCTATGCCCGCCAGGAAATCAAGATCGCTCTTGGCTACCTTCGCCTCGCGACACATCCCGACGACCGCCAGTCCGACGAGGCGTTTCGCCGCGTGATCAACGAACCCCGACGCGGCTTTGGCCCGCAAGCGCTCGCAACGGTCGAAAACGAAGCCTCGTTTCGCAACGTCTCTCTGCTGAACGCTCTCGAAACCGCCGTCCTTTCCCCGAAAGCCCGAAACGAAGGATTGAAATTCGCCGATCAGGTCCGGCGCATCGGCGCCGATCCTTCGCATTCGCTCGCCGACCAGATCTCGCTGCTGCTCGATGCCTGCGGCTATCGCGACTTGCTGCGCGCCAGCAAGGCCGAAGACGCAGCCGGCCGGCTGGAAAACCTCGAAGAACTGATCTCGCTTGCCACGAGCTTCCATTCGGCGCGCGAACTGCTGGATCACGCGGCGCTCGCCACGGACCGCGCGAGCGAAGGCGCCATCCCGGCCGTGCGCCTGATGACCATCCACCGCGCCAAAGGTCTGGAATTCGACCACGTCTTTTTGCCGGCTTTCGAGAATGGAATCATCCCCTCGACTTACGGAGACGCGGACGAAGAACGTCGGCTCGCCTATGTCGCGCTGACGCGCGGCAAGCGTCAGGTCACGATCTCCTGGGCGCAATATCGGCGCGGCCCGGGTGAACCTTCGCCTTTCGTCGAAGATATTCCCGAACAGGCCAAGGCTCGCGTCATGCGTCAGTCCGATCGCGGCGGACGCCTTCACCTTTCCCACCAGAAATCGTCCGCCCTGCGCGCTCTCGGCGCGCGCATGCGCGGTTTCTGACGCTCCACCACGACCTTTCAGGAGACCGAAATGGACAACTTGCCTTCACGCCAGATCGGCGAGAACGATAACGAAGACCTCGACGCGCCGAAGATCGAGCGTTCGATCCTGCGCGAACATATGCCAGACCGGCGCACCGGCTACACCCAGAAAGCCCGTGTCGGCGGACACAAAATCTATCTGCGCACCGGCGAATATGTTGACGGACGCCTCGGTGAAATCTTCATCGACATGCACAAGGAAGGCGCGGCCTTTCGCAGTCTGATGAACAATTTCGCCATCGCGATTTCGATCGGCCTGCAATATGGCGTGCCGCTCGACGAATTCGTCGACGCCTTCACCTTCACCCGATTCGAACCGGCCGGGCTCGTCCAGGGCAACGACGTCATCAAGAACGCAACATCGATTATCGACTATGTTTTCCGCGAATTGGCGGTCTCCTACCTCGGCCGCGACGACCTCGCGCATATTCCGCCAGCGCACGATCCGCAGGAACAATTCCGATCGACGGACATCGCAGCCATCTCAAGGGGCTTCATGCGGTCCAACGATCCGCTGACGGTCCAGACGCCAGCCTCTGCGGCGTCGGTCGAACTCATTCCCGATTCCAATCCCGAACGCGCGGCAAACACGCCCCAGCTTTCGATTGCCGAGCGACGGACCGAAGCCCACCAGAAAGGTTATCTTGGCGAAGCATGTCCCGAGTGCGGAAACTTTACTTTGGTGCGCAACGGCACATGCCTGAGATGTGATGCGTGCGGTTCCACAACCGGCTGTTCATAAAAATGAAAACTCCCTTCCTTTGACCCCTTCCGGGAAGTTTGGCCGCAAATATCGGAGAACAGCCCCATTGATCTGTTGGACCGCCTTCTGGTATGTTAGACAAAGTTGCAATTTGTCGAACAAAGGCTCTCAGGTCATGTCGAAGGTCGGCGGGAAAAGGACATCTCTGGGGCAGAGCAAGCCGAAGTTGGCTTCCCGAACGCGTTCGGTCAGCGTCGGCAAGACACCGCCCAAGGCGACGGCCAAGGGACTGCGATTTGCCCCGGTCGGCAAGGCCAGGTTCGAGGCGGTCATGAAAGCCGCCGGGAACTCCGGGTTGCTGGGGGAGAAGAGCGGTCGTATCGGCGGGCGGGTCAGCGCCGCCCTGATCGAACAGGCCAAAAGGCAGACTGGCATCGAAGGCGACACGGATTTGATTGAGTTCGCGCTGGCGAATGTTGCCCTCACCGACGACTTCTCCAAACTCTTCAAGGAATCCCGCGGAAAGGTCGATCCTACCCTCAAGCTCGGCTTCTGAAGTGGCTGATTTCGACTTCGACGAGGTCGCGCGCTGGTCCCGCGCGGCTCAAGGGAAGACGCTGAGCCGCCGGCAGGACGCCGATCTTTCATTCGTCAACGAAAGCGAGATCGGTGGCAACGACCTCCTGCTCGACACGTGCGTCTATATCGATCAGATGCAGGGGCGAACCCCGGAAATCGTCGAAACCCTGATCGAGGTTCGGCAGGCCAACCATTCGACGGTCGCCATCCAGGAACTGATGCACACCGTTGGGGTGCTGGACCCGAGCGACCCGCGCACAGCGAGCGTCGTGGCCGAAATCCGAACCCATGTTATGGCGATGAGGCCGCATCGGACCTTCGCGCCCGAGCCGGACGTTCTCGGCAAGGCTGCAATGCTCTCCGGCATTATTTGTCATCAACAGCATTACGGCGCCGACAACAAACTTCGCGTTCTGATGGACTGCGTCCTGTTCATTCAGGCGCTGAAACTCGGATTCACGGTTCTCACTGCGAACATCGGCGACTTCGATCTGTTGCTTCAGTTGGTCCCCGGCGGACGGGTGCTGTTCTATCGCAGGAATTAAATAGTGCTCACCCCTGTTCGGCACAGACTTTTCCTTTGGCATACGGAAAAAGCTGTCAGTCTTTGGGTTTACTCCCGCGCGTTCCACGCGCCCTTGCCCCGGCCGACGACGGTCGGCGGTTCAGGAGTCATCTCAAAGAGATGAAAGGAACTCCTGAGATGTCGAACATTGAAACTCGTGAAACCGATACGCCTGCCTCGATGTCGAGCCGCTTGGCGAACACCGGCAAGCTCGACGACCTCGGCTTTGGGTGGTCCGCAGCCGTTTTCGAAGCCGGCAATTATGGCCGGGAAGCCTGGCGCCAGCCGCCAGCCGCAGATGACGAAGAAACGCTTTTCCATGAACCGGGCCGCGTTCTCCACTCCGCCCATGACGGCGTCCGCGCCACCGACTGCCGAAGTCACTGTTTCAAGATCGTCAAGCCAAGGCATGGCGATTACACGCTCGTCGTGAGCCATGGCGGCGGCGTCGAGCGTGTCAATCTCGGCTATTCGCGGCGCATCGTGAACGCATTCAACCAGATGGATTCGGACTCCCGGTTCCGCCTTATGTGGACGTTCGACGTCTATGATGCAGCAAAAAGGGAAGCTGCCGTCGACACCGCCAAAACCTATCGCGAGGCCTTCGTCGAAGACCGTTTGAAGAAGCGCCGCCTGCCTGCGCGTAACGCGACGAAGGTTTGGATCGAGCCTCGCGCTGGAAGAGCGGCTTGATCCGATTCGATCAGTCTCGCCGGCCCTCGCGGGAGCGACGTCGCCTGCGCGGTTCCGGAAACGGCATAGAAAACGGACAGGAGTAAAAAGATGAACAGCGCAGAATTGCACGCCACTTATTCCGCCGCTCGCGCGAGGCTTTCGAACCCGCCCAAAATTATCGTCGATGTGAACGCGCAGGAAGCGATAAAGGCGGAAAAAGCTCGTCGAGAGCAAGCTGAGCACAAACATCGTGAACATTTTGCGCGCAGCAAGACCGACCGGATGGCTCGCAAAAAAGACGCAGTCATCGATCTCTATCGCCAGGTCCCCATCGACGGACAGGACATAAACGATCACATCGCAGGAGATCGTGTCGATCAGATCAAAATTGCTTCCCGAGAAATCATCAGAGCGGTCTCAACCGTCTATAACATCTCCAGAGACGATCTTTTTTCGCCTCGCAGAACAGCGGAAATCGTGAGGCCGCGTCAAGTCGCGATGTGGGCGATGAAGAAAACCACGAAAATGTCTTTGCCGTAAATTGGTCGCCGCTTCGCCGGCCGCGACCATACGACGGTCTTGCATGCGGTGAAAACAATTCAGAGGTTGGTGGCTGCCGGGAAGATTGACCCGCTTCCCTCGCTTATTTCAGCGGTGCACAGGCATCGCGCTGAAGTCAGGGAATACGTTCCCTCTGGCGAGGATCGAGGCCAATAGGATTCTCGACGGAACACGAGTGAAAAACTCAGCGACGCCGCCGATGAAGCCGGCCGCATAAACCAACTCGCATTTGATGCTCGAAAGAGCACCATTAAGCCTCCCGGCCTCGGCCGGGATCGCCGTGATTTTTGGCGTGGGCGGGGGACTGACAGGCCTCTGCTCAGCGCCGGCCATCGTCAATATCGGCTTCCTCGACGCCCGCGCCGCTCTTTTCGTGGCGGCGATGCTCGCCGGCATGAAGCTCAGCGACTTCTTTTTCGGTCCTCGGACCGGCGAAGCGGAGTCGCCCGCCGCAACGCAAGCCGGCAATGCCGGTTGAGCTTGTCGCGGATCGACCGGCGGATTTCGTCCGCCGTTTGCCCCACGAGACCGAGGCCGCCGGACGCCAGCCCCTAGGGGCCAAGCCTCCCCTCACGACCGCCTATGAGTATATTCCGAAACTGTTAAGTCTACGCAGAAAGTTAGACACTTAATTCCGCTTGCCCGCATTTCCATTTTAATATATGAAATCAATAGCTTGGGTGGCCGTGTTGATATCAAGAACCTGGGTGGCGGTATAAGGTGCCTCTTTTTTAGGTTGATCACATGTCTCTCGATCGGAACCTGACCAACTCTGTGCTACGGAACAGTGAAATAAGGCTGCCGTCGACGCCTGCCGACGGCGGCCAACCCACGACTATTACCCGCGCCGATCTTGCCGACGCCGTGGCGCGACAATTCGGCTTTTCGCGTGCGGACTCGAAGCAGTTTGTCGAAGGTGTCCTCGACGAGATCGCAGCGGCGCTCCTGCGCGGCGAAAACGTCAAGCTCGCGGGGTTCGGATCGCTCAACCATCGCACCAAAACCGCACGCCCGGGACGCAATCCCAGAAATGGCGAAGAGGCGACGATTTCGCCGCGCCGCGTGCTGTCGTTCAAACCGTCGCACATCATGCGGCAGATGGTCCGCGAAATCTGAGCGATGGGCCTCGCCTCCGGCGTTCTCGTCGCGATCGCGACGAGCGGCGGTGCTGACCCAAGCGGCTTGCACAAATAACCATTTCGGTTTTGGCCAGTGGTCTTCGCCAGCCGCATCGCGCTTGCCGACCGGCGTCGTCTCCACCGGACCGACGCCGGCGATGTGGACGATGACTTCCTCGACGCCCGCGCCATCCCAATGGACCCCAAAGACGATCTTTTTTCGCCTCGCAGAACAGCGGCAATCGTGAGGCCGCGTCAAGTCGCGATGTGGGCGATAAAGAAAACCACGAAAATGTCTTGCCCGCAAATTGGTCGCCGCTTCGCCGGCCGCGACCATACGACGGTCTTGCATGCGGTGAAAAAATCCAGACGTTGGTGGATGCCGGGAAAATTGACCCGCTTCCCTCGGTTATTTCAGAGGTGCTCAAGCATTGCGCTGAAGTCACGGAAAACGTTTCCTGTAGCGAGGATGGAGGCCAATAGGATTCTGGACGCAAAGCGAGTGAAAAACTCAGCGACGCCGCCGATGAAGCCGGCCGCATAAACCAACACGCATTTTAAGCTCGAAAGAAATCCATCA
The DNA here is from genome assembly GCF_903903185.1 of uncultured Rhodoblastus sp. GTDB lineage: Bacteria > Pseudomonadota > Alphaproteobacteria > Rhizobiales > Beijerinckiaceae > Rhodoblastus. The sequence goes on from NZ_CAIUXT010000116.1 coordinate 13,727, forward strand.
AGCCCGGCTTCCGCCGGGTTTTCGCGTTTTTACGTCAACGCCTTCCAGATCAATCGAACAAAGGAGCAATTCATGTCCGCCCACCTCACCCTCGGCGAAACGGCCGAATGCCTGACAGACCTCGGTTCTCCCTGCGCTCAAGTTTTTCGCACGATGCTGGAATCGATTTGAACGGTCATGGCCGAAACAATCGCGCAAAAAAAAACTCGGCGTCGTAGCGCTTCCCGCGATCTCCGAAGGTTTCGATCTCGCGGGAACCTGCGCATGTTGCGTCCCGCCTTCGAAGGCCAGCCCTGCCCGCCTGCCCTCGCCGCCTTCGATCCAGACGGATGGCCGAGCATTCCCTCTTCCGACGATGAAAGGAGCACATGAATGCGCGCCGCCCCAAAAGTCTACCAACCCGACGCCTTTGCCTATCGCGTCAATTATGCGGCGCAGTGCATCTTGCGCGGCACAAAAACGCGCGCTTCCGACACCGGTTTCGAGATGAACGACGGCGACGCCGTCGTGACCGCGCTCGTTCGACGCGCCAAAAATAATCCGAAACTGCACGCCGCCATCGCATCGCAATGGAGCGGCGTGTTTCCCGCACAATGGCTTGAAACAGCCGCAAAACATAAGGCGGTTCCAACGCGCGGACTTGCAGCCCTGGCGAGCAATCTACGTGTCGAGAGCGCGCGACAGTTCGAAAGGATGATCGCGGAACAAAGCGAGCGCCAGACGGAATCCGAAAAAGAAATTCTGCAAGAAAGATAAGAAAAAAAGACACGCTCTCTCATCGCCGTCGCCCGCCGCAAGGGTCCAGCCGGGCGCTACGCGCCCTTGCGGTGGGCTCGGGGATGCGAGGTTGCTTTGGCTATTCTGGGAACGGAATATAAAAAGGAACAGCGAGATGAAAAACTTCAAAAATACCGGTGTCCGAAAAGACCACTGCCAGGAATTGACCGACCGAATTGTCACCCTGCTCGAAACCGGCACGATGCCTTGGCGCAAACCCTGGGACGCCAACAAATGCGTCGCCGCCAACGCGCCGATGAACCCGGTCACCGGGCGGGCCTATCGCGGCATCAACGCCGTCGCCCTGGCGATGTCGCCGCTGTCGTTCACCACCTCCGATCCGCGGTGGTGCACCCTCCGTCAGGCCAATGAGCGTAGCTGGCAGATCCGCAAAGGGGAACGCAGCGCCCTTATCTTCTTCTACAAGCCGATCGAATTGCGCCAGTCTGACGATAGCGACGAAGCCGGAAAAATCATCCCGCTGCTGCGGACTTATCTGGTCTTCCATGCCTCGCAGATCGAGGGCATCCCCGAATACGTCCCGGCCGGGATCCCGAAGCCGCTGTTCGAGCGCGTCGCCGACGCCGACTTGATCATCAAGGCCAGCGGGATTCGCGTCGAGATCGGCGGTAATCGCGCCTTTTATCGCCCCTCGAACGATCAGATCCAAATGCCGCCCGACGCCGCCTTCCAAAGTCCCGAAGGCTGGGCTGCAACGATTTTGCATGAATTCGCGCATGCGACTGGCGCCAAACATCGACTCGACCGCGACCTGACCGGACGTTTTGGCTCATCCGCGTACAGCCGCGAAGAACTGCGCGCCGAACTCGCGAGCATGTTCGTTGGCGACGCCCTCGGCCTGCCGACCGACGTTCCCAACCACACGAGCTACATCCAGTCCTGGATCGAGGTTTTGAAGAGCGACAAGCGTGAACTGTTCCGCGCGGCGGCCGATGCCCAGCGCATGGCTGATTACAGCCTGACATTCCACGCCGACAGCCGTTCGAACGAGGACGACGGCGCCGCGGCCGGCGCCGACGACTCCCCGGCGGACGCCTCCAACATCGCCGCTTGATCCAACCCCATCTCAATTGTCGCAAGAGACGATCCCCTATTTCGAGCGTCTACGGCCGCTCCGAAAGCAGGAGTTCATTCCAGATGCCCAAGATAACAAAACCCCAACAGTTTGCGCTCGCGCGACTTGTCACGCGCGACGCCGATCGCGCGAAAGAAGCGTCTCGTATTCCCACATGGCACAATTATCGGACGGCGAGAAAAGCAGTCCAGGTTGGCTACGATTGCATCA
>NZ_CAIUXT010000117.1 GCF_903903185.1 uncultured Rhodoblastus sp.
AATGGCGGGGTCGGCGGGTTCGCCGATCAGCAGTCCCTTGGTTTCCCGAGCCAGAAAGGCGGCCGTCACCGCAAGGACGAGGCTGATGAGAATGGAGGCGACGCCATCGAGAACGGGCAGATCGAGCCGAATGGACAGAAAGGCGCCGGCAAAGGCGATCGAAAGGCCGATCAGCGCGGCGCTATCCTCGAACACGACCATGAAGGAGGGGGGATCCTTGCTGTCGTGGATAGCTTGAAAAATCTCGGCATAGCGCATCCTGCCCTTGAACCCGCGCAGCGCAATCAACCAGGTGGAGCCATCGAGCAGCGCCGACAGCGCCAGCACGATGTAATTCACATGCTCGAATTCAATGCGCGTCGGTTGGAGCACATGCGCGACGCCATTGACGAAGGTGACGCCGGCCCCCAACGCAAAGACCTGCACGGCGACGACGAAGCTCCAGAAATAAATTTCGCGGCCATAGCCGAAAGGGTGGCTGTCGTCGGGCGTCCGCTTCGACCTGTGCACGCCATAGAGCAGCAGAATGGAATTGCTGCTGTCGACGAGCGAGTGAACAGCTTCGCTCCACATCGCCGAGCTGCCGGTCAGCATGGCGGCGCCTACCTTGATCGCCGCGATCGTCAGGTCTCCGGCGATCGAGACGAAGAGCACATTGCGTGTGGTGAGCCGGGCGGCGGTGCAGGGCGCCATCAACGATCCTTTGGCGCCGGGGCGAGGCGATGGCGCGGTCGCGCGCTCGATTCATGCGATGGCCGGCGCCCGAGAGGACAGCGTCGGAAACTACGCACGACCTCGGTTTTTGATGCGCCAGCAATCGGGACCTCGCAAGTGAGCAGTTTCCGAGCCTGTCGCCTGCATCGCGCCAGCCTAAAGTCCGCATCGCGCTCCGAAGGCGCGGCCGCCCCGATGGGCGGCGTTTTCTGGCCGCAAGGAAAAGCTTTTCACTTGGCTATTCGGCGGAAGATCGGCGGCGCGGCGCGCCTGCCAAAAAGGAATGGACGCATGGCTTATCAAAGCTTCAATCCGGCCACCGGGAAGCTCGTAAAAAGCTTCGATCAACTGACGGATGAACAGCTTGAGGCGAAGCTCGCCGCCGCCGCGCAATTTTACCTGAGCTGGAAACAGAAACCCTATGCGGAGCGTGCTCCCGTCATCGCGAGGGCGGCGGAAATCTTGCGCGCGAAAACCGATGAATTCGCCGCGATCATGACCCTCGAAATGGGCAAGAAGATCCGCGAGGCGCGCGGCGAAATCGCATTCAGCGCCGATATCCTCGACTATTACGCCGAAAACGCCGAGCGTTTCCTGGCGCCGACGGCGTTGCATCCGACGGTCGGCGAGGCCCATATGGAGAGCAGTCCGATCGGCGTGGTCTTCTGCGTCGAACCCTGGAATTTTCCTTACTACCAGCTGGCGCGCGTCGCCGGGCCGCAGCTGATGGCCGGCAATGTTCTCGTGGTCAAGCACGCGGCCTGCGTGCCGCAATGCGCCATCGCCTTCGAGCAACTCCTGCGCGACGCGGGCTCTCCCGCCGGTCTTTACACCAATCTGCCGATCTCGCACGCCCAGTCCGACATCGTCATCGACGACCCACGCGTCAAGGGGGTCGCGCTGACCGGCAGCGTTGGCGCCGGCCGGACCATCGCCGCGCGCGCCGGCCAGAATCTGAAGCCTTCGTCGATGGAGCTCGGCGGTAGCGACGCCTTCATCGTGCTTGAGGACGCCGACCTCGACCACACCGTCAAATGGGCGGTCTGGGGCCGCATGTATAATTCAGGACAAACCTGCTGCGCGGCGAAACGGTTCATCGTCGTCGACAAGCTTGCGGACGCTTTTCTGGAGCGGTTTGCGGCCGCGCTCGGCGCCATCGAGGCAGGCAACCCAACGGATCAGAAGACCTCGATGGGTCCGCTCGCCAGCGAAGATGGTCTGCTGCACCTTCTCGAACAGGTCAGGCAGGCCGTCGACCATGGCGCGAAAGCACTGATCGGAGGCAAGCG
>NZ_CAIUXT010000118.1 GCF_903903185.1 uncultured Rhodoblastus sp.
GCGCCGTCGTCGCGGGCGAGAGCGCCCTGCCCGACCAGAATCAGCGGACGCTCGGCCTTGGCGAGGATCGCGCCAAAGCCTTCTCCGCGCGCGACGCTGGCCAGCGTATCGGGGCCGGCGCCGAGATAATCATAGGCATAGGTGAGATCGGCCTTTTCGCCGATCACGCCGATCGGGAAATGGCCGGCGCGCCAGCGGCGGCGGATGCGGGCGTTGAGCACCGGCGATTCCCAGCGCGGATTGGAGCCGACGATCAGCAGCGCGTCGGCATGGTCGATCCCCTCCACGGTCGCGTTGAACAGGTAAGAGGCGCGGCCCTTCGCGGGATCGAGTTTCGCGCCGTCCTGACGCGCGTCGATATTTTTGACGCCGAGCGATTCGGCCAGCGCCTTGGCTGCGTAAAGCTCCTCGACCGACGACAGGTCGCCGCCGATGAACCCGATTTTTTCCGGCGCGGTCGCCTTGAGCTTGTCGGCGATGGCGGCAAAGGCCTGCGCCCAGGACGAGGGCTTAAGCTTGCCGCCGACGCGCAGGAAAGGCCGGTCGAGACGCTGGGTCTTCAGACCGTCGGCGATCTGGCGGCTCTTGTCGGAAATCCATTCCTCGTTCACCGCCTCGTTGAGGCGCGGCAGGATGCGGATGACTTCGCGTCCGCGCGTGTCGATGCGGATCGACGCGCCGAGCGCGTCCATCACGTCGACGCCGGGCGTCTTGTTATATTCCCAGGGACGGGCGCGGAAATTCTGCGGCTTGGGCAAAAGCGCGCCGACCGGGCACAGGTCGGTGACATTGCCTTGCAGTTCCGAGGTCATCGCCTGTTCGAGATAGGTGGTGATCTCCATGTCCTCGCCGCGGCCGATGGCGCCCATGTCGGAGGTGCCGCAAACTTCCGCCGAGAAGCGGACGCAGCGCGTGCAATGGATGCAGCGGGTCATCTCGGTCTTGACCAGCGGCCCGATATATTTGTTTTCGACCGCGCGCTTGCTCTCGGTATAGCGCGAACGGTCGAGGCCAAAGGCCATGGCCTGGTCCTGCAGGTCGCATTCGCCGCCCTGGTCGCAGATCGGGCAATCGAGCGGATGGTTGATGAGCAGGAACTCCATCACCCCTTCGCGCGCCTTTTTCACCATCGGCGAATTGGTCAGCACCACCGGCAATTCGCCTTTCGGGCCGGGCCGCAGTTCCTTGACCGTCAGGGCGCAGGAGGCGGTCGGCTTGGGCGGGCCGCCCTTCACCTCGACGAGGCACATGCGGCAATTGCCGGCGACCGACAGCCGCTCATGATAGCAGAAGCGCGGAATTTCCTTGCCGGCTTCCTCGCACGCCTGGAGCAAGGTGTATTCCGGCGGCACATCCACTTCCACGCCATCGACGATGATCTTGGTCATATCGCTTTCCTTTTGCCTCGCCCGCCCGAGGAGGCGGCCGAGGCGCCCCTCGCATCGGCTGACGCCAATGCCCGCGCCTGCTTCTTCGCCCCGGTCGCCGCTCGACCGAGGCGCCTGTCCTACTGCGCCGCGACCTTGGCCGCGTCCTTGTCCGCTCGCGCGGTATAGCTGTCGATTCGCGCCTCGATGACGGGGCGGAAATGAGCGATCAGGCCCTGGATCGGCCAGGCCGCCGCATCGCCGAGCGCGCAGATGGTGTGGCCCTCGATCTGTTTCGACACGTCGAACAGCATGTCGATTTCCTTTTTCTGCGCGCGGCCTTCGACCATGCGCTGCATCACCCGATACATCCAGCCGGTGCCTTCGCGGCAGGGCGTGCATTGGCCGCAGCTTTCGTGCGCATAGAAATGCGACAGCCGGGCGATGGCGCGGATGATGTCGGTGGACTTGTCCATCACGATCACCGCCGCCGTGCCGAGGCCGGATTTGAGCTTGCCGAGGCTGTCGAAATCCATCGGGCAGTCGATGATCTCATGCGCCGGCACGCAGCGCACCGACGAGCCGCCGGGGATAACCGCCAGCAGATTGTCCCAGCCGCCGCGCACGCCGCCGGCGTGCCGGTCGATCAGTTCGCGGAATGGAATCGACATGGCCTCTTCGACATTGCACGGCTTGTTGACGTGGCCGGAAATGCAGAACAGCTTTGTGCCCGAATTATTCTTGGCCCCGAACCCGGTAAACCAATCGGCGCCCCGGCGCAGAATGGTCGGCGCCACGGCGATGGATTCGACGTTATTGACCGTCGTCGGGCAGCCGTAGAGGCCCATATTGGCCGGGAATGGGGGCTTGAGCCTCGGCATGCCCTTCTTGCCTTCGAGCGATTCCAGCAAAGCCGTCTCTTCGCCGCAAATATAGGCGCCCGCGCCGTGATGGACGTAAATCTCGTAAGGATAGCCGTGGATGTTGTTCGGGCCGATCAGATTGGCCGCATAGGCCTGTTCGACCGCCGCCTCCAGTCGCTCGCGCTCGAAAATATATTCGCCGCGCAGATAAATATAGGCGGCCGAGGCGCCCATGGCGAAACCGGCGAGCAGGCAGCCTTCGATCAAGAGATGCGGATCGTTGCGCATGATCTCGCGATCCTTGCAGGTGCCGGGCTCGGATTCGTCGGCATTGACCACCAGATAAGAGGGCCGCGCCGGGTCGGGCTTGGGCATGAACGACCATTTCAGGCCGGTCGGGAAGCCGGCGCCGCCGCGCCCACGCAGGCCCGAGGCCTTCATCTCGGAAACGATCCAGTCCTTGCCCTTTTCGATCAGGCCTTTGGTATTGTCCCAGCCGCCACGCGCCCGGGCGCCGGCGAGACCCCAGTCGCCAAAGCCGTAAAGGTTCTGGAAGATGCGATCCTTGTCCTCAAGCATCCTCTTCTCCTTCAGCGCGCGTTCGGGGTGGAAAGCGGGCCGCTGTCGCCGTCCGCGCCATAGAATGTCGTCAAGGACGTCAGTCCGCCTTCCGGCTCCGACGTCCTGCGGCCCTTCTGCGAGCCGATTTTCGCCGGCCGCCCGGCGGCGAGGTCGTCGAGCAGCTGCGAAAAATTCGCGGCGTCGAGATCCTCGTAATAATCGTCGTTGATCTGCACCATCGGCGCATTGCAGCAGGCGCCGAGGCACTCGACTTCGAGCCAGGAGAACAGCCCGTCCGGCGTCACCTGCCGTTGCGGACCGATGCGCTCTTCGCAGACCCGGATGATTTCGTCGGCGCCGCGCAGTTGGCAGGGCGTGGTGCCGCAGAGCTGGACGTAATATTTTCCGACCGGCGCGAGGTTGAACATGGTGTAGAAAGTGGCGACCTCGAGCACGCGGATATAGGGCATGTCGAGCAGGTCGCCGACCTTCTCGATCGCCTTTTGCGGCAGCCAGTAATCGTGCTGTTTCTGTGCCTGCCACAGCGCCGGGATGACGGCGGAAGCCTGCCGTCCGGGCGGATATTTGGCGATCTGCGCATCGAGCCAGGCGCGGTTTTCCGGCGTGAACTCGAAGCTTTCGGGCTGGTTTTCGGCAAGGCGGCGGACGCTCATGAGTGTGGCTTCCCGTTGGAATCGCGCAGGTCCCGATAAACGGTGTAGACAGCGACGAGGACGGCGCCGATGAGGATGCCGAAATCGCTTTGCGGCTGAAACAAAGGCTCGCCCCCCGATCGCCGCATTAAGATCAGCGCGACAATGCCGGAGCCGAGACCCGCCAGCAGAAAGGCGACGTTCTTGCGCAGCGACTGGCCGACGGTCACCGGTCCACCTCCCCGAACACGATGTCCTGCGCGCCCAGAATGGCCGAGACGTCGGCGAGCATATGGCCCCGGCACAACATGTCCATGGCCTGCAGATGGACGAAGCCCGGCGCGCGAATCTTGCACTTGTAGGGCTTGTCGGTGCCGTCGGCGACGAGATAGACGCCGAATTCGCCCTTGGGCGCCTCGACCGCCGCATAGACCTCGCCGGCGGGCACGCGAAAGCCCTCGGTGAACAGTTTGAAATGATGGATCAGCGATTCCATCGAATTCTTCATCGCGCCGCGACGCGGCGGCGTGATCTTGTGATTGGGCGCCAGCACCGGCCCCTCGGCGCCCCGGGCGAGCAGTTTCTCGACGCATTGGGTGATGATGCGGGTCGACTGGCGCATTTCCTCCATGCGCACCACCTGCCGGTCATAGCAATCGCCATGCTGGCCGACCGGAATGTCGAACTCCATTTCCTCGTAGCACTCGTAAGGCTGGGCGCGGCGCAAGTCCCAGGCGCCGCCCGAGCCGCGCAGCACCGGACCGGAAAAGCCCCATTTCCAGCAGTCTTCGAGCGTCACCACGGCGATATCGACATTGCGCTGTTTGAAAATGCGGTTCTCGATGAATAATTCCTCGAGATCGTCGCATACGCGCAAGAATGAGCCGCACCACGCCCCTATGTCCTCCAGGAGCTGATCCGGCAGGTCCTTGGCGACGCCGCCGGGCCGAAAATAATTGGCGTGCATGCGGGCGCCCGAGGCGCGCTCGTAGAACACCATCAGCTTTTCGCGCTCTTCAAAACCCCAGACCGGCGGGGTCAGCGCGCCGACGTCCATCGCCTGCGTAGTGACGTTGAGCAGATGCGACAGAATGCGGCCGATTTCGCAATAAAGCACCCGGATCAGCTGAGCGCGGCGCGGGACCTCGACTTCGAGCAGCTTTTCGATGGCGAGGCAGAAGGCATGCTCCTGATTCATCGGCGAGCAATAATCGAGCCGATCGAAATAGGGCACGTTCTGCAGATAGGTGCGCGATTCCATCAGCTTTTCGGTGCCGCGGTGCAAAAGCCCGATATGCGGATCGACGCGTTCGACCACTTCGCCGTCCAGTTCCAGCACCAGGCGCAGCACGCCATGGGCCGCCGGATGCTGCGGGCCGAAATTGATCGAGAAATTGCGCAGGTTCTGTTCGGACATTTTTCGCTCGCCCATCAAAATTTCATGTCCCGCATTTCACTTCGACTTTTGTTAATGCCTCATCCCGGCTTGCTGGCCTTTTCATCGCCCGGAAGATCATATTGCGCCGCCTCCCAGGGCGAAAGGAAATCGAAGCTGCGATATTCCTGCGGCAGCTTGACCGGTTCGTAGACCACACGCTTCTGCGCGTCGTCGTAGCGCACTTCGACATAGCCGGTCATCGGGAAATCCTTGCGCAGCGGATGGCCGTCGAACCCATAGTCGGTCAACATGCGGCGCAAGTCCGGATGGCCGGAAAACAGCACGCCATACATGTCATAGGCTTCGCGCTCGAACCAGTTGGCGGCGGGCCAGATGTTCGAACTGGTCTCGATCGGCTGCGACTCGTCGGTCACGGTCTTGATGCGGACCCGCAGATTGGCATGGGGGTCGAGCAGGTGGACGACCAGATCGAAACGCTGTTCGCGCGCCGGCCAGTCGACCGCCGTCAGATCGACGAAGCTGATGAAGCCGATGTCGCGCAAAAAGGTCAGGCTGGCGATCCATTGCGCGGGCGCGACGACGATGGTCAGTTCGTCCCAGGCGATGGTCGCGCTGACCGGGGCCTGGCTGAACCCGGCCTGGATCCTTTCCGAAAGGGCCTGCAACTTCTCGCGCAAAGCGGCGGCGTGGTCGCTTGGCGCGACCGCGGCTTCGTTCTGCTCGTTGGCCATTCTCACCCCTTGATTCCAGCCCTTTTCGGGCGCGAAAAACGAAAGCTCGGCTTTTCGCCAGATTACCGCTCAATCGTGCCGGTGCGGCGGATTTTGCGTTGCAACAGCAGAATTCCGTACAGCAGGGCCTCCGCCGAGGGCGGGCAGCCGGGCACATAGATATCGACCGGCACGATGCGGTCGCAGCCGCGCACCACCGAATAGGAATAGTGGTAATAGCCGCCGCCATTGGCGCAGGAGCCCATCGAAATCACATAGCGCGGCTCCGGCATCTGGTCGTAGACCTTGCGCAGGGCGGGCGCCATCTTGTTGGTCAGGGTGCCGGCGACGATCATCACGTCCGACTGGCGCGGCGAGGCGCGCGGGGCGAAGCCGAAACGCTCGATGTCGTAGCGCGGCATCGCCGCCTGCATCATTTCGATGGCGCAGCAGGCCAGACCGAAGGTCATCCACATCAGCGAGCCGGTGCGCGCCCAGTTGATGAGATCGTCGGTGGCGGTGACGATGAACCCCTTGTCGGCCAGTTCGTCGTTGATCGCCAGAAAGGTCGGATCGTCGGCGCCGATCGGCTTGCCGGTGCGCGGGTCGAGAATTTTCCGCGGGGCCGGCGCCACCAGGGTTGGCTGCGGTTGCGGGGTCAATCCCATTCGAGGGCTCCCTTCTTCCATTCGTAGATGAAGCCGACGGTCAGGACGCCGAGGAACACCATCATCGACCAGAAGCCGAACACGCCGATCTTGCGGAAGGCTACCGCCCAGGGGAACAGGAAGGCCACTTCGAGATCGAAGATGATGAACAGCAGCGAGACGAGATAGAAGCGCACGTCGAATTTCATGCGCGCGTCGTCGAAGGCGTTGAACCCGCATTCATAGGCCGAGAGCTTTTCGGCGTCCGGCGCCTTGAAGGCGAGCAGGAAGGGCGCGACGAGCAGCGCCCCCGAAAGCCCTGCGGCGAGCGCGATGAAAAGCACCAGCGGCAGATAATCGTTCAGGAGAACCGGCATGGCATTGTCCCCTTGAGTTTCCGGCGCGCCGCCAGGTTGCGGAGCGCCCGGCTACGGCGTGAGCCGTCGGCCGGACCCTTCGCCGCCGGGCGAGGAGGGCGGGCCCTGAAAAAGCCGCATCCCGCCGCCGGATGGTCATGGTTGCCTATCGCAGCGCGGCGCCTCGCGCAAGTTCAAAGCGCGGCCACGCCCGTCTGCGTCAACGCGCCGCCGGCGCCATCGCTGCGCGATCCCGCGGCGAAACAGGTCCCGGCCGGGCCGGAAAAGCTTGGTTTTTCCTGTCGCTCGCGCAAAAACCACCCGTCAGCCGCTCGCCTGCTTGATGCGAAAGTCGAAGGTGAACTTGCCATCGGATGGCGCCGGAAAAGTGGAATCCTCCGTTCCACCAAGCTTAGTCCCAAATACAGCAAAGCCCCGGAGCGGCTTTTTCGTTCCATTGGGAGAAGGCGCGCTTCCGGTCCCGGCGACAGGAATGCGACGCGGCGCAGCCGGCCCGAAAACCGTCTGGCGGAGCCGGAACCATTTGCGAATTTCAAGGGAAATGGCGAGAGAGACGGGACTTGAACCCGCGACCTCCGGCGTGACAGGCCGGCGCTCTAACCAACTGAGCTACTCCCCCGCGACCGCGACGCATCGTGTCGAACGGAGGCTTGCGAATTAAGACAGCGAGGCCGGCAAGTCAAGCGCTGTTATACCGCTTTGGGGGACCATGGCCCTTTCGCGCGAAGCGGCCGCAGGTTCGCGCCCTCATCGAGGCAGGGGCTCGAACCTTGCGCCCCAGGGCGGTCAGAAAATCCGGCTGGCGAGATTCCACCGCGCCATTTCGCCCGGCGTCACCAGATGGATCGATTGCGAGGAAATATGTTCGGCGAACCGGATCAGGTCGCGGCTAACGCCCATGCGCGACGAATAATTCATCAACATGCCGGCCATCGCGCCATTGTCGTAGACCCGCTCGGATTTCGAATCGCCGAACATGTTGGTGTGTTCGGTATTGGCGAACATGCGGTGGATGCCGAGCGCGCTGCCCGGCGGCGCCACACGTTTCCGGCCGCCCATGAAGGCGTAGACGCAGGCCGACAGGCAGGAGGAGGTCCGGAACCGGCCCCGGCCGGACGCGGCGCCGAGCCGCGCCACCACGGTCGCCGCGCCGATGCGGCGAAAAATCTGCCCGAGCTCCATCGAGGCGACGACATAGCCGCCCTGCGAATTGAGGAAGACGACGGTCCGCAGATCCTTGTCGGCGGCGTTTTCGCGCAGGAAATTCAGAAACTCCTGCGGCGTGGAATTGACGATCTGCCCCTCGGCGACGATCACATTCGGGCAATGGCTCCGGCAGCCGGAGCCGTCGGGCAGCGGTTCGAGATGAAAGGACATGGACTGCGCGCTGGCGCAGGGCGCCGCCGCCAGCAGACCCAGGGCAGCCAGAATCAGCCCAAAGACGCGCGAAAAATAATGCGATGCCCCTGCCCCTGACATTCCGATCTCCGCCCGGAGCCGTTTTCCGATCCGCCGAAAAAGGATCGAGACTCCGTCTTCACGTTTCTCCGCCGGCGCGGCGACCAGTCGCCAGGGTCGCGGCGCGAACCGGTTTCCGCTTCGCCTCGACCAACCCGCGCGGCAAACAGCTCATGCAGCAAACAGGCCACGCTGCGCCAATCCCTGTCCGCGAGCCCGGCGTGCAGGCCTTTTCTATAGTGGTGGGCGGTGACGGTCTCGAACCGCCGACCCTCTCGGTGTAAACGAGATGCTCTACCAACTGAGCTAACCGCCCGGACCCCAAGCCTCAAGCCGGATTGCCCCGCGTCGTCCGCGCCCGCGAGCCATGCCTTGCGGGGATCGCGGCGAAAGACAGCCGAAAGGCGCGCCGGGGTCGGCCCCCGATCCTGTCCGTCATCCTTGTTGCGACGGCCCGCCTTGCGGCTGTTCCCGGCTCATAAAGCGCCGCCACGGCGCTGGCAAGGAAAGAGTGGCGTCGGAGTAGAGATCGCCTTTGTCGAACCGTCCGGCAAACGGGACGCTCGCCTGAGGGAATTCCCGCATGGCCAAATCCTCGAACCCAACGACCGCGCCGGACGCTGCGCCGAGGCTTACTTGTTGACCGTCGCCTTGAGCTGGGCGCCGGGCTTGAACCTGACGCTCTTCGAGGCCGGAATGGTGATTTCCTCGCCGGTGGCGGGATTGCGGCCCTTGCCGGCGGCCCGGGTCTTGACGGAGAATGTGCCGAAACCGACGAGACGAACTTCCTCGCCGCTCTTCAGCGCCGAGGTGATCGCGCCGATCACCGCGTCGAGGGCGTCACCGGCGGCGGCCTTGGAGGTTTCTGTTGCTTCCGCGACGGCGTCGATCAATTCGGCTTTATTGGTCATCTGAATTCATCCTGTGTCTAAAGCCGCGCTCCGGGCGCGGCCAAACCGCGCAAACGGACGCGGCCAAGCCGCATAAACGGGGCGTCTCGAAATTTCACCACCGCTGCGCGCCCCTGCGCCTCGGCTCCTTGAATTTTATCGGCGCCGACGCAACGACCTCCCGCTGTCGCGAAAATGGCTCGAATCGCGCCCGCCCGATCGGGACACTTTCGGATCGAATCCCCGACAAAGCAAGGCTTACCGCGCGTCCTCGCCGAAAAAACCCTGAAAATCCGCCTCGGGGGAGCGAGACGCCGCCGGTGGGCCGGAGCCACAAGAGCCAACCGCCGCCAGATCGCCAAAAAACGCCGGCGAGCCAAAGCTGAGAAAAGCCGGCGACGCCAAAAAAAACCGGAGGTCGAAACCTCCGGGCTGGTTCGGCAAGCTCTGACCGACGCGGCGTCGGCCCTGGAGCCTTTTCCGATCCGATTGAACGGAAAAGGCTCCAGCTTATTATTTTTAAGCGTTTTCTCGACGCGAACCGGAACCGCTTCGCTTGACAACGCTCTGGGAGATCGATCGGGCGCCTGAAATCAATGCGCCACCACGCCCGTCGTCTCATCCTCGACTTCCCTGGGGCCGGCCTTGACCGCGCCTTCCTCCCAGGTGATCGCCTCGGGCATGCGCACGAGGGCGTGGCGCAGCACTTCCTCCATGCGCGAGACCGGCACGATCTCGAGGTTGTTTTTCACCGATTCCGGAATATCCACCAGATCCTTGGCGTTGTCTTCGGGGATCAGCACTTTCTTCAGTCCGCCGCGTAACGCCGCGAGCAGCTTTTCCTTGAGGCCGCCGATCGGCAGCACCCGGCCGCGCAGCGTGATTTCGCCGGTCATGGCGATATCGCGCCGCACCGGAATGCCGGTGAACACCGAGACGATGGCCACGGCCATGGCCACGCCCGCCGAGGGGCCGTCCTTGGGCGTCGCGCCTTCCGGCACGTGGACATGAATGTCCCGCCGGTCGAACAAGGGCGGTTCGATGCCGAAGTCCACCGCGCGCGAACGCACATAGGAGGCGGCCGCCGAGATCGATTCCTTCATCACGTCGCGCAGGTTGCCGGTCACCGTCATGCGGCCCTTGCCGGGCATCATGACGCCTTCGATGGTCAGCAATTCGCCGCCGACTTCGGTCCAGGCGAGACCGGTGACCACGCCGACCTGATCCTCCAGCTCCGCCTCGCCGAAGCGATAGCGCGGCACGCCAAGCGAGGTCTCGACCTTGTCCTCGGTGACGACGACCTTGTCGAGCTTGGGCTTGGAGAGCAGGATCTCCTTCACCGCCTTGCGGGCGAGGTTGGAGATTTCGCGCTCCAGATTGCGCACGCCCGCCTCGCGGGTGTAGCGGCGGATGATCTTCATCAAGGCCGCGTCCTCGATCACCCATTCGCTGGGCGACAGGCCGTGCTTCTTGGTCGCCGCCGGAATCAGATGCTTGCGAGCGATGACCGCCTTTTCGTCTTCGGTATAGCCGGCGATGCGGATGACCTCCATGCGGTCCATCAACGGCGCCGGAATGTTCAGCGTGTTGGCGGTGGTCACGAACATCACGTTCGACAGGTCGTAATCCACCTCCAGATACTGGTCGTTGAAGGTCGCATTCTGTTCGGGGTCGAGCACCTCCAGCAGCGCCGAGGACGGATCGCCACGGAAATCCATGCCCATCTTGTCGATTTCATCGAGCAGGAACAGCGGATTGGA
>NZ_CAIUXT010000119.1 GCF_903903185.1 uncultured Rhodoblastus sp.
ATGCCGCAGGCTGGCCAAGGACTTCGAAAACCTGACACGAAACGCACTGGCTTTCATCCGCCTAGCATCGATCCGCCTGATGGTGCGAAAACTCTGTTTAGAAAAATGAACTTCCCGGACAGACTCTAATGGCCACGAACTTAAATCCCGTTTTAGGCGGACGCCAAAAAAGATCCGTTTTTACAAATCGTCCAATTCTGATCGAAGCCTATTGATCATTACGCACCGTTCGTCAAGAAGCATAATCGTTCTCAAATTCGGAACGGCGGCGGAGGCGGCAAAGAAACGTGGAGGCGTCGCCTCGATCCGCGACACCTTCATCGGATTCCAGCACCATCTTTATGAGGCTTAAGGGGGCCGGCTCGGTTAGCGCCCGCGCTCGTAGCGATAAAAATTGTTGGTACATATGTTGGTATAAATATTTTTTTGACGAAAAATAATTATTAAAAACAAAGCCGTAAGGCTTTTATTCGATGCCGGCCAGGGCACCAAATATCTTTTGAACGTATTGAAATAAAAACGTTTTTGAGCGGCTTCCGGTTCTCCAAACCCATCTGGTCGATTTTCATTCCTTGTTCGTCGAACAAAGTCGCGCGCGGGGGCCGCCGGCGGATGTGCTTGAGGAGAAAGCGACCGTTGCTCGAATAATGAATCGACGGTTCTTTCGGCCAAGGCCGTGATGCGATCTCTGGGCGCGATGACAAAATCACCCTTCGAACCGCGATGCGTGGAGCGGAAAACAACCGTTTCTGGAATCAGTCTAAACAAGGCGATCCCCCTTGACCGGCGCGACTCCAGATTGAACAGTCCAAGCTTGAGGATTTCATGTATCCTGGCGCCTAGCCAAGCCTGATCCCGCTCCTGTCCGGTTGAGTGAAAATGCAGAACGAGATTTCGTTGCAGACGATGAAGCCGGGCGAATCCGCCCGCATCACCGGCTTCGTAAAGGGCGAGCGCGAATACCGCCAGCGCTTGCTGGCGATGGGCTTGACGCCGGGAACCGTCTTCTCCGTGACCCGCGTCGCCCCCTTAGGCGATCCGCTCGAAATCGCGGTGCGTAATTTCACCTTGATGCTGCGCCGGAGCGAAGCGGCCATCCTTCTGGCGGAAAGGCTCTGAAAATGGCGCATGTCGTGGCCGTCGCGGGAAATCCCAATTGCGGCAAGACCACCTTGTTCAACGCGCTCACCGGCGCCAGCCAGCATGTGGGCAATTGGCCCGGCGTCACCATTGACAAGAAGGTCGGCTCCTATTCCTTGGGCGACGACCATTTCGACCTGGTCGACCTGCCGGGAATTTACATGATCGGCGGCCTGTCGAAAGGCTCGGAGGACGAGTGCGTCGCCCGGGATTACATTCTCTCGGGCGAGGCCGAAGTCGTCGTCAACATCCTCGACGCCTCCAATCTCGAGCGCAACCTTTACCTCACCGTGCAATTGCTGGAGATGCGGGTCCCGGTCGTGGTCGCCGTCAACATGGTGGACCTCGCCGAAAAGAGCGGCATCCGCATCGACGTGACGGCGCTGGCGCGGTGCTTGGACTGCCGGGTCGTTCCCATCGTCGCCAGCCGCCGGAAGGGCCTCGCCGATCTGAAAGCGGCCATCGCCGCCGCCTGTCGCGATCCGGCGGTCCCCTCCGTTCGAATCGAACATGCTGGCGCCGTTGAGGCGGCCCGCGCGGCGCTATTGCCCAAGGTCGCCGAGATCGCCGCCGCCCGAGGCGTCGATCCGGGCTGGGTGGCTCTCAAGTTGCTCGAAGGCGACGGCTTTGCGGAAAATCTTGCCGGAGCGAGCATGACGAGCGAGATCGCGCGGAATGGACAGGCGATCGAAGCCGCCTGCGGCGAGGAAGCCGACATCATCATCGCCGACGGCCGCTATCGCTTCATCGGCGGCATCATCGCCGCCTGCTTTCACCAGCCGCGCAAGATTTCGCTCAAACTTACGCGGCGCATCGACAAGGTCGTGCTGAACCGCTTTCTCGGCGTACCGGTGTTTCTGTTCGCCATGTACCTGATGTTCGTCTTCACGATAAAAGTCGGCGGGGCCTTCATCGAGTTTTTCGGCCTGACGGCGGAGGCGCTTTTCGTGGATGGCGTCGGCGCGGGGCTCAAGGCGGTCAACGCCCCGGAATGGCTGGTCGTGCTGGTCGCCAACGGGGTTGGCGGCGGCATAAAGACCGTCGCCACCTTCATTCCGATCATCGGATCGCTGTTCCTGTTCCTGTCCTGCCTTGAAGATTCCGGCTACATGGCGCGCGCGGCTTTCGTGATGGACCGCGCCATGCGCGCGATCGGCCTGCCCGGCAAGAGCTTCGTGCCGCTGATCGTCGGCTTCGGCTGCAACGTGCCGGCGATCATGGCGACGCGGACGCTTGAGAACCATCGCGACCGGGTCATGACCATGATGATGGCGCCCTTCATGTCCTGCGGCGCGAGGTTGCCGGTCTACGCCCTGTTCGCTGCCGCTTTTTTCACCGAAAACGGGCAGAACGTGGTGTTCGCGCTCTATCTGTTAGGCATCGCCTTCGCGGTGGCGACCGGTCTTGTTCTCAAAGCTACCGTCTTGAAGGGCCCGACCTCGCCATTCGTGATGGAGTTGCCGCCCTACCATCTTCCTACGGCGCGCACCGTCCTTTTGCAGACCTGGCAACGTTTGCGCGAATTCATTTTCCGCGCCGGCCAGATCATCGTCCCCATCGTCGCCGTGCTCAGTTTCTTCAACGCGCTGGGCGTGGACGGCTCATTTGGCAAGGAGAACACGCGCGAATCCGTGCTCGCGGTCGCGAGCCAGGCGATCACGCCGGTTTTTCATCCCCTCGGCGTGACGGACGAGAACTGGCCCGCCGCCGTCGGACTGGTCACGGGCATTTTCGCCAAGGAGGCGGTGGTCGGGACGCTGAATTCGCTTTACGCCGACATCGGAGCGGCGGACGCGGCTGCCAAGGCGCAGGCGGATGGGGCCGAACCGGCTTCCTCCAACAGCAGCGGTGGCATTGTCGGGAAGCTTTCGGCAGCCGTCGCCACCGTTCCCGCCAAGCTTGCCGAGATCGTCCCGACGCTGGGAGATCCGCTCGGCCTCAACCTCTCTTATACTGGCGACGCAGCGCAGGCGGCGACCGAACTCAAGGTGCAAAGCGGCGTATTCGGCGCGATGACCAGCCGTTTTGACGGCGCCGCCGGCGCCTTCGCCTACATGCTGTTGATTCTGCTTTATACGCCCTGCGTGGCGGCTTTGGGCGCGATCCGGCACGAGGCGGGCCTGGGCTGGACGGCCTTCGCGGCGGGATGGACCACGCTCCTTGGCTATTCGGCGGCGGTCGCGTTCTATCAGGTCTCGACTTTCTCGCGCGATCCCGCCCATGCGGCGAATTGGCTGATCGCATGCGCCGGGACCGGCGCCGTCGCCGTCGGGTTGATGATCGCCGCGGGCCGAATGCGCGTTCGCCGGCTTGCGCTGTCGGCGGCGGAGTAAGCCCATGACGATGACGCTGATCGACGCGAAGGCCTATCTGATCGATCGGCGGCGCGCCACACTTTGCGACATTGCAACGCATTTCGAATCAACGCCCGACGCCGCGCGGCAGGTGTTGCAGCACTGGGTGGCCAAGGGCCGGGTGAACCTGCTGCAGGGCTTGCCCTGCAAGACCGGATGCAGTTGCAGCGCTCGCCCCGATGAGGTGTACGAATGGGTTGCGCGAGGGCCGGAGCCGCTTTTCTCCCGGTGACTCAAGCCATTGGCGGCTCCGGTCGCGAAGTTTCCGCCCTTTCGCCGCGCCGGTTGGCGTCGTCCACCGCAGTTAACAAGATTTTAAGATTAGCAATCTTGCGGCGAATCGCGCTTGGACTTAACATCCTTTCATGACCCAGGCGCTGATCACCATTCGACGCGCATTGCCGGGGGATGCGGATGAGATCGCCGCTGTCCATGACAGCGCTTGGCGCGAAGCTTATCGCGGAGTCATCCCGGGTCGCGAGTTGGAGCGGCTGATTGCGCGTCGCGGTCCCGACTGGTGGCGGCGCGCCATCGCCCAGGGCAGCCGCCTGTTGGTGCTGTCATTGCACGGGACGATCGGCGGCTATGTTTCCTATGGCCGCAACCGTGCGCCGTCCATGCATTTCGACGGCGAAATTTTCGAACTTTATCTTGCCCCGGAATATCAGGGCATGGGTTTCGGCAAGCGGCTGTTCAAGGGCGCCCGTCACGATCTCGCGGCCAATGGTCTCGACTCCCTGCTGGTCTGGACGCTGAGCGACAATGCGCGCGCCCTCGCTTTCTATCGCCGCATGGGCGGCGAACCGGTCCGGCGCGCCAGCGAGCATTTCGGCGCCGAAAAGCTTGGGCGGTTGGCCTTCGGTTTCCGCGCCCATTAGGGCGGCCGAAATGGCGCCGGCGAAAATGTCCATGAGATAAAACCGGATATGCTCGGAAAGTTCCTGTTGCGTTTTGCCGCCGCCACTGACAAATGGGCGTCGAACGGTAAACCATCGGAGAGCGCAATGCGTCTTGACGCCATTCCAATCGGCATTAATCCCCCCGAAGACGTGAACGTCATCATTGAGGTTCCGATTGGCGGGGAGCCGATCAAATATGAGATGGACAAAGCAGCGGGCACGCTTTTCGTCGATCGCTTCCTCTATACGCCGATGCGCTACCCGGGCAATTACGGTTTCATTCCGCATACGCTCTCGGAAGATGGCGATCCCTGCGACGTGCTGGTATGCAACACCCGTCCGCTGGTCGCCGGCGCCTATCTCAATGCGCGCCCGATCGGCGTGTTGAAAATGACCGACGAGGGCGGCGGCGACGAAAAGATCATCGCCGTGCCGAGTCACAAGCTCACCAAGCGTTACGACAACGTCAAATGCTACACCGATCTGCCGGAGATCACCTGGCGGCAGATCGAGCATTTCTTTTGCCACTACAAGGATCTCGAACCCGGCAAATGGGTCAAGTTCGCTGGCTGGGGCGACGCCGCGGAAGCCAGGAAGCTGATCCTCGAATCGATCGAGCGCGCGAAAATCGAAAAGATGAAGTGGACGCCAATCGTGGGACGCCCGGAGGATTGATTTCGCCTTTTCTTGACGCGAACCGGGTTCTACTTCTTTCGAAAGCGCTTTAGGGCCGCCGCGCCGCGAAGGCCGCCGCCGCGCCGAACAGGCCAGGCTGCTCGTGGGCGATCAGCCAGACCGGCAGGTCCGCCATGGTTTCGGCATAGCGGCCCTTGGCGACGAGTCTCTGCGCAAAACCGGGCCCCCGCAGGAAATCCTTGATGCGCGGCGGGAGGCCTCCGCCCAGCACGATGGCGCCGGCGCCGTGGGTCAGCGCGATATCGCCGGCTGCCGCCCCAAGGCAGAGACAGAATCGCTCCAAAGCGGCGCGCGCCAGCAAATCGTCGCCGGAAATTGCCGCCGCCCAGAGGTCGCGGTCGTCGGCGAACAATGCCGCGTTTTCCGCGTGGGGCATGGCGGCGCGGATTTGCGCCAGCCCCGATCCCGAAATCACCCGCTCGATCGACACCCGTCCGAAGGATTGGCGCAGCCGCAGCGCCAGCGCCGCCTCGAAATCGTCGAGCGGCGCGAATTCGGCGTGGCCGCCTTCGGTTTCGACCACGCGATGGCCGTGGCGGTCGAACAGCAGCAAGGCGACGCCGAGGCCAGTGCCCGGCCCGATAATCGAAACGATTCCGGGACGGGGCGGCGGTCGGCGCGGCCCGGCGATGTGGATCAGCTCCTGCGGGTCCGTTTCCGCAACGGCATGGGCGACGGCGCCGAAATCATTGACCAGGACAAGCTCGTCGATTCCAAGCTCCCCGGCCAGTTCGCCGGGACGGAAAACCCAGGGATTATTGGTGAATTTGAGAACCTCGCCGCGCACCGGACAGGCGACGGCGAAACAGGCGCGCGGCGGCGGCTCGCGTCCCAGCCTTGCGGCGAAGGCGCGCCAGGCCGCCGGCAGATCGGGATAGTCCGAGACTTTCAAGGTTGCGGCGTCGCCGAGCGCCGCCACGCGGCCACCGGCGATGCGCGCCAGGGCGAAACGCGCATGGGTGCCGCCAATGTCGGCGACGACGATCTCTTCGGCCTGCGTTTCGTTCACGGCGGCTGATTTCCAGATCGATGGCTCCAGCCCCGAAACGATTGAATCGGGGCTTGAGCTTCCTGAGGTTTAAGCGTTTTCTTCAAGCGAATCGGCTTCCGATTCGCTTGAAAACGTTCTTGCGGCGAGATCGTAACGCCGGACCGATCCGGGCGGAAGCGCGACGAATAGCTCAGGGCGGATGGCGGCGCGCTCCAGCGCCCGGGCCAGCCGTTCCGGCGGCTCGTCGCGCTTTTCGTCGGTCAGGCGAAAAACCCCCCAATGATGGGCGAAGGCGGCCTGGGCGCCGAGATCGAGAAAAATCCGGACCGCCTCCTCCGGCGCGACGTGATGGCGGCGCATGAACCAATCGGGGTCATAGGCGCCGATCGGCAAAAGCGCCAGCCTGATGTCCGGGTTGTCCTTGCGCGCGGCGCGGAAAATGGCGCCATCGCGATAGGCCGTGTCGCCCACGCAGTAAACCGTTCCAGCGGGCGTCCTGATCGAGAAAGAGGCCCAGAGCGCCATGCGGCGGTCGTGCAGGCCGCGCGCCGACCAATGATAGGCCGGCTCCAACCGCACCGAGATATCGGGCGACAGTTCGACGATTCCGCCCCAGTCGCGCGCCTCGGCCCGGAGCGATGAGTCGGCGGCGCGCAGAATCGTGTCGTTGCCCAGCGGGACGATGATTTTCGGAGCGCATTTTCGGGCGAGGCGCGACAGGAAAGGCAGGTCCATATGATCGTAATGATTGTGAGTGACCAGCACCGCGTCGATCGGCGGCAGGTCGTCAAAGGCCACGCCGGCGGCCAGCAGGCGCTTCGGTCCGGCGAAAGCCAAAGGGCTGGCGCGTTGCGACCATACCGGATCGAACAGAATGTTCAGGCCGAATCCCTGCAACAGAAAGGAGGCGTGGCCGATATAGGACAGCCGCAGGCTCGCGCCGAAAACCCGGTTTGGCGGCTTGTCGGGCGGCGGCGGGGCGACGCGGCTCGGCCAGGGCGCCCTTTCGCGCTTCTCGAATCGCCAGCGCAACACATCGGCGAATGTGGGATCGGCCTCGGCAGTTGGGTTGAAAAAGCGCCGGCCGTCGAAATGATCGGTGCGCTCGCCTCGGTAATAGGGGTTTTCGCGCATCCGGCGCCCTTTGGTTGGAGACTTGATCCATATACGCCGATCCTGCGCCAGAAGGCGCAGCGCCGGTTTCCCCTATTTTCTTGCCGGCGGCCAAGCGCAAAGGCAAGGATGGGGCGGGAGAAACGGAAATGGACGAAACCGCAAGAAAATCCTGGCCGGTCTTCAAGACGCTGCAGGGGGCGGCGGCCAGTTGGCGCGTCGATCTCGTCGCCGGCCTCACCCTGGCGGCGATCGCCGCGCCGGCCCAGATGGCGACCGCGCGGCTCGGCGGCTTCCCGCCGCCCGAAGGTTTTCTGGTTTTTATCGCCGGCTCCATCGGTTTTGCGGCGCTTGGCGCCAATCGCTTTCTTTCCGCCGGCGCGGATTCCACCATCACCCCTATTTTTGCCGGTTCGCTGGCGCTGATCGCCGCCGCCGGCACGGCGCATTACGCGACCCTGTCGGCCCTGCTGGCGCTGCTGGTCGGCGCGATCATGCTCGGCGCCGGGTTTTTTCGCGCCGGCTGGGTGGCCAATCTTCTCTCGATCCCCGTGCTCACCGGCTTTCTCGCCGGCATCGCCGTGCATATCGTCTTGTCGCAAACACCCTCGCTTTTGGGCCTGCACGGCGGTTCGGGAAGTTTTTTCACCCGCATCGCCGACATAGCCGAACATATCGGCGAAACCAAACCTGCCGCTTTCGCGCTGGGCCTCGCCAGTCTGGCCGCGATCCTGGGCGCGGAATTTTTGAGTCCGCGCATTCCCGGCGCGCTTTTCGCCCTCGTCGGCGCGACCCTGGCGGTCATCGCGCTGGGCCTCGAATCGCAAGGCGTGCCAGTGGTCGGCGCTTTCGAAGTGTCAGCCCCGCGACTGGTCGCGCCGCTCGTCGGCGCCGAGGATTTCGCCAAGGTGCTGGGTCTGGCGGCGATCATCGCGCTGGTGGTCATGGTGCAGGGCGCCGCGACCTCGCGCTCCTTTCCCGGCCTGCCGGGCGAGGCGCCCGACATCGACCGCGATTTCGTCGGCCTCGGCGCCGGCAGCGTGTTGTCCGGGCTGATCGGCGGCTTTCCGGTCAACGCCAGTCCGCCGAGCACGGCGATCGTCGTCGAAAACGGCGGGAGTTCGCAGATTTCGAGCCTCGCCGCCGCCGTCGCCGTCGCTCTGGTCGCGGTTTTCGGCGAAGGATTTTTGCGCCACACCCCGGAAGCCGCCCTGGCGGCGATCCTGTTCTATGTCGCCGGCCGGATTTTCCGGGTCGCCGACATGCGCGACATCTGGGAAAAGTCACGGCCCGAATTTCTTCTCGTCGTCGTCACGCTTTTCGCGGTGGTTCTGCTGCCGGTGCAGACCGGCGTCGGGCTGGCGATCATCCTGTCGCTGATCCATGGCGTCTGGACCACGACCCAGACCGATCTTCAGGCCTTCGAACGCCTGCCCGGCGAAACCGTATGGTGGCCGCGACATCCGGGCAAGGAGCGCGAAACGCTCGAAGGGGTGTCGGTGGTCGGTTTCCAGGCGCCCCTGTCCTTTCTCAACGCCGACCGTTTCCAGCGCGAATTGCTCGCGGCGGCGGAAGCGCCGGGCTTGAAACTGATCGTGCTGGAGGCGAGCAGCATCGACGCCATCGACTATACGGCCGCGAAAGCCCTCGGGGCCTCCATCAAAGCCTGTCACGACAAGGGCGTCGATTTCGCCATCGCGCGGCTCGAATCGCTGCGCGCCAAGTCGGCCCTGAAAACTTACGGTCTGTCGGACGCCCTGGCCCATCCCGGCGTCGCGGACCGGGAGCGCTTGTACCACAGCGTCGACGAGGCGACGCGCGCGCTTGCGCCCGACGCCACGGCCATCCGGACCCCGGCGGAAGGCCATCTATCCGCCGCCTGAAAACGCCTGCGAGAGCCAAGATGTCGAAGTCGAATCAACCCGAATCCCCTCCGGCGGCGCCCGAGCAGGCGGTCTATGTCTGCGAGGACGAGCCGGATCTGGCCATGGCGATCGAAAGCGAGCTTGCCGGCCGCTACCGCGTCGTGCTCAGCGAAACCGGGAAGGAAGCCATGGCCGCGGCCAGCGCTGGCCGGGCGTTGCTGCTGGTGATGGACCGCGGACTGAAAGGCGCGGACGGCTTGCAACTCGTCGAAGAGTTGCGCGGAAAAGGCGACCGGACGCCGGTTCTGATGATCAGCGGCATGAGCGGCGTCAACGACCGCATCGCTGGCCTTCGGGCGGGCGGTGACGATTATCTCGTCAAACCTTTCGCCATGGCGGAATTTTCCGCGCGGGTGGATGCTCTGGCCCGACGCCTTTCCGACACGCCTCGGACGGTCCTGATCGCTGGCTCACTGAGCATGGAGCTGATCGCGCGAAAAGTCCGCCGCGATGGGCGGGAAATCGACCTGCTTCCGCGCGAGTTCAAGCTGCTGGAATATTTCATGCGTCGGCCGGGGCTGTTGGTGACCCGGAAAATGTTGCTGAACGATGTCTGGAATTATCGCTTCCAGGTGGAGAGCAAATTCGTGGACGCGCATATCCGTAACTTGCGCCACAAGCTCGACGCCCCCGGCGAAAAGAGACTGATCGTCAATCTGCGCGGCGAAGGATTCAGGCTCGATGCGCAGGGTTGAACTTTTCCGCTCGACGCCGCTGCGGCTTGCTTTTGCTTTCGCCCTGGCCATGATCCTGCTTACCGGCGGCGTCTTCTCCTTCGTCTATGTTGCGACGACCAGAGCCTGGATCGCGCAATTGCAGCATGTTTTCGTCGACGAGGCCGAAAAAGCCGCCGCGAGCGACGAAGACCGGTTACGCGGGGCTTTGTCGCTGCGGCTGACCCGCGATTTCCGCCGCCTCAATTACGTCGCGCTCTATGATTCCTCCGGCGCTCTGGTTTTCGGCAATTTCGACCATCGGCCCGACATCCCGGTCGACGGGCAGGCGCGCGTCGTCGACGATTTCCGGGCCGCCGCGGGCGCCGAGCCCGAGCCAACCCTGCTGGTCGCCCGCGCCCGTCCGAACGGCGGCGTCATCGTGCTGGGGCGCAGCCTCGACGAAGTCGCGACGCTGCGCCGCATTCTCGCCCGCGCCTTGTCCTTCGCAATCTTGCCGCTGGCCGCCGCCGCCCTGGCCATCGGCCTTTTCTTCTCCCGTCGCACGGCGTCGCGCATCCGGGAGATCCACCGCGCCATCGAAGCCATCATGCAGGGCGATCTGCGCGCCCGGCTGCCCCCGTCGGGCATAGAGGAGCTTGACGGGGTGATCGGCTCGGTCAATCTCATGCTCGACGAAATCGAGCGACTGCTCGGGCAATTGGCCGCCGTCGGCGGTAATATCGCCCATGACCTGCGCGCGCCCATCGTAAATGTCCGCGCCACGCTGGAACAGGCGCTGGCCGCCACGCCGAAAGGCGATTCCCTGCGCGCGCCGGTCCAGTCCGCCCTGCGCCAGATCGATCGCGCGCTGACGACCATCGCCGCTCTGCTCCGCATTTCATCGATCGAGAATGAACATCGCCATTCCGCCTTTTGCCGGATCGACCTCGCCGCGCTCTGCGCCGAGCTGCAGGAGTTCTTCCTGCCGCTGGCCCAGGCCAGGGGCATCGCGATGACGCTCGCCGCCGAAACGTCGGTTTGGCGGCAGGGCGACGCCGATCTGATGCGCGAGGCCATCGCCAATCTCGTCGACAATGCGCTCAAATTCACGCCGCGCGGCGGCGCCGTCCGCATCGAGGCCTATGAGAGGGACGGGCGCGGCGTCATCGAGGTCAGCGACAACGGGCGCGGCGTGCCGGTCGCCGAGGTCCAGGACATTTTCCGCCGGTTCGCCCGGGCCAGGGACGGCGCCGACCAGCCGGGCGTCGGCATCGGATTGAGCATAGCCGGGACGATTGCGCGATTGCACCGGATGGAGCTGAGCGTCGCCGACAATGGGCCCGGCGCCCGGTTCATTCTGCGGGAACAAGCCCCGAAAGGCCGCTAGCAGCGCGACGGGCGCGTTTTGGCTGAAGCTTCGGCCGGAGCGGACTTTCGCGGCGCAATGGCGATTTTCGTCGAATTCATGCTATGGATTTTGAAGACTTCCGCCGGCGCCTTCGCGCTTGGCGCGTCGACCGCCGGTCCAGCATGGCGAAAGCAGGATCGTAATTGATGAGAGGGCGATGAGGACAATCTGCCTTGCAATCTCAGTCTTATTGGGATTCGCCAGCGCGGCCCATTCCGACCCGTTGAGCCAGATCGAGGGCCAGATCCAGGAGCTAAGCAAGCAGCGCCAGACTTTGGCGGCGCGCCTGAAGCGTGCGGAGTTGCGCCAGGCCGCGCGCGAAAGGCTTCCGGAGCCGGAGTCCGCACAGGTCGCGCCGCCCGCCCCTTCGGCTTTCCAGGCGCTGACGCAGGACGGTCCGCTTGCTTGGCGCGGGATCACGTTTTATGGCGGCCTCGACGCGGGCGTCGCCTGGCAAAGTCATGGCGCGCCGTTCAACGGCCTTTACCCGCAAGGGCTGCAATATCGAATTTCGAAGAACAGCAACCACGCCGGTTTCGCTTTCGCGCCCAATGCCTTGAGTTATTCGAATCTTGGCCTGAAGGGAACGGAATCGATCGCCCCCGACCTCGCGGTGATCTTCGATCTCAACACCCGGTTCAATCCCGGCTCCGGCATGATCGCCAACGGCCCCGGTTCGCTGGCGCAAAACAACGGCGTAGCCCTGACTTCGCAGAGCTCAAGGGGCGATTCCGCCTTCGCCGGCCAGGCGCTCAATAATTTCGCCTATCTCGGCCTCTCGTCGCAGACCTTTGGCGCGCTGACGGTCGGGCGCCAGAAAAGCCTGATCGCCGATAATGCCTCGGCCTACGATCCCATTGATTCCGCGCCCGCTTTCTCAGTCATAGCCGGATCGTTCGCCGGCGGCGGCAATACCGAGAATTCGCGGCTCGACAATGTTCTCAAATATCGACTGGGCTTTGGTCAGGCGCGCTTTGCCGCGCTCTATCAGGTGGGCGCGGGACCTGCCTCGCGAGACGCCTATCAATTTTCGCTTGGCGGCGACGTCGGCAGCCTGTCGTTCGACGCGACCTTCAGCCAAATTGGCGGGTCGGTTCACGCCTCGTCCTTGAACGCGTCGCAGGCCGCCACCGAACCGGCCGGATCGCTTTCGGGAACGATTTCAGATAATACCGGGATCGTGCTCGCTGCAAGATATACATACGAACGCTTCATATTTTTCGGCGGTTACGCCGCCGCCCGCAATGCCGATCCGCAAACGACTGTTGCGCCGGGCTTTTCCGGTCTTGGCGGCTATGTTATCAGCGTCACCAACAATAGCGCGTTTCAATATCACGATAGAGTGCGCCAAGTATTATGGACCGGCTTCAAATACGCTTACGACGATCGTCTCGAAGTAGCGGGCGGTTTTTACCATGCGCTACAAAACAGCTATGGTAAAAATGGCTGTAACACGACGGAGTCCAATACTTGCTCTGGCACGTTCGACGCCATCTCTGGCGTCATCGTCTACCGTGCATCCGAGAAATTCGATTTCTATGGCGGCTTGATGTATTCGACCGTCGCCAATGGCTACGCCAGCGGTTATCTCTATCGCAATAGCGTCGATCCGACGGTCGGCGTCCGCTATCTTTTTTGAGCCTCAGGCGGCGCCGCCTTTTTACGGCGGAACGCATCCAGCCGATCCATGATGCTGTTAAATCGACCAACAGCCGCGCGGATTGTCTCGAAGCGGAAGGATGAAATAAGTTTCATTTTCGGAATCCGACTTCAGCGCTTATGGTCCGCCAAATGGGTGGGCGCCGCTTCCCCGCCTGGCGTCAACGTGTTTGAAGGGTCCAGATGCTCGCACTCGTCCGCATCGCGCTGAACCGACCCTATACATTCGTCGTCATGGCGATGCTCATTGTAATATTCGGCGTCATCGCCTGGATTCGCACACCCACGGACATTTTCCCGGCGATCCGCATTCCGGTCGTCGCCGTGGTGTGGACCTATAACGGCCTGCCGCCGGACGACATGTCGGGCCGCATCGTCTATTATTACGAGCGTGCGGTCAGTTCGGCGGTCAACGACATCGAACATATGGAATCGCAGTCGCTGTCTGGTTACGGCGTGGTCAAGATTTTCTTCCAGCCGACCGTGGACATCAACGCCGCCCTGGCCCAGATCGGGGCCGTCTCGCAGACGGTGCTGAAGCAATTGCCGCCCGGAATCACCCCGCCTTATGTCCTGACTTTCAACGCCTCCAGCGTTCCGGTGATCCAACTCGCCTTGTCCAGCGAAACCATTTCCGAAGCGAAGATTTTCGATGCCGCGCAGAACCAGATTCGACCACAGTTGGCTACGGTCGCCGGCGCCGCCGTCCCCTCGCCTTATGGCGGCAAGGTCCGGCAGGTCCAGATCGATGTGGATCAGGCCAAATTGCGCTCCTACGGCCTGTCCGCGCAGGATGTGGTGGCCGCTGTCGGCCAGCAGGACCTGATCATTCCCGTCGGCGCCCAGAAAATTGGCGGCAAGGAATATGTCATCCAGCTCAACGATTCGCCGGAACGCATCGAGGAGATGGGCTATCTGCCGATCCGCAGCGTCGATGGCGCGACCGTGCGGATCGGCGACGTCGCGCACGTGCATGATTCCTATCCGCCGCAGACTAATATCGTGCGCGTCGATGGCGTCAACGCGGTGCTGATGACTATCGTCAAGGCGGGTTCGGCCTCAACGCTGGATGTCATCAACGGCGTCAAGGGGCTTTTGCCGAGGCTGCGCGAGATCCTGCCGCCGGAGATCAAGCTGGTCGCGGTCGGGGACCAGTCGGGCTTCGTGCAGAACGCCGTTTCCTCGGTGATCTTCGAAGGCGCGCTGGCCGCCACCCTGACCGGCCTCATGATCCTGGTCTTTCTGGGAAGTTGGCGCTCGACCGTCATCATCATCGTTTCGATTCCGCTCGCCATTTTCGGCTCCATCGCCGGGCTGGCGGCGACCGGCGAGAACATCAATGTCATGACCTTGGGCGGTCTGGCCCTTGCCGTCGGCATTCTGGTCGACGACGCGACGGTGACCATCGAAAATATCAATTTCCAGTTGGAGCAGAAGAAGGAAATCGAATCGGCGATCATGGACGGCGCGCGCCAGATCGTCATTCCCGCCACGGTTTCGCTGCTTTGCATTTGCATTGTTTTCGTGCCGATGTTCGGCCTGGGCGGAATTTCAGGCTACTTGTTCCGCCCTATGGCCAAGGCGGTGATCTTCGCGCTGGTCGGCTCCTACATCCTGTCGCGCACCCTGGTTCCGACCATGGCGAATTACCTGCTCGGCGGACACGTCCATGACCACGATTCGCCGCCGCGCGGATTTTTCGGCCGCTTCCAGCGGGGGTTCGAACGGCGTTTCGAGGCCGCGCGGCAGGCCTATGCCCGGCTGCTCGGCGCCGCCATGCTGCTGCGCTGGAAATTCGTCATCGCCTTTCTGGGGTTTTGCCTCGCGTCCTTTGCGCTTTTTCCCCTGCTCGGCCAGAATTTTTTCCCGAATATCGAGGGCGTCCAGCTCAAACTGCATGTGCGCGGGCCGACTGGGTTGCGGATCGAGGAGACCGGTCGGCTGGTCAAGCGGGTCGAAACGGCGATCGGCGAAGTGGCGGGCCCGAAGGTCGTTGCGTCGATGGTCGACAATATCGGTCTGCCGGTCAGCGGCACCAGCATGGCTTATAATAACACCGGTACAATCGGCGCCGCCGACGCTGATATCCTGATTACCCTCGAAGAAGGCCAGGAGAAAACGAGCGAGGCTTTGGTCGAGCGTTTGCGCGAAAAACTGCCACAAAGCTTTCCAGGCGTGACTTTTGCTTTTCTGCCCGCCGATATTGTTACGCAAATTCTAAATTTCGGCCTACCCGCTCCGATCGACGTGCAGGTCATCGGCAGCGACACGACGGCGAACCGCGCCCATGCGGCCAGGCTGTTGCGGCGAATCGCCCAAGTAACCGGCGTCGCCGACGCCCGCATCCAGCAGCCCGGCGACGCGCCGACGATTCGGGTCGACGTGGATCGGTTGCAAGCCAGCCGGCTCGGGTTCAGCATGAAAGACATCGCCACTTCGATGCAGATCACCTTGGCGGGGTCGATCCAGACCAATCCAGTGTTCTGGCTCAATCCGAAAAACGGCGTATCCTATCCGGTGGTGACCCAGACACCGCAATACTGGATGGAATCGCTGGACGATCTGGCGCGCATTCCCGCATCCCAGGGCAAGTCTCCGCAGCTTCTCGGCGGCGTGGCGCAGATCAGCCGCGAGTCCAGCAACGCCGTGGTGTCGCATTACTCGGTGCAGCCGGTGATCGACATTTACGCCAGCAATACGGGACGCGATCTCGGAGCGGTTTCCGCCGACATCGAGCGGGTCATCGCCGCACTGGACGCGGAAAAGCCGCGCGGCTCGCTGGTCGTGCTGCGTGGCCAGACCGTGACAATGGCGTCAGCCTATAGTCAGCTTTATCAAGGGCTAGCTTTGGCGGTGGTGTTGATATACCTGTTGATTGTCGTGAATTTCCAGTCTTGGATCGACCCTTTCGTCATCATCACCGCCTTGCCTGCGGCGCTGGCAGGAGTCGTCTGGATGCTGTTCGCCACTCATACGACCCTGTCGGTTCCCGCGCTCACCGGGGCCATCATGTGCATGGGCGTGGCCACCGCCAATTCGATTCTGGTAGTCAGTTTCGCGCGCGAACAACTGGCAGAGGGGCTTGAACCCTTCGCTGCGGCGCTGAACGCCGGAATCGGGCGTTTTCGTCCGGTGCTGATGACCGCGCTGGCGATGATCATCGGCATGGGTCCGATGGCGCTCTCCGCCGAACAGAACGCGCCGCTGGGCCGCGCGGTGATCGGCGGCCTGATCTTCGCCACCGTCGCCACCCTGATTTTCGTGCCGGTGGTCTTCGCCATGGCGCATTCCCGTAAACCGCGCGCCGAGGCCTTCCAGCCGCTGGCCGCGAGTGAGATGTCTTCATGAAGGAAGAACTGGCCATCAAGGACGAGCTGGCTTCCGCTTCGCCCGTGGCGCCGCGCAAGCGTTCCCGTTTCGGCGGATGGCCGATCCTGGCCGCCTTGGCGATTCTGTTCGCCTATGTCGCTTTCGCGGTGGTGCAGCGGCGGCAGGCCCAGACCGACCTTTCGGTCTGGACGCGCGAACGCGCCATTCCCTATGTATCGATCGTCCAGCCGCATCAGGATGCGCGCCCGCAAATTCTCGCTTTGCCCGGTTCGGTCGCGGCTTTTTACGACGCCGCGATCCGTGCGCAGGTGGCTGGCTATGTCAGAAGCTGGAGCAGGGACATTGGCGCTGTGGTCAAGAAAGGCGACATCCTGGCCGAAGTCGACACCCCGGAGCTCGACGACCGCCTTGCCCAGGCGCGCGAAGAACTGAGCCGGGCGCGGGCGGCGCTCGCCCTTGCCAAGGTGACGGCGGATCGCTGGGCGGCGCTGCGCGGTTCCTCCGCCGTCTCGAAACAATCCAGCGACGAAAAGGCCAGCGACGAGAAGGTCAAGCAGGCGGAGGTCGGCGCCGCCTCCGCCAATCTCGACCGGCTCAAATCGCAAAAGGCATTTGCGCAGGTGGTGGCGCCTTTCGACGGCGTGGTCACGGCACGCACGGTGGATGTCGGCTCCTTCGTCTCGCCCGAGCGCAGCAACGAACCCTTGTTCAAGGTCGCCGACATTCACGCCGTGCGGATTTATGTCAACGTGCCGCAAATCTATTCCGCCCGGATCAGCAAGGGCATGAAGGCCTCTTTCACCACGCCGCAATGGCCCGGTCGGACCTTCGAGGCCCCGGTCGTCACCACCTCCAGCGCCATCGGCGCGGGGACGGGCAGCCTGCTGGTCGAACTCGACACGCCCAATTCCGACGGCGCGCTGCTGCCGGGCTCCTATGCCGACGTGCATTTCGAACTGCCGGTCGATCCGAGCCAATTGCGCATCGCCGCCAGCGCGCTGACGATTGGCGAGCACGGGACGCGGGTGGCGATTGTCGATGCGGAGGATCGGGTGAGGTTCAAACCGGTGTCGATCGCCGCGGATTTCGGATCGGAAGTGGCCATTGCCGCGGGTCTCGCGCCGGCTGACCGGGTGATCGACAATCCCGCCGATACGCTGGCGGAGGGCGACAAGGTGCGCATCGGCGGCGCCCCGGCGGCGAGCGCGAGGGAATGATCCTGCCTTTTTCCAACCGTCCCGTTTGGCGCGCCGCGCTGGTCGTCCTGACAGGCTTGATGGCCGGCTGCGACCTCGCGCCCAATTACGCGCCGCCGCCGATCGCGACGCCCGCCCGGTTCAAGACCGCGCTGCCCTCGGGGGCCGGACGAATCGGCGACGGCTGGTGGCGGGCTTTTCACAATGGCGAACTCGACCGGCTCGAAGCGCGGATAGAGGAGGACAATCCCGGCTTCGCGGCGGCGCTGGCGCGTTACCAGCGCGCCAAGGCGATCGTCGACCTCGCCGGCTCCGGCCTTTACCCGGGCGTGGCGGCGCAGCCCGCGTTCTCCGACAACAAACAATCGATGACACGGCCTTTGCGCTCCAAAGGCCAGCCGACCTTTTACGGCTCCAACCAGCTTTTCGCCCAGGCGGCCTGGGAAATCGATCTGTGGGGACGCATTCGCGACACGATCGCCGCCGCCGAGGCGGGAGCGCAGGCCAATGACGACCTTCTCGAAGCGACCAGGCAGTCTCTGCACGCCAGTCTCGCCCGCGCTTATATCGCGCTGCGCGGGGCCGACGCGCAGGCGGCTTTGCTGGCGCGGACGATCGTCGTCTACAAATCGGCGCTCGACCTGACCGAGCAGCGTTTGCGCGGCAATGTCGCGCCGCCGATCGACGTCGAGCGCGCCAGGGTGCAACTGGCCAACGCCCGGGCCGCCGCCGCCGAGATCGCCCAGAACCGCGCGGTGCTGGAGAATGCGCTGGCGGCGCTCGTCGGCCAGCCCGCCACGCTGTTCAAAATCGCCGCGACCGGCGTGCAGCCCGCACAGCCGCGCCCGCCGCGCGGCGCGCCTTCCGATCTGTTGCTGCGGCGGCCCGACGTCGCCGCCGCCGAAAGGCTGGTCCTGGTGGCCAACGAGCGCATCGGCGCGGCCAAGGCCGATTTCTTTCCGCGATTCTATCTGCTGCTCGGCGGCGGCACGCAATCCACCACCCTGCAGTTGGCCAACCTGCAGAACAGCCTGTGGAGCGTCGGCCCTGCGGTGTCCGCGCCGATTTTCGACGGCGGCCAGCGGCAGGCGACGCTCGACGCCGCGCGCGCCGATTTTTCGGCGGCTGCGGCCGATTACAAGACCACGGTTGTCGCCGCCTTTCAGGAAGTGGAGGACGCTCTGGCCTCGATCCGCTTTCTTGGACAGGAACATGCGGCGCTGGCGATGTCGTCGCAGGCAGCGCAGCGCGCGCTCGACATGTCGATGAGCCTCTACAGGGACGGCGCGGCCTCGTCGCTCGATCTCGTCACCGCCCAGAGCGCGTCGCTCGACGCGCAACGCGCCGAATTATCGGTGCAGACGCGGTTGCTTCAGCAATATGTCGCGCTGATGCTGGCGCTCGGCGGCGGCTGGAGCGGCCAGGCCCCGCCGACGGCGCCGACGGCGACGCCGGGCATTGCCCTTCTCGGGCCACAGGGTCACGATCCCGGCCAGGGTCCGGAACAAACTCCAGGACGAGCGGCTTTGGACGCCGCGCAGGCGCCGCGATAGAACGGCGAGAGAGTGACGCCAAATGGATCGCTGCGAAAACTGCCTGTTCTGGAAAATGGCGCGTCCAAACGAAGGCTGGTGCCTGCGCCGGGCGCCCCTCGCCGCCAGCGAAGCCGAAAGGATCGTCCATTGGCCGACCACCCATGGCGCGCAGGGCTGCGGCGAATATCTGGAGCGCGGCGCGGCCTTCGAAATGGTTGCCTGCGCCGATTGCCGATACTGGCGCAAGCCCACCCAGGGCCTGCAACCGGTGGACCGCAGCGACAAGCCGGCCGCGTGGTGGGCGCAGGCCGGTAAATGCGCCCGTCACGCGCCGACGCCGCAATCGGAGCCCGGCCCGCGGGCATTCTGGCGCGCCAGCCATGCGACGGATTCCTGTGCCGAAGGGCTCCGCGTCTCTCACTCACGGGAATGAACGTCTGGTTGCCCGATCCCGTTTTTGCCTCTCAAAGCGACAAAAGTATAACCCGACTATGTCGAACTGAGCCTTTCCTTTGTGACAAGCAGAAGCGGATCATATCTTTCGCAACGCAGCAAATTCATCTTTTTGTCATAAAGCGCCGCCCCGGTTGCATCCGCCGGGAAGCCGATTATTGCAAGAAAGACACACCCCGACTCTTTCGCCTTGAAGCGGCCATTTTCGGGCCTTGCGCGATTGCCAAAAACCGGACCCCCCTCTAATCCAGTAGCAGTCGATCCGGTGGCAGGAACCATTCGGTCGCGAAAAGTTTTCGAAGAGCCGCAGTGTTTGCTGTGGTTTAGGGCTGGAGCGGTTGGCGACGCACGCGGACGCCGGCCCGTAAACGGGGAGATGGATTATGAAGCACAAATTCATGGCGGCAGCCGCCGTTATATCGCTCATGACGGCCACGGGGGTTTCGCACGCGCAGACCGCCGCTGTCACAACGCTGAAGCAGGAAGCCGACGCGCTCAAGAAGCAGAACGAAGCGCTCGAATTGCGCCTCAACAAGCTTGAGAAGCAGCAGGCCGCGCAGGCTGCCGCCCAGCCCGCCCCGTCCAGCTTCATGGCGGCCGACCTCTCCAGCCTCAAAGGCGTGCTGCCGTCCTGCGCCCTGCCAGTCCCGGATGGCCCGCTGACCTTCTGCGGCATCACCGTGTTCGGCACCATCGACGCCGGCGTCGGGTATACCAACCACGGTCTCCCGATCAACGGCAATCTCTACCTCGGCGACGCGGTTCTGAATTCCAAGGCCCGTAACGCCTATTTCGGCATCAGCCCGAACAATCTGTCTGTTTCGGTCCTCGGCATTAAGGGGGCGACCGAAATTCTGCCCGGCCTGTCGGGCGTGTTCTGGGCTTCGACCAACATCAACCCGCAGTCGGGCAGGCTTGCCAATGCTCCGGGCTCGCAAGTCGACAACAACGGCGCCAGCGTCTTCAATTATTCGAACAATGGCGACGGTTCGCGCGGCGGCCAAGCCTTCAACGACCAGTTGTTCGTCGGTCTGTCCTCCCCGACTTTCGGTCAGCTGACCTTCGGCCGGCATCGGACCTTCGCGACCGACCTCGTCGGCGCCTATGATGCGACCGGCGGCGCGTCCGCCTTCTCGCTCATCGGTTATTCCGGCAGCTACGTTTCCGGCCAGGCCTTCACGGGCAACGGCCGCTGGGATAATTCGTTCAAATACCGCGTCGAATACGGCCCGGTCCACGCCGGCGCGATGTATAAATTCGCAGATGGCAACGGCGGCAGCAACTACGGCTCCGCAGGCGGCAATGTCTGCCTTACCGCGGCGACCGCGGCCGGTTGCTCGGCTTCGACCTTGGTCGGTCAGGTATTCGCCACACCGAAGAACGATGCGGCGCAGTTCAGTCTGGGTGGGTCTTATGCCCACTTCGATATCGATGGCGTCATCGGTTATTACCATCAGGCGATCACCACCTCTATTCTGAGCGCGACTCAAGCGGGCGGGGTCGACACCTTCGTCTCCAATACCGGTTTGAGGACCGTCACTACCGGCAATAACAACGCCAATACCTTGGCTACAACCTCGGTCTCGGACGCCACTGCCGGAGCGATCGGAGCAAAATATACCTGGGAGCAGTTCAAGTTTTATGCCGGCTGGTCGCATATCATTCTGCACAACCCGGCAAACAACGTCGGCATTGGCGCGGATAACGCGCAGGGCGGCTATGTGCTGAGCTCGGTCACCAATAACTCCTTCTACACCGCCAAGCTGCTGGATACGTTTTGGGTCGGCGCGAAATACGCCTATAATCCCCAGACCGATATCGTCGCGGAATATCAGCACGTCAACCAGAACGGCTATGGCAGCCCCGCGAACCTCTTGACTTGCGGCAATGCCACGATCAATCCGGTCACCGGCGGTTCAACACTTGCAAATGGGACCGCCGCCCGCAGCGGCGCCTGCTCCGGCTCGATCAACTCCGGTTCTGTCTTTGTCGACTATCACTTCACCAAGCGCTTCGACGTCTACGGTGGCGTGCTCGTCAACTATTACAGCGGCGGCCTGGCGGCTGGCTACTTCTACACCAGCAACGTCGCTCCGACCGTCGGCGCCCGCTTCACATTCTGATCGCTTGCGCAAAGTCATCGGCGCCAGTCAAGCCTGAAATCAAGTCCCGCGAGCGTTGCGCTCGCGGGACTTTTTATGCGTGAGCGGGTCGCTCGTCACTTGCGAAATCGTTCCGCCGCAACGCGCTGGTTACACCGTCCGTGCGGACAATTCGAGCCATGTGGTAAATTGGTTACATAGTGTGACTGTTTGAAAGTCTTTTCGCTTGGTCGGAACGAATTTGCTCATAAATTATTCAAAAACCGGTCTTTCAGACCAAAAAGCGTCTATTTAAATGGGAGGCGCCAAAATAATGGACTTTTTATCTCGCCTTTCCATCGTTAGATATTTGTCATGCGATGCAACAACTGCATCTTGCAATGTATTCAATTTACCGGATGAGCCGGTAGGGTCAGGAGCGAAGGTGATGAAAAGCAAATTCATGGCGGCCTCGGCCGTTCTGGCGATCCTGACGGCGGGCGTCGCTCACGCGCAGACCGCAGATGTCGCCACTTTGAAGCAGGAAGCCGCCGCGCTCAAGAAAAAGAACGAAGATCTCGAAAAGCGACTCATCAACTTTGAGAAGCAGCAAGCCGCCCAGCCGGCCCCGACCAGCTTCATGGGGGCCGACCTTTCCGGCCTCAAGGGTCCTCTGCCATGCGCCCTGCCATCTCTGGACGGCCCATTGACCTTCTGCGGCATCACCATTTTCGGCACGGTTGACGCCGGGCTCGGCTGGGTCAGCCACGGCCTCCCGGAAAATGGCCAAAACTACGAAGGCCAGTCGCTGATCAACAAATTCACCAATCATGCCCATTTCGGCATCGCCCAGAATAGCCTGTCGCAGACGACGCTCGGCATCAAAGGCGAGCATGAACTTCTTCCCGGCCTGACCGGCGTGTTCATGGCCTCGACCGGCATCAATCCGCAGTCGGGCCAACTGGCCAATATGCCGGGGACGTTGGTCTCCAACCAGGGTCTCAACAGAATCTCCTATTCTTTCAGCGGCGACGGCGGTCGCGCCGGTCAGGCCTTCAACGATCAGCTCTTTGTCGGTCTTGCTTCGCGTGAATTTGGCCAGTTGACCTTCGGCCGCCACCGACCCTTCACGACCGACATGATCGGCGCCTATGACCCCGCCGGCGGGGCCTATGCCTTCTCGCCCATTGGTTTCAACGGGCAATTGCTCGCAGGCCTCGGCGCGACCGAGGACGCCCGCTGGGACAATTCATTCAAATATCGGGTGGTCTATGGCCCGGTTCATTTCGGCGCGATATACAAGTTCGCGGACGGCTCGGCCGGTTGCAATTTCACCGGAACCCTGACGGCGCCCATCGGGACAGCGCAGCAGTGCTTCACGCCGCATAATGACGCGGGTCAGCTGAGCCTCGGCGGCAGCTATGGCGGCCTCGACGTGGACGTCGCGGGCGGCTATTATCATCAGGCCACGATTATGGGTGGCGGCAACGCCCCCTTGAGTTCCGCCCAGCTGACCAGCAGCACGTTCACCGCCATTTCGGGCGCCGTTGTTACTTCGACCGGCAACAATTTGAACACGCTGAACGGCATCATCACCGATACCGCGGGCGTGGCGGTCGGGGCGAAATATACCTGGAACCAGTTCAAGTTTTTTATCGGCTACGATTATGAAAACCTGAACAATCCCGGCGACGCT
Organism: uncultured Rhodoblastus sp.; assembly: GCF_903903185.1. Classification (GTDB taxonomy): domain Bacteria; phylum Pseudomonadota; class Alphaproteobacteria; order Rhizobiales; family Beijerinckiaceae; genus Rhodoblastus. Next base: position 23,133 of record NZ_CAIUXT010000119.1, read on the forward strand.
CTGGGCATCGGAGCCAACAATAATCAGGGCGGCTATGTGCTCAGCCAGGCGAATAATCACTTCTATGCCCACGCGCGGATTCTACAGACTTTCTGGACCGGCGTGAAATACGCCTGGGATCCCAAGACCGACATTACCCTGGCGTATTACCACACCAGCCAGAACCAGTACGGCGACGCAGCGCAAATTGCGACCTGCTCGGCGATGCATCAAAATCTGCAGGCGGCCCAATGTTCCGGCACACTCGATGCCGTTTCGCTTTACACGGTCTATCATTTCACCAAACACTTCGACGCCTACGCCGGCATGCAAGTCTCCAATGTCGAAGGCGGCCTCGCGGGCGGCACCCTGGCGCTGGGCTCGAAAGTGGGAACACCGGTCTCGGCCGCCAACTATGGCAATAATTATTACACCAACTGGGCTCCGACCGCGGGTCTGCGCTACACTTTCTGACGTCTTTCCCGGAAAGCGACCAGGGTCGATTCGGCTTGAAATCAAATCCCGCGAGTTTCGGCTCGCGGGATTTTTTTGGCCAATTTGGCGTCTTGCAGCACAACCACCCTGCGTTCGGCTCTCGCATTGCGCTGCCTGCGTTAGAATTGCCACATCGCCGGAGGAGCGCGACAAAGGCAAGAATCGGACGACCTTATTAATTGACAAAATTTAGCGACGTTATAAATATAATCATCAATAGATCGAGTTTGAGCCGGCGGCGCCGTCCGGCGAGCTTGTCGATTGAAAGACTGAGAACAATGAAAAACCGTCTGTTGGTCTTTTCGGCGTTGTTGCCGGTTCTCGGCGCCGCCGAGGCGCGCGCCGACGACTTGTCCGCGCTCCAGCAGCAGACGTTCGAGCTGAAAAAGCTCAATAGAGCGCTCATCCGGCGGTTGCAAAAACTCGAAAAGCGTCAGATCGCGCAACAGAACGGCCAGCGGATCGGCAGAAGCCTGCCTCTCGCCTCGCTTCCAGAAGCCTTGCTCGCCCAGGCTGCGGCAACGCCGGCGCCCCTGTCGACCGGCGAAGGCCCGCTCACCTGGAACGGAATCACCGTTTTCGGTACAATCGACGCGGGCCTCGGCTGGGCGTCGAGCGGCCTGCCAATCAATGGCAAATATTATCAGGGCGCCGAGGTGGTCAATAGATACGCCCACGACGCCTATTTCGGCGTGGCGCCCAACGGCCTTTCAAATTCGACGCTCGGAGTAAAGGGCACGGAGGAAATCCTTCCGGGGCTGGCCGGCGTGTTCTATGCGTCGACCTTTTTCAACCCGCAATCGGGACAGTTGCAAAACGCGCCCGGCGCGATCGTTGATAACCAGGGCCTCAATCGGAACCAATATTCCAACTTCGGCGACGGTTCGCGCGGTGGGCAAGCCTTCAACGACGAACTCTATTTAGGGCTGGCCAGCAGGGACTTCGGTCAGCTGGCTTTTGGCCGGCAGCGTCCATTGGCCGACGATTTGAAGAACGCCTATGATCCGGTCGCGGCCAACGCCTTCTCGATCATTACCAATTCGGGAGCCTATGTTAGCGGCCTCGGCAATAGCGCGAACGCGCGTTGGGACGATGCGTTCAAATACAGGCTCGAATACGGCCCGGTCCGCTTCGGCGCGATTTACAAGTTCGCCGACGGCAATGGCGGCGGCAATATCGGCCGTGGCGGCACGGTGACGACGTCTACGGTTCCCGCCGCCTCGCCCCAACATTTTGCGACCAAAAACGACGCCGGGCAGGCCAATCTCGGTGGCAGCTACGCCGGCCTCGATGTGGACGGCGTGCTCGGCTATTTCCATCAGGCGATCAGCTCCTCGACGCCTTTGAGCGCCCTTCAGCTTGGCGGCACGTCCACCTTCACCTCGAACCAGTTCACCGTCGCCCACGCAAACCAGGTCACCACCAGCACCGGCAACGCCAATTCCGGCACTTTGTCCTCGACCGCCCAGGACATTACCGGCGGCGCGATCGCGGCCAAATACGCCTGGAACCATTTCAAGTTCTATGCCGGCTGGGCGCACGAAATCTATCATAACCCGTCCAATAACGTCGGCATCGGCGCTCAGGCCAACCAGGGCGGCTATGTGATCAGCTCGATCAACAACGGCGCCTATCCGAACGCCAAGATTCTTGACAATTTCTGGGTCGGCGCGAAATACGCTTATGACGCCAAGACCGACCTCACCGTGGCCTATTATCACACCTGGCAGAACGGCTACGGCTGGGGCGTAAATACCCCCGGCGTTGCGAATACTGCGAGCGCCAGCCTTGCGACCTGCAACCTGCCGGCCTATCTGCCTCAGGCCACGACGATTACGACCTTTGGCGGCGCGAAAACGGTTTATGCCGCACAGAGCGCGCCGCGCAGCTCGACCTGCTCGGGCGCCCTCAACGGCGTCTCGGCCTCCGTCGATTACCACTTCACCAAGCGGTTCGACATTTACGCCGGCATTTTGTACTCGGTCGTCACCGGCGGCCTGGCTTCGAACTATTACAACCCCAACAACTGGGCCCCGACCGCCGGCCTTCGCTACAGCTTCTGAGCGTTTTTTCCCGAAAGTTTTCGACGCCGGTCCGGCCTGAAATCAAATCCCGCGAGCTTCGCCTCGCGGGATTTTTTTTGGCGCGCCGCCTGAATTCTTGCCAATAGCGGCCACCGCGTCTAGCAAGGCGCGAGTGATGCGCCGGGAACCCGTTCGCGCGCGAAAATCGAAAAACGAGGCGGATCATGGCCAGCTATAAAATATTCCTGCTGCCGGGCGACGGCATCGGGCCCGAAGTGACTTCGGAAGTCGAAAAAGTCGCGAAGGTCATTGCCGGCGCAGGCCTCGCGTCGTTCGAATTCGAGAAAGGTCTCGTCGGCGGTTCGGCCTATGACGCCCATGGCGCAGCCATCAGCGAATCCGACATGGCGCTGGCGCAAGCGGCCGACGCGGTCATGCTCGCCGCCGTCGGCGGACCGAAATGGGACAAGGTTCCCTATGACGCGCGCCCGGAAGCCGGCCTGCTCCGGTTGCGCAAGGACCTCGGCCTGTTCGCCAATCTGCGCCCCGCCGTCTGCTATCCGGCTCTGGCCGACGCCTCGGCCCTGAAACGCGAGATCGTCGAGGGCCTCGACATCATGATCGTGCGCGAACTGACCGGCGGCGTCTATTTCGGCGAGCCGAAGGAGATCATCGACCTTGGCAATGGCCAGAAGCGCGCCATCGACACCCAGGTCTACGACACGTTCGAAATCGAGCGCATCGCCGCCGTCGCCTTCGAGCTGGCGCGCAAGCGCGGGAACAAGGTGACCTCGTCGGAAAAGCACAATGTGATGAAATCCGGCGTGTTGTGGAAGGAAGTCGTCACCGGCCTGCACGCGAAATCCTATTCGGACGTGAAGCTGGAGCACATGCTCGCCGACGCGCTCGGGATGCAGCTGGTGCGCTGGCCCAAGCAGTTCGACGTCATCGTCACCGATAATCTGTTCGGCGACATGCTGTCGGATGTCGCCTCCATGCTGACCGGCTCGCTCGGCATGCTGCCCTCGGCCTCGCTCGGCGCGGCCGACGCCAATGGCAAGCGCAAGGCGATGTATGAGCCGGTCCACGGCTCGGCGCCCGACATTGCCGGCAAGGGCGTCGCCAATCCGATCGCCATGATCGGCTCCTTCGGCATGGCGCTGCGCTATTCCTTTGGCCTCGGTGAAGCCGCCGACCGTATCGACAGCGCCATTTCGGAGGTGCTGGCCAGCGGTTTTCGCACCGCCGACATCAAGGGCGAGGCGGCGTCGAGCATCTCGACCTCTGCGATGGGCGACGCCATCGTCGCGGCGCTGCAAAAGGCGCTGTAAGAACGATACTGGAGTCGACCGCGATTCGGCCGAATCGCAATCGACTCTGGATTCCTTTGTTTTCGCAATGTTTTTGCGAAAAACCGGCGTCCACTTTTTCGCACATTGC
>NZ_CAIUXT010000120.1 GCF_903903185.1 uncultured Rhodoblastus sp.
GGTCGGCGTCATGCCGTAATGGGCGCATAGATCGTCGTAGCGCCGGGTCAGATCCTCACGCGCGTCCTTGTCGAGATTGCGGAACGCGGCGGAGAGGCTGTCGCTGCGGTGTTCGAACGGCGCCCCGCCGAGCGCCCACAGGGCATTTTGCAGTCCTTCCGCCAAAGCGACGAAGCTTTCGCCGCCAAGGACGACATGGGCATGTTCGAAGCCGGAATAGACGAGGCGGAAATGATAGAGCCGGTGATCGAGGACTACGCCGCCGATGGTGACGGCGAGGTCGCCCATTTCGGTAAAGTCGGATAGGCCCATACGCCCAGGCTCATGCGTCTGGCGGAAGATCACCTCGCGTTCGGCGCCATGCAGGGCGCGCCAGACGCGAACGCGCCGCTCCAGCGTGCGGCGGATTCCATGCCCGAGTTCGGGATGACGACGGATCATCTCCTCGAAGATCGCGATTGGCCGCAGGCCCGGCGCCGCCGCCAGCATCGGCGCCACCTCCTGCTCGAAAATGGCGCTGAGCGGATCGGGGCGACGCCGCGCGCGCGTTTCGGCCTTTGCCGATGGCAGCCGCGGATCCTGTTCGATGCGATAAGCGGTGGCGGCGCTGAACGACGCCTTGGCTGCCGCGACGACGACTGGCTTGGTCTGACGGAACTTCATGAAAAGCCTCATCTGGTGGTCGGTTACGTGGCGGCCGGGCAAAAGGCGATTCCTCCAATGCGGAAAAGTCCCCTTGTGCCCGACCGGCCGCGATCGCCAGAAGGCTTCAGAAAAAATGCATCGCCGTGGGGCTGCGCCTTCGGTCGGGCTCCGCCCTCCCTCCGTCACAGCCCCACGGCGATTCTCATCCTGTTTGACGCGCCGTTCTCATCCTGATTGTCGCGCGGCAGCGAGGGGCGTGATGTGGGAGCGGCAGTCTATGCGCTGGCCAACGGGCTCGGTAAGGCGCGCGCTGGGCGCGACGGCGCGGCGCGCGATCCCCGGACGTGGCGCATCGGTTTATTGTCGTCTGGCGAGATTAGCGTCGCACAAAAGATCGCCGAGGACCGAGGGCGGAGCACGAGAGCGGGACAGGCCGTCAGGGTCCTCGACATTCCCGCCGACGCTGGCAAAGGTTACGGCGCTTTCGATCATGCCGGCGGCTTTGGACACGCGGGTGAACTGGCCGACGCCATCAAGGCCGAAGCTTGTCGATCCTACGGAACGGCGGGGCCTCAGTTCGTCCGCAGGATCACCGCCGAAGGCGTCGAGCGGGTCGTGGTGGCAGCAAAGACCGGCATGGCGCAATTTGTCGCCAAGGTCGCAGCTAAAGACGGCGGCGATCAGGTCGTCCGGGCGGCGAAGAAGTTTGCCTTGATCGCGGTCGCGGGTGAACTGGCGACGGTCCTCGGCGTCACCCCTTGGGCGAATGGCGAGGCCCGCCATGCGGCTGAGTGGGCCTTCTCCCGCTGGCTGGAGCAGCGTGGCGGCGTTGGGTCGCACGAGGCGCGGCAGGCCGTCGAACAAGTCCGGCTCGTTGTCGAGCAGCATGGCGAATCGCGCTTTGAAGATATCGGGGGCTCGGTGCACCCAGTGCGTGATCGGCTGGGCTGGCGCAAAGGCGAGGGCGCGGCGAGAGAATGGTGGGTCCCAGTTCAGACGTGGAAGTCCGAAATCTGCGCGGGCCTTGATCCGACATTCGTCGCCCGCACTCTCGACGCGAAGGGAATGTTGCGGCGCCAGGACACAAAAAATCTGCCTGCTGTCGTCAATGTCCGCGATCAGCGCATCCGCGCCTACGTCCTGACTGCTAAAATTCTCGACGGCGACCAGCGGTGAAAATTATGTTTTTCGCTCTTGCCCCGCCCACCAGATTCAACATCGGTCGTAACGGTCGTAACCTCTTAGGAGTTACGACCGTTCCAGGTCGTAACCAAATGCGAGAAAACCCAGATCGGTTACGACCGGAAGTGGTCGTAACTCAAGGGGAGTTACGACCGTTACGACCTGTTGTGCGGTTTAGAGCAGGGGGAGGGCAAAAAAACCAAAATTCTGGTTCGACAGCGACGACTAACCACCATCAAGCGAGGCGCAGACGATGAGTCTCTACATCAAGGAATTGATGCGCGACGCTGAACGAGCTAGCGCTGCCGCCGAAGCGCAGCGCTGGCCCCTTCTTCAACGGCTCGAAGCTTGGCATAAGAGTTTGCCGCCCGCCTCCCGCAACCGGCCCTTCGCCATGGTCGAGCTTGAGCAGGCGACGGGCGTCGCAGGCCGGCTCTTGTCGGCGACACTGATCGAGGCAGGCTGGACGCGAAAGCGCCGCTGGCAGGGCACGGCGCATTATTATCGGTTCTGGCTGCCGCCCGGCTCGTGAAAGGGGCATCCAGCACGGTTTCCAACTGAAAAGATGCTCTGCGACCCACTATTCGAAGAAACCATAAAAGCGTACGTCCCAACAATTATAATTTATCGGCTGCGTGACAGTTACATATATATCTCGAAAAAACTTTTTATCAGTGTCTATATATGTCCAATATTTATCATCTTCTGCATTATATGGAAATACGGTAATCGTAATAATATTATGTTGGCATGGATCAAAATTAGAAATTCCAAACTTAACTTTAGTTATTTTGTAGCTCGACGGCTTATTGTCGACGCATAACGCCACACGCCCATCTGATGTATTTTCATCACACCGTCTATAAGTGATTTTCGCTCTGTCCAAGAGCGTTTCTTGCGGTGCAGGCTCTGGAAAATACACGCTCTTTGGAGGAAACTTTTCGAGACAGACCACTTGCGCTATCGGGCCCATGTTCGCGGGCTGCCCTCGCATTTGCTCGATCATGCATTCGGCATAATTGCTAGGACCGAACCACCCAGCATTCGCGCCGCTGTTCAAATAGCCAGAGCAAGCCATTGCGCCGAACGTCACCGCGAAAAAATTGCTACGGGTCATGAAAACGCCCCTAGTGTCTAAAGGAGGCAATATTACACCGTAAGGTTTTGTTTTTCGATATTTTTTTATCATTTGTGGACGATCTTGAACGCCTGACTTTATCGCCTTCCACCCCCTTAGGGGTGGGCACCCCCTCTAAGAATTCCTTGCAGGGTTGCCCAGATCGGGCGATTCGAGGGGCGGGCCAGCGCCGAGACGCAGTCGCCAGCGGTATCTCACGAGGGCCGGGAAGGGTGTCGTAGCCGGCAGGGATGGCTTGGGGTTGGACAGTTCCGCACGGCCCTACGCAAGCTCGGCTTCAGGCGAGAGCGGCGGTGGACTGGCGATGATGGTTTTCGGGCGGTCTGACGAAAAGAGAATGAAATATCCTCGACGAGCAGTGTCTCAGTTTGAAATTTGAGGGGCTTGGCCGACGCTCGCGCGCCCCTATCTCCCGTGCTATGCTTAGGGCAAAGCAGGGGGCAGATTTGTCCGGGAAGGTCGCCGCATTCGCCAGCTACGGCGTTGTTCTAAGAAATGTTCAATGGAGCTGGTCGGGCATCACGCCGTCTGGAGAGGTTGTCGTTACGCTTTGGATCGATGAGTTTAATTATCGCGATACGCCAGCAACCTATAGCAACCAAAATAGTCGTGACTTTCAGGAATGGGTGTCGAGCCTAGGGAACCTAGAGAGAATTGAAAATCTGAAAATAGCCCGCGACAAGCACGCGGGAATTTTTCGCGTTATCGTAATAAAGGCTGTCAGCGAGACTACTTATCCGCGAACCATCGCAGAGGCATATCCGCGACACAATATAATCATGAGGCTTGTCGAATTCGACGAAAATACAGGTAAATTCAAGGCTGAACTTGTGGAGAATGCCCACCGGACCTAAAGGCGAAAATCGCCCCGCCGATGTGTTCGCGAACGCTGCTCGCGTGATGCGGATAGCCACGGGCGAAGAAGCCGAAGTGCTGACCAGCGACGGCAAGAATGCCGCCGCCGTCTCGCTTGGTAAGAAGGGCGGCGCCGCGCGCGCCAAATCTATGACGCCGGAGCGGCGCTCCGAGATCGCGAAAAAGGCGGCGGCAAAAAGGTGGACAAAGGGTTAGAGTCCCGTCGTCGGGCTGTCGAACGGCAGCGCCATTGTCTCGCCATACCGTGGTTTGACCCGGTCCAATTTCACCATGAAATCATCATATGTGTCGCTAAGCATCATTACTGTGATAACTGATGCGAGATGCTCTCTCAACTTGGGATGGCCGAGGTTTTCCGTAAGCCGCCTGAAGTACTGATGCTTGCGCCGCCCGCTTGGTAGTTTTGGGGTCAATCGTTTTAGTTCGTCGACAATGCCGGGTGCCAATCGCTTATAGATGACGTCGTTGGTTAGATAGCCGAAATACTGGGGCCGCTTCACGGTATCACGCGGATAATGCAGGCCGCGCAAGCGGAAGAGATTGTCGTAAAATTCGGGGGGAAACGTCTGCACCCAAGGCTGAAGTTCCTTGGCGATGTAGTTTTCCAAAATCCGAGCAAGGGCGTCAGCGGCTCGCTCACGCTGATACCCTGTAGCTTCGTCAATCAGGCCAATAATACCGACGCGAGTAAGACCCCGACTTAAGGTCCGACAAGCGGTAGCAATGTGTTTTTGGTTTGCGCGCAATACCCCGGCTCGGTCGGCATCAGCGAAAATATCGCAGACGTCTGGAAGCAGTTCTGCGCGATAGCCAATCATTTGGGCATCACCGTCCATGAAAAGAATGGGTTTGGAATTCACATCTAAGTCACTAGGGAAGAATGATTTTAGGTTCTCTGCGGTCAAGAAAACTGGCGTTTGGAATTCTTCATCGAAACCGCGTCCGCCCTTGACCTTTCCGGTTCGGCCAATAGCACGAACGAAACTGGCGCGCGCTAGGACGCGGGTTTCATCGTCAAGCACGTAGCACTGCAATTCAGTGTCGCCGACCTTAACGATTCCCTCTCTGCTGATTGCTTGGCGTAACGTTCCCCACCTTGAAGCGCCCGCCCTGCGAGCAATCTCACTGCGGCGCTCCGGGGAAAGAGCCAATGCTCTAGCCCTTCCTCCGGCCGATTTGCTAGATTCTGTCACCGACATCTCCTACTTGCAGGCTCGATGTGCAAGCTATAGTGCTTGCAGATAGAATTAGCAAGCATGAGGCTTTCGCTTGATGCGAAATTTCAAACTGAGACACTAACCCGAGCGCGCATCGCTTCCGCCCCCTCTGAAAAGTGCTAAGCTAGCCGCCATTCATCGCGACTCACGGCGGCTCGATCAAAAATCATGTTTGAACAGACGTTTAAGAATATCGACGACGTTCTCTGGAAAGAGGCGGGCTGCACGACCGAACTCGATTACACCGAGCAAACGTCATGGATTTTGTTCCTCAAGTACCTGGACGATCTGGAGCAGGAGCGCGCGCTTCAGGCCGAGTTGGTCGGCAAGGCTTACGCCTTTATCATCGACCCGCCGCATCGCTGGTCGAAATGGGCCGCGCCGAAAAACCGCAAGGGTGAGTTTGACCACGACAAGGCCCTGACTGGCTCGGACCTGATCGACTACGTCAACCAAAAGCTCTGGCCCTATCTGCGCGGCTTCAAGGCCTCGGCCGAGCATCCCGACACCATCGAATATAAAATCGGCGAGATTTTCAGCGAGATCGAAAACCGGTTCCGGAGCGGCTACAGCCTGCGCGACGCTTTGGAGCTGATCGACCAGTTGCGCTTTCGCTCCCAGGCTGAAAAGCATGAGCTATCGCACCTCTATGAAGCCAAGATCAAGAATATGGGCAACGCCGGGCGCAACGGCGGCGAATATTACACGCCGCGCCCGCTCATCCGCGCGATGATCAAGGTAACAAAGCCCAAGGTCGGCGAGCGCATCTATGACGGCGCCTGCGGCTCGGCCGGCTTCTTGTGCGAGGCTTTCGATTATCTGCGCGCGCAGCCGAACCTTTCGACCGCTAATCTCAAAACCTTGCAGGAGAAAACCTTTTACGGGCGGGAGAAGAAGAGCCTCGCCTACGTCATCGCCATCATGAACATGATCCTGCATGGCATCGACGCGCCGAACATCGTCCACACCAACACGCTGGCCCAAAACCTCAGCGACATTCAGGAAAGGGACCGGTATCACGTCATCCTGGCCAATCCACCTTTTGGCGGCAAGGAGCGGCCCGAGGTCCAGCAGAATTTCCCGATTCGCACCGGCGAGACGGCGTTTCTGTTCCTCCAGCATTTCATCAAGTCGCTGAAGGCAGGCGGGCGCGCCGCCGTTGTCATCAAGAACACCTTTCTGTCGAACGGTGACAACGCCAGCGTCAGCCTGCGCCGTGAGCTGCTGACGAGCTGCAATTTGCATACGGTGCTCGACTGCCCCAGCGGCACGTTCCTCGGCGCGGGCGTCAAGACCGTCGTGCTGTTTTTCGAGAAGGGCGCGCCGACCCAGAAAATATGGTTCTACCAGCTCGACCCGGGTCGCAGCATGGGCAAGACCAATCCGCTTAACGACGCCGATCTGATGGAGTTCGTGGCGCTGCAAGAAAGCTTCGCCGACTCGCCGAAGAGCTGGAGCGTCGAGGCCGCGAGCCTCGACAGGACGAGCTTTGAGCTTTCGGTCAAGAACCCCAACGGCGGCGACGATGTGACGCATCGCAGTCCGCAGGAAATCATAGACGAAATCGCGGCGCTAGACGCTGAAAGCGCCGACGTTTTGGCGACGATCCGGAGGCTGCTGTGAATAGCGGGTGGCAGATCAAAAAACTCGGCGAAGTTTGCGTAACGGATAAAACGCAAGGAATTCATCGCAATTTGCCTTATGTCGGACTTGAAAATATTGAGGCGCATACCGCTGAATTTATTGGCTCGCTTGAAGTACAAGCTGCGCAAAGCGCTACTTTCAGATTTTCACAAGAACACGTATTATACGGTCGTTTGCGCCCCTACCTAAACAAGGTATTCGCCCCAGATTTTGAAGGACATTGCTCGACTGAAATCTTCCCAATTCGGCCGAATCCTCGATTGTTACGCGAATTTTTACTCTACTGGTTCCTTGCAGATGAAACTGTAAACCGGATCAACGGGACCTGCACTGGCGCAAGAATGCCACGCGCAAATATGAATGACGTGATGGAGTTTGAGTTTCCGCTTCCTCCGCTCGCTGAGCAACGCCGGATCGTTAGCATACTTGATAACGCGCTAAGCGGTATCTCTGCCGCCAAAGCCAATGTCGAAAGCAACCGCAAAAACGTGCGCTCTCTATTCGAAAGCCGGGCCAACGAAATTTTTTTGCAGCGTGGCGACGGATGGATCGAAAGAACACTTGCGACGCTATGCGACATAAAACACGGTTTCGCCTTCAAGAGCGAGTTTTTCACATCATCCGGTGACTACACGTTACTTACGCCCGGTAATTTTTACGAGGCGGGCGGGTACCGTGATCGAGATGAAAAGCAAAAGTATTACTGCGGCGAAATCCCAAAGGGCTATGTTCTCTCAGAAGGAGACTTGCTGGTTGCAATGACAGAACAAGCGGCAGGGCTTTTGGGAAGCCCTGCGCTTATCCCTGCATCCGGAAAATTTCTTCATAATCAACGGCTCGGTCTTTTAACCAAGAAGCCTGACGCGCCTTGGATCAACGAATTCTTTTTCCATGTTTTCAACACGAGTGCGGTTCGAAAGGCAATTCATGACAGCGCGTCAGGTGTGAAAGTCCGCCATACATCGCCGACAAAAATCGGCGAAGTTATCGTCGCGTTTCCGAAATCAACCGAAGAACAGCGAGCAATTGTTGCTCAGCTTTCTGATTTAGATATTGAATCCCAACGCCTCGCCGCCATCTACCAGCAAAAAATCGACGCCCTCGACGAATTGAAAAAATCCCTTTTGCACCAAGCCTTTTCCGGCCAACTTTAGAGCCCGCCATGAACGAAGCCGAGACGCGCGCCGAATTGATCGACCCCGCCCTGACAGCCGCAGGCTGGGGAGTGATCGAGGGCAGCCGCACCCGACGGGAGATGATCGCGCCAGGGCGAATTCAGGGCGGCGGCAGGCGCGCCGACGCGCTTAAATGCGATTACGTCCTGACCTACCGCAACCAGAAGCTGGCGGTGATCGAGGCCAAGAGGTGCGGGCTCGCCGACACGGAAGGCGTCGGGCAGGCGAAGGACTACGCGGGGCGGCTTTTGACCCGCTTCGCCTATTCGACCAACGGCGTCGGCATCTATCAGATCGACATGAAGACCGGCGCGGAGGGCTATGTTTCCGCGTACCCCTCGCCGGATGATTTGTGGAATCGGGTCTTCGCCGAGGCGAACGTATGGCGCGACAGGTTCAACGCCATCCCCTTCGTCGAGAAGGGCGGCGGCTGGTCGATTCGCTACTATCAGGCCAACGCCGTCAATAAGGCGCTGGAGGCCCTCGCGGCCGGCAAAACGCGCATCCTGCTGACGCTGGCGACTGGAACCGGCAAGACAACCATCGCCTTTCAGATCGCCTGGAAGCTGTTCGAGGCGCGATGGAACCTTTCGGGCGAGCCGACGCGCCGCCCGCGCATTCTGTTCCTGGCCGACCGTAACATTCTCGCCAATCAGGCCTATAATGATTTTTCCTCGTTCGCCGCCTTCGCCGAAGACGGAATGATTCGGATCAAGCCGGACGAAATCGCCAAGCGCGGCCGGGTGCCGAAAAACGGCAATCTGTTTTTCACGATCTTCCAGACCTTTTCGAGCGGGCGCGACGCCGAGGGCAGGCCCGCGCCGAGTTTCGGCGACTATCCCTCGGATTTTTTCGATTTCATCATCATCGACGAATGCCATCGCGGCGGCGCGAACGATGAAGGCGATTGGCGCAAAATTCTCGAATATTTCGCGCCGGCCGTGCAGCTCGGCCTGACCGCGACGCCCAAGCGCAAAAACAATGTCGACACCTACGCCTATTTCGGCGAGCCGGTTTACACCTATTCGCTCAAGGAGGGCATCAACGATGGCTTCCTGACCCCGTTCAAGGTCAAGCAAATCGCCACGACGCTCGACGACTATGTCTACACGCCCGATGACACGGTCGTCGAAGGCGAGATCGACCAAGCGAGGCGCTACACCGAGGCCGATTTCAACCGGGTCATCATCATCGAGGCGCGCGAGCAATATCGCGTAAAACTCCTCATGAGCCTGATCGATCAGCGCGAAAAAACCCTCGTGTTCTGTGCGACCCAGCTTCACGCGCTCGCCGTGCGCAATCTGATCAACCAGATGAAGGCGAGCACAGACCCGCACTATTGCGAACGCGTGACCTCGGATGACGGCAAGCTGGGCGAACAAAGCCTGCTGGCCTTTCAGGACAACGAAAAAACCATCCCAACCATCCTGACCACGTCGCAAAAGCTCTCGACGGGCGTCGACGCCCGCAACATACGCAATATCGTGCTGATGCGGCCGGTCACTTCGATGATCGAATTCAAGCAGATCATCGGGCGCGGAACCCGGCTGTTCGACGGCAAGGACCATTTCACGATTTATGATTTCGTGAAGGCCTACGAACTTTTCAACGACCCTGAATGGGACGGCGAACCGCAAGACCCACCAGAACCGGCCACGCCACGCCCGCCGCGTCCCGACGGTGAGGGAGAGGGCGAAGGCGGGGGGGAGGGCGATGAGGATGAAGAGGCCGCCCGGCCCAAGACGATCAAGATCAAGCTGGCGGACGGCAAGGAGCGCACCATCCAGCACATGATGGCGACAACCTTCTGGAGCCCTGACGGCCGCCCCATGTCGGCGGCGGAATTCGTGCAGCGGCTCTTCGGCGAGTTGCCACAGCTTTTCAAGGACGAGGACGAGCTACGGAAAATCTGGTCCGCGCCTGAGACGCGCAAGGCCTTGCTGGATCAGCTTTCGGAAAAAGGTTTCAGCGGCGAACAGCTCGACGCAATGCGCAAGCTGATCGACGCCGAGAAAAGCGACCTGTTCGACGTGCTTGCCTATATCGCCTATGAACTGCCGCCGATCACGCGCGAAGACCGCGTCGAAGGACGCCGCGCGATAATTTTGGCGCCCTATGACGCCAAGCTCCAGACCTTCTTGAGTTTCGTGCTGGCTCGATACATCCGGGACGGTGACGGCGAACTCAGCTTTGAAAAGCTTGGCGGCCTGTTGGAGTTAAAATATCACTCGGTCAATGACGCCACCGTCGAACTGGGGAGCGTCGCATCGATTCGCGACGCCTTCAATGGGTTTCAGCGGTATCTATATGACGCGCCGAGCTAAGGCGTCGGTAACGACCCCAGCCATTACGCCTTAAAGTTATAGTGTTGGCGATTTTGTTGATCGGGTGTGCATGAACATTGAGCCGTGACGCTCGCGTTCAAAATCCCCCTTGGGGGTAGGGGCGGGGGGCCAGTAATTCTTCCCAAGCAGTCCCTGCCTAACCGCCATTCGCACGAGTCGGCGCGGGACGGGCGCTCGCGTCGCTGGGCGGGCGTAAGGGAGCCGGACAGCAGGAACGCAGCCCTGTGGTCTCTCATCGTCATCCTGTCGCCCGCTCTCGACGGAAGAGGCGCGCGCCGCAGCCCATCGCAAGCCAGAGGACTCAGAGGCGAGCGGGGCTATTTTCGCGGTGGTGCTTCCCATGTGCTTCCCAACCGAACTTTCTTGGAAGCGCGGAATGTCAGGATGGCCAGTAAACGATTGTTTCTAATGGTACCGCCACCCCGGCTTGAACGGGGGACCTCTAGATCCACAATCTAGCGCTCTAACCAACTGAGCTATGGCGGCCAATTTGCGCGGAACCTAAAGCGGAGAGCGCGCTAATGCAAGTGCATCGCGCGCCCAAAATTCGCCGTCCGGATTTCCGGCGCCCGCATTTCGCGGACGCCGGAAGGGACAAAGGATTCACTTCGGTTTGAAAACCTTGCCGATCTGGTCCTTGAACGGACCAGCCGCGTCGGAGGCGACTTGCTGCGCCAAAGCCGTCAGTTCCTTGGCTTGCGCCGACAGGTTCTCATATTGCTTGCGCGCATGTTCGCTCTGCAGGGCGATGGCCTCGGAGATGCTGCGCACGCCCGACAGCGCCTGAAGGTAGGACACGGAAGCCACGGCATTGGCCTGATAGGCCTCCAGCGCCTTGGCCGAAAAAGCCTGAAGGCTTTTGCTGGCCGCGCCGAAGGAGCCTTCGAGGGCATGGACCGTTTCCGTGACCGCTTCCTTGGCGGCCTGCTGGACCTTGGCGACTTCGGCGACGATCTCCTTCGTCTTGCCGGAGTCGAGGGCCTTGACCGATTCGAGCGCCTTGGCGGGGTCGAAAGTCTTGACCTGTTCGGCGGTTTCGGCGGCTACGGCCTTGACCGCTTCGACGATCGCCTTCAGGGGTTCGGCGATGGTCGTCTCATGTTCGACGACAGCCGTTTCCGGTTCGGCGACGGGCGCGCCTTCAGGCGCGCTGACCGCCTTGGCGGCGGGTTTGGAAGTCTTGCGCGGACGGGTCGGCATTATTTGGTTTCCGTCGGGGTGACGGCCTTCTTGACGGCTTCGCCGAGGGCCTTGGCCTGTTCTTGCACTGAAGCGACCTGGCTCTTGAGGTACTCGGACTGGATGGAGAGAAATTCCTTGGGATCCTTGGCCTTGACCAGCTTGTCGGCAAGATCGAAAGCGGCCTTGACATTGGTTTCGGCGAAGGTGATCGCCTTGGCGTTCAGTTCCTTCGCGCTGGAGGCGAGCGTCGAGGCGGCGGCTTCCGACTGGGCGGTGGCCTTCTGGGCGGCGGCGACATAGCTGTCGAAAGCCTTGCGGGCTTGATCGACGGTCTTTTCCGCGAATTCACGAACTTCGGTGGGGATTTCGAGGTTGAGGTTGGTCATGGAAGTTCCTTGAGGTTGCGCCCGGTCTGTAAGCTCCCGCCTCCGGGCCGCTTGTCATTACGATCCGAATATATCGCTAAACATGCTGCATTGCAATATGCTATTTGTGCACCGCAGCATGCGCTCCGCGACTGGAATTAACTCCGCCTTCATCATAAATGAATCCGATGGGGATTGTCATGGATCAAATGTGGATTCCCCGCACCGGACGTGATTAAGTTTTGGTTAAGCTGCGGCGCCGACCGGGGATGCCGCCACGGCTTGAACGGGCGGTCGGAACAAGCGGCGCGATCTGGTGGACTGGACCTCTTTTTCTTTCGTTCGGAACGGGCGCATTGACCCATGGTTGACGAGACCGCGAACAGGCCGCCGCGCCCCGACGTGACGGCGGCGCTGGCAGAGCCGACCTTCGCGTCGCTGGCGCGCGCCGGCGCGCCGATCGTCGTCGCGGACGGCGATCCGGCGCGCGTCATCTACGCCAATGGCGCGGCGCTGGCGCTGTTTGCGGCGGCCGGCTGCGAAGATCTGTCGCATCGGCTGTTCGCCTCCGACGAACCGGGGGCGCTGCGCCTCGCCCATCTCGCGCGCATCGTTCTCCCCGGCGCCGCTGCGCGTCTTGAAAGGCTGTCGCTGCGTTTCGACCTGCTGTCGGAAACCGTCACCTTCCTCTGCCGCCGCACCCCGGGGGCCAATCCGCTGTTCGTCCTCGCCGGGCTCGGCCTGCGCGCCGGCCAGCCGCGCGCGCGCATCCCGCTTGCAACGGAAGCGCCTCGGGGCGCGATGGCGCAAGAGTCGGGACAAGAATCGGAACACGAATCGGAACAAGAATTGGGGCACGCGTCCGCGCCCGAAGCGGTCGCGCCGCCCGCGCCCGTCGCCGGGACGGAATCCCCCCTTGCCGAGGATGGGTTGGCGCCTTTGCGCGATGATCTGGCGCGGCGTTTCCCCGGCCTGCCGCCGTCGCGATTCCTGTGGCGCACCGACGCCTCGAACATTGTCACCGAGGTCACGCCGCCGCTGGCCGAACTGGTGGGTCCCGGCTGCGCCGCCCTGATCGGGCGCGATCTCGTCGCCGCGGCCGAGGCGCTCGGACTCGACCCGCGCGGCGAGCTGACGCAGGCCTTGCGCGGTCGCTCGACCTTCAGCCGAATCGAGGTGGACTGGCCGGTTGAGAACGCCGCCGCCGCCGCGCCGGTCACGCTCGGGGCGCTGCCGGCTTTCGGACGCGGTCATGATTTCGAGGGCTGGCGCGGTTTCGGCGTCATCCATCTTGACCGCCTTCACGCCGCGCCCCTGATCGATCCGCCTTTCGCCGATACGCGCTCTTTCGACGAAGCGCTGCCGGCCGCCCCGCCGCAGCTTGCGTCGGCCTCGCCCGAATTTTCCGGCGTCGTCGTGCCGCTGCGTCCTTTCTTTCAGCCTCAGGTTCAAGCGCCGCCGCCGCCGGCTTTGGCGCGCGACAACGACGCCGATTCGGTTTTGGTCGCGCTGGCGCCGCATGAACGCAACGCTTTTCGGGAAATCGCCCGCACGCTCGGCGCAAGAAGCGAATTTGGCGCAAGAAGCGATTTTGGCGTGCGAAACGATTTTGGCGCACGCGGCGAGGCTGGCGGAAATTTCGGCGCCCCTTCCGAACCGGGTCGCGACCTTGGCGAGCCGCCGCTTCCGCCGTCCTTCGGCGCCGGAAACGGGCTTGATGCAGACGGGCTCGATGTTCTGCCTTTCGGCCTTCTGGTGCTGCGCGACGGCGAGGCGGTTTTCGCCAGCCGTCCGCTGCTCGACTGGCTGGGATTCGCCGATCTCGCGGCTTTCGAGGAGGCCGGCGGCCTGCACGCGGTCTGCCGCAACGCCCTGCCCCCGAGGTTCGAGCGGCAAGCGCCGGCGCCCGAACGGCGCGCCGTGTCGTTGCGCTCGATCGAGGGCGACTCCTTCGTCGTCGACGCCCAGCGCGGCCAGCTCAATTGGGAAGGCGCGCCTGCCGAATTCTGGGCGATGACGCGGCCCTCCTCGGCGGCGCTGGAACAGCGCGTCGGCGTGCTGGAGGCGGCGCTGCGCCAGCGCGAGGACGAGGCCGAGGAGACGCTGGCCATTCTCGACACCGCCGCCGACGGCTTTGTCCTGATCAATGCCGACGGCGCCATTCTCGGCCTCAACCGCTCGGCCGAAACGCTGTTCGGCTATGGCCGCAACCAGATCGCGGGCGAAAATTTCACGCTGTTGCTCGCCAGCGACTCCCAGCCGGCGGCGCTCGAATATTTCGCCCGGCTCAAGGCCGGCCAGCATGAGAGCGGGCGCCAAATGATCGGGCTCCATCAGCATGGTCGTGAAGTCTTGGGGCGCCCGCGCCTGGGAGGGACGATCCCGCTGCATCTCGCCATCGGGCGACTCGGCAGGGGCGCCGACGGCAAATTCTGCGCCGTGCTGCGTGACCTGAGCCGCTGGAAGCAGGCGGAAGCCGCCATCGAGGAGGCGCGCGCGCACGCCGAACGCGGCAGCCAGGCCAAGTCGGAATTCCTGGCCAAGGTCAGCCATGAAATCCGCACGCCGCTCAACGCCATTCTCGGCTTCGCCGAAGTCATCATGGAAGAGCGGTTCGGTCCGGTCGGCAACGAGCGCTACAGGGAATATCTGAAGGACATCCACGCTTCCGGCGTCCATGTGATGAGCCTCGTCAACGACCTGCTCGACCTGTCGAAGATTGAATCGGGCGGGCTCGATCTGACCTTTTGCGCCGTTGACGCCAATCGCGTCGTCGCCGAATGCGTCGCGCTGATCCAGCCGCAGGCCAATCGCGACAAGGTCATCACCCGACTCGCTCTGGCGGCGCGGCTGCCGGCGGTCTGGGTGGATGAGCGCTCGCTGCGCCAGATCGTGCTGAACCTGCTCGCCAATGCGGTGCGCTATAATGAACCGGGCGGGCAAGTGATCGTCTCGACCGCCTGTCACGCCTCCGGCCAGGCGGTGTTGCGGGTGAAAGACACCGGTATAGGCATGAGCGAAAGCGAATTGCAGAAGGCGATCGAGCCCTTTCGCCAGATCGATCCGTCGCGCGGCGGCGGCGCGGGCCTCGGCCTGCCGCTGACCAAGGCGCTGGCGGAGGCCAATCGCGCCAGCTTCGCCATTCGCAGCCGCAAGGGCGAAGGCACTCTGGTCGAAATCGCGTTTCCGCTGGCGCCGGCCGAATCGGTCGCCGACAAGGCGGGATAGAATTTTGTTTCCGGGAGACGCCACATGGATGCGCAGTTAAAAGAGCGGCTGGAACTGGCCGGGCTTTCGGCGACCGATCTGGCCTGGTTCGATTCGTTCGACTGCGACGATGCGCGCGTGCCGGTCCCGCGTCCCGGAGAAATTGCCGATTACAGCCGACGCGAGGCGGCGCTCAACGCCGCGGTGAAGGCTCTGACTTTCGCCGAGCGCGGCGAAGCCCCCGAGGGCCGCCTCGCCGCGGCGATCGGCGCCCGCATCGCCGACGCGCGCGATCCCGAAGAGGAAGAGTGAGTCTTACAAGTCCGGCGTGAAGCGCAATCCGGCGCGCGCCTCCTGCGCGGTGACGCTCGATCCCAGATTGAGGAAGCGATAGCCCAGATCCAGCTTGACATGCGGGGCGACGTCGATGGCGAGGCCGGCCATCAGCGCAAAGGCGAAGTTGATGGTCGATCCGCCGGGGCCGCGATCGTTGGGATAACCGAGGAAATAGCAAGGCAAGCCGCCGAGGCCGCCCTGGAACCCGCAATAATTATTGTGCCCGCCGGTTCCGTAAGCGACGCCGCTCATGAACTTGTAGTCGATGTTCGAACTGGTCAGCAGGTAGGAGGCGCCGAGCCCTGCCCCCACATAGGGCGTGAAGCCGGACCAGTTGCCGAGATCGATGTAGAAGTTCAGCAAATAAGCGCTGGCTTGCAGCTTTTCCCAAGGGTTGGCGGTGCAGGACGTGGTGAAGACATTGCCCGGAATAGCCGGGTCGGCGGCGACGGGGCAGCTCTGCGGCAACCGCCCCAGGCCGGGCGCGGCGATACTCGTGGCGGCGCCGGTCCCCGGCAGCGCGAAGGTCCGGCGTCTGGTGAAGGATTCGAGCCCTTCATAGGTCGCATCCACGCGGAAATAGGGGTTGAACTGGTAGCCGGGGCCAATGCTGCCGCCGACCAGCGGCGCGCTGACGCCGCCATAGGACATGTTCATGTGCAATTCGTTGTAGCCGACATCGCCGCGCAAATACCAGCCTGAGCCGAGTTCGGCCAAAGGCGCGGGGGAGCGCGGATCGTCCTGCGGGTAGAGCGGCGGCTGGCTCATGTCCGCGGCTTGCGCGCAGAGGGTCGCGCTGGCGGCCCACGCCGCCAGCGCCGCAAGCGCTGCAAGGGCCGCTTTGGACGGACGGGGGCCCCTCGCCGCCTGAATCGACTTACCCATGTCATACCTCTTCGACTGCTTTTCGGGCGCGTCGCCACAACTTCAGGTTGTGATAGAAGTAAAGAAAGAGGGTTAATCGCGGCTTAAGGCCGGCGCCCCTGGCTCGAAAAGACAGGCATGCCGGCCAAAATCGCGTACCCTTCGCCGGGCGGAGGGGCGCAATCGATACCCGACGCAAAAAAAGGCGGAAGCTTTCTGCCTCCGCCCCTGGCCGGATCGGCGAACCCGTCAGGCGGGTTCATTCAATATCTGGCGCGAACCGGCGGTTCGGCATAGGCGACTGCAGCCGGCATCCAGCGCAGGCCGACGCGCAGGTCGTTCGAGGCGACATTGAAATGCTGTGTTTCGAAATGGCAGCTAAATTGGGTCTGGTTGTTGCACGCGATGGTCCCGGTGTTGAAGGTTCCCATGTTGACATAGCGATAGCCGACATCGAGCAGCAGATTGGGAGAAAGGCGATAGGCGACGCCGGCCGTCAGCGCCCATGCGAAATTCGTCCCGTTGTTATTGTTGGCGAAGCCGAAGGCGGCGCCGGGATAGAGCGAAATATCCTTCAGGCCCGAGACCTGATAGGCGGCGAAACCGACGCCGCCGCCGACATAAGGGGTGAATCCGCCCCAGGTTCCGACGTCGATATAGCCATTGGCGAGAAACAGCGCGGTTTTGATCTGGCCGGTATATTCGTCCCCGCAAAACACTCCCGAGGTCGGGTCGCAAGGCGATACGGACGGATCGCCCCATTGATAGGTCGAACTGGCGCGATAATTGATGCTGTTGCGGTATTCGCCGGTGACGTCGGCGCGCAGCCATGGGTTGAATTTATAGCCGACGCCGAGTCCGAGCAGGAGGGGGTCGCCGACGCTGGCCGGGCCTTCGATCGTGCTGAGCGAGGCGACGGTCTGGCCATCGCGATAGGTCGACTGGAGATTCGAGGCGTTGGCGTTGGCGACGCCGAGGTCGCCGCGCAGATAAAAGCCGGTTTCCTCGACGATCGCGCCGCGCAGCGGTTCTTCGATCGGCGGCGCCGGCGGCAGCAGATCGGCGGCGCGCGCGCCGCCCCCGACGGTCTGGGAGCCGGCGATGGCCGCGACGCTTGCGAGAATGAGGGCTTCGATACGGCCCATGACGGAATCCCTTTTTTGGACGGGCGCATTTGGCCCGAAATCTTGTTCCACGAGGGGATTCTTGCCAGTAAAGGCTTAAATAGGTCTTAACCCTAATCTTTAACCGTATTTTTTATATCTTGCCGCATGGCCGGAACATCCGAGGCGGACGGGACTGGCGCGGCCGGGATCGTGACGTAGGTAAGGACTTTACTAATGCGTTTCGATCCGCTACGCCATTGCCGCAGATTGCCCCGGCCTTGCGCTGGGGTTTTTGCGTTGCGCCGGAAATGGGCGCCGGTTCGCCTGAACCGAAGGTCCGCGTTAGAGCTTTTTCAGGCGAGGCGCACCCGGTTCGCGTGAAGAAAACGCATGAAAACGACAACGAGGGCCCCGATCCGATGCGATTCGATCGATAAAGGCTCGGACGGAAAGCGAAAGACCTGAAGATATGGCCAATGTGGTGGTGGTCGGCGCCCAATGGGGCGACGAAGGCAAGGGCAAGATTGTCGATTGGCTGTCGGTCGAGGCCGATGTGGTGGTGCGATACCAGGGCGGCCATAACGCCGGCCATACGCTGGTCATCGACGGCGTCACCTTCAAATTGTCGCTGCTGCCCTCCGGCATCGTGCGCCCCGGCAAGCTGTCGGTGATCGGCAATGGCGTCGTCGTCGATCCCCGCCATCTCATCAAGGAAATCGCCGGACTGCGCGCGCAGGGCGTCACGATTTCGCGCGAAAACCTGCGCATCGCCGAAAACGCGCCGCTGATCCTGTCGCTGCATGGCGAACTCGACGCCCTGCGCGAAAACTCGGCCGCCGAGGGCGCGCGAATCGGCACGACCAAACGCGGCATCGGCCCGGCCTATGAGGACAAGGTCGGCCGCCGCGCCATCCGCGTCATGGATCTGGCGGAACTCGCGACCCTGGACGCCAAGATCGAGCGCCTGCTGACCCATCATAACGCCTTGCGCCGCGGCTTCGGCCTCGAAGAGATCGCGCCCGGGACGATCCGCGCCGAACTGGAGGAAGTCGCGCCGCACGTCCTGCCCTTCATGGACCGCACCTGGTCGCTGCTCGAGGATTTGCGCCGCGCGGGAAAGCGCATTCTGTTCGAGGGCGCGCAGGGCGCGCTGCTCGACATCGACCACGGCACTTATCCCTATGTCACTTCGTCGAATACGGTGGCGTCCAACGCGGCGACGGGGGCGGGTCTCGGGCCGAAAGCGATCGGCTATGTGCTCGGCATCGCCAAGGCCTATACGACGCGCGTCGGCGAAGGGCCTTTCCCGACCGAATTGCATGACGACATCGGCCGGTCCATAGGCGAGAAGGGCCGCGAATTCGGCACGGTGACGGGACGCGCGCGGCGCTGCGGCTGGTTTGACGCGGTGCTGGTGCGCCAGACCGTGAAAACCTCGGGAATTGACGGCATCGCCTTGACCAAGCTCGATATTCTCGACGGGTTCGAGGAACTCAAGGTCTGTGTCGGCTATCGCCTCGACGGCCAGACCATCGAGTATCTGCCGGCGAGCCAGGCGGCGCAGGCGCGGGTCGAGCCGATCTTCGAGACGGCCGAAGGCTGGCGAGAACCCACCGGGGGCGCCCGCTCCTGGGCGCAATTGCCGGCGCAGGCGATCAAATATGTGCGCCGGATCGAGGAATTGATCGAGTCGCCGGTGGCTTTGCTCTCGACCAGCCCGGAGCGCGAAGACACAATATTGATGCATAATCCCTTCCGGGATTGACGCCGACCGTTTCTCGACGGAAAAACTTCAGGCGAAGAGCAAAGGCGCAGAATGGCTGACTATTATCCGCTCCTGGCCAAAGCCGTTTCCGGCCTGAAGGCGTCGACGCCGGAGACGCGGCAGGCAATTTACGAACGCGCGCGCAAGGCGCTGCTGGGGCAATTGCGCTCGATGCAGCCGCCGGCGCCCGAAGGCGCCATCGAGCGCGAAGCCGAGGCGCTCGACGAGGCCATCGCGCGGCTGGAGCGCGCCTTTTTCGGCGCTCCAACCGCCGACGTCGCCGAACCCGCGCGCGACGAAACCACTATTGCCGAACCTGCCGCCGCCGCATCCGCCGTTCAACAGGCCGAACCCGCCGCGCCGGTCGATGAGCCGGAAGTTGTGACGCTTGCGCCGCGCGAAAACGCCCGTCCGGCGGCGCCCAAACCCGATCTCAAGGAGCGCGGCGGCTGGCGGCGGATCGCCATCGTCGCCGGCGCGCTGGCTTCGGTGCTGGCCCTCGTCGGCTTCGCCGCATGGAAATTGCGCGACAATCCGGAGGAACTGGCGCGCCGGAGGCCCACTCCGGAGGCGGCCGAACCGAATACCGGCGGCAAGATCGGCGAAAGAATCGGCGATGGACAAGCGTCGCGAAATCCGGCGGGAGCGCCAGGCGGGCCGGTCATTCCCGTGGCCTCCCGCGCCGCTGTATTGGCCCAGGCCCCTGACGAACCCGGCGGCGTCAAGACCTACATCGGTTCGGTGGTCTGGCGCCGCGATTCGGCCAACCGTGGCCCCAACCAGCAACTGGCCGGCGCGATCCGCGCCGATATCGAGATTCCGGAAGCGAAATTCAAAGCCTCGGTGGTGATGGAAAAGAATTACGACACGGCGCTTTCCTTCAGCCACACCATCAATCTGCGCTTCGAGCCGGCGGCGGGGTCGCCGATCGGCGATGTCAACGCCATCAACATGCCGGAAATGCGTCGCGACGACGCCGCCAAGGGATCGCCTTTGCTCGGCCTGCCCGTCCAGATCGCGCCGAATGTCTTTCTGGTGGGGCTTGCTTCGGCTTCCGAGACGCAAAATCTCGACCTGCTGCGCGGTCCGAACTGGATAGACATTCCGATGAGCATCGCCAATAGCCGCGTCGCCAAATTGACCTTCGAGAAAGGTCCGGGCGGCGACAAACTCGTCGCCGACGTCCTCGCGGAATGGAAGGGCCCATGAAAAGGCCGTCGTAATGGGCAGACCCATGCTGTAGAAACAATTGCCTGGAGACTTCTGTTTTAAAAGGCTCCAGAGCAACCTCTACGAACTGGCGCGCTCCAATCTGAGGCTTTAAAGCCGCGCCTGCGCCTGCGCCGGCGCGGACAGCGGCAGGGGACGCGGCAAGGCTTCGATGCGGGAGACGCGCTCGCGCACCGCCTGCTGCACTTTCTCGAATGCGCGCACCTCGATCTGCCGCACCCTTTCGCGCGAAATGCCGAATTCGGTGGAGAGATCTTCGAGCGTGATCGGATCGTCGGCGAGCCGGCGGGCCTCGAAAATGCGCCTTTCGCGCTCGTTGAGCACGCCGAGCGCCTGAGAAAGCGCCTCGCGGCGCGTGTCGCTTTCCTCGGACTGAACCAGAAGGCTCTCCTGACTCGCGGAATCGTCGACGAGCCAATCCTGCCACTCGCCTTCGCCCTCTTCGCGCAGCGGCGCATTGAGCGAGGCGTCGCCGCTGAGGCGGCGGTTCATATCGACGACTTCCTTCTGCGACACGCCGAGCTTGGTGGCGATGGCGGCGACGTGGTCGTGTTTCAGATCGCCGTCCTCCAGCGCCGAGATCTGGCTCTTGGCCCGGCGCAGGTTGAAGAACAGCTTTTTCTGATTGGCCGTGGTGCCCATTTTGACAAGGCTCCACGAACGCAGGATATATTCCTGAATCGAGGCGCGGATCCACCACATCGCATAGGTGGCGAGGCGAAAGCCCTTTTCTGGCTCGAACCGCTTGACCGCCTGCATCAGCCCGATGTTGCCCTCGGAAATCACTTCGCCGATCGGCAGGCCGTAGCCGCGATAGCCCATGGCGATCTTGGCGACGAGCCGAAGATGCGAGGTGACCAACCGATGCGCTGCGGCGCTGTCGGAATGTTCGCGCCAGCTTTTGGCCAGCATGTATTCTTCCTGCGGCTGAAGCATGGGAAAACGGCGGATTTCATCGAGATAACGCGACAGGCCACTGTCGCCTGCAAGAATGGGTAGCGCGGCTGCCATCAAACCCTCCTGGATCCGGACGCCCGGCACGGCGCGTCCGAGACGGTCGCAACACGCCGACCGTCGAACGGAACATATAGGGACCAGAAACCATGGCCGAAAGAGGGCGATGCCTTCAAATCCCGATTAAAAATCGGTAACCCGGCGCGCAGGCGCCTGTTCCCTCTACGGGGGAAAATGCTTTTTGGTTCTGGCATTGAACCGTCATTATGCGCTAACACAACGGTCAATCCCGAAAAAACAGGGCGCATCGATGCAAAACTCCCTTTTCGCTAATGTCGCGGAACTTCCCCGCGACCCGATCCTCGGCCTGACCGAGGCCTTTGTCGCCGACAAGAATCCGGGCCGCGTCAATCTCGGCGTCGGCGTCTATCAGGACGAAAGCGGAAAGACGCCGCTGCTGGCTTGCGTCAGGCTGGCGGAGGAAAATCTGCTCGCCAAGGCCGCGCCCCACAGCTATGTCCCGATCGACGGTCTTGGGGGCTTCAATTCCGCCATCACCCGGATGGTCTTCGCCGATTCCGCCGATTTCGCCCATGTCGCCACGGCGCAGGCGCTCGGCGGCACCGGCGCGCTGAAACTGGGCGCCGAACTCTTGAAGGTGATCTCGCCCGGCGCAAAAATATGGATCAGCGATCCGAGTTGGGAAAACCATCGCGCCTTGTTCTCCGCCGCCGGTTTTGCGGTCGAGACCTATCCCTATTACGGAGCCGATGGCGAACTGGACTTTTCAGGGCTGATCGCGGCGCTCGAAAAAATTCCCGCCGGCGACGTCGTGCTGCTGCACGCCTGCTGTCATAATCCGACCGGCCTCGACCTGTCGCAGGAACAGTGGCGACGAATCGCCAAAATCGTGCGCAAGCGCGGCCTGACGCCCTTTCTCGACACCGCCTATCTGGGCTTTGCCAAAGGTCTCGACGCCGACGCCTTTTCGGTGCGGCTGTTTGCCGAAGACGGCCGGCCTGTGTTGGTCTCCTTCTCGTTTTCCAAGTCGATGTCGCTGTATGGCGAGCGCGTCGGGGCCCTAAGCGTGCTGACCGCCAGTTCGGCGGAGCGCGGACGCGTGCTGAGCCAACTCAAGCGCATCGCCCGCGTCACCTATTCCTCTCCCCCGAGCCACGGCGCGGCGGCGGCGGCGCTGGTGCTGGCCGATCCGGCCTTGAGAACGCAATGGGTGGACGAACTCGCCAGGATGCGCCTGCGTATCAAGGCGATGCGCACGGCGCTGGCGGCCAACCTGTCCGAGCGCCTGCCGAACCGCGATTTTTCCTATATCACGCGCCAGAACGGCATGTTCTCCTACTCGCGCCTGACCGCGCCGCAGGCCATCGCACTGCGCGAAAAATATGCGGTCTATGCGCTCGACAGCGGCCGTATCTGCGTCGCGGCGCTGAACGGCAAGAACATCGATTTCGTCAGCGAATGCATAGCCAAAGTGATGACGGAAGTCTGAGGCGAGGCTCGGAAGTCTGGTTAACAACTTCGTCATGCCCGTGCTGGTTACGGGCGTCATGCAATCCACGCCGGGCCGCAGCCTCGGCGGAACCAAAAACAGCCTGAACCTCGCCACGAGAAGCCGCCGCGCCGCCGGTTAGCGTTCCGGCGGCGGCGCAATGGCGCAAGACGCGCGTGCGGGAATCGAGACGTTCCGGCAAGCCGGCTAAATCAACCCGTCGCGCTTCGCGGCCGCAGCGGCCTGCATGCGGTTCACGACATTGAAAGCCCTGAAAATGGCGGTGACATGGACTTTGACGGTTTTGTCCGAAAGTCCGAGCGCCCGCCCGATTTCCTTGTTCGACTGCCCGGCGCTTAGCAGTTGCAACACCTCCTTCTGCCGCTCTGTCAGGCTCACAGCGATCTCAGGCCCGCCGTGGTCGTCCCCCGTGGCCAACGGCTCCGGCGTTTCATTCGCCAGCAAAGTCGGAACGTAGACGTTGCCCGCGAGCACGAATTGCAGCGCCGCGAGAAGGGTCTTCGGGGGCGCCGATTTGGGAATATAGCCGACGGCGCCCGCGGCCAGGGCTTTGCGCACGTCGCGAGGGTCCTCCGATGACGACAGAATGATCACCGGGAGTTCCGGTCGCCGCCGCCCGAATTCGCCGATCGCCGCCCATCCGTCGCCGCCGGGCATCGCCAGATCGAGAAGCACCGCATCGAGATCGGCATGAGCCTCGGCGAGCGCGAGGCCCCTCGCGCTATCCTCGGCCAGTAGCGCGGTCGTGTTTGATCCCGCCTGCCGCAGCAAAGCCGCAAGGCCCTCGCGCACGACCGGATGATCGTCGACAATCAGCAGTTTCATTTGCGGATTGTGGATCATTGCCTGTTGTTCGGCAAGCGAACCGGAGGTCTTAAGACCAGTCTTAGCCGCTCAGTCCAATTTACATAGCGGCATCATACGCAGAAAGTGGAAGGATGACGGTCAAGTACAAAGCATACCAAGCTATGTCAAATTTATCGTGGACGATTGGTCGCGTCGAGCACAACAGGAATGGCGCGTGAATTGCGGACTATTGTTGCTCGTTGCCAAACAGAATATTACTTAGGTCATTTTCCATTTAAAACCAGGAGGATAACATGACAAGAGTGCATCTGGCAGTGGCGTTTGCGGCGCTTGTCGCAGGTTCCGAAGCGGCCTCGGCAGCTGTGATCGATAACATTAACGGCAATTTCCTGCCGCCCTTCAATGTGTTTGGGCCGCCTATCGAAAACATCGGTTGGACCTATACGCCGTCTTTTTCCTATAATCTGGATGGCGTTTTTTCGTATTTCAAGGCCGTCCCGAACGCCACCGCCGGCGCGCGAACAGTCACAGTCGTCATCGAAAATACCCCGGGCGGTTCCCCCATCGCCAGCGGAACTTTCACTGTCGGAAACGGCGGTGGCGCTCAAGGGGCGACCTTTTCACCCATTACACTTACTGCGGGTCAAACCTACTTCGTGGGCTTCGAGAATGTCGGCGATGGAACAGGCTCCAATACGAGCGGCGGTTTGGGCATCAACATTGTAGATTGGTATTCAGGTGTAAATGGTCAGCCTCTTAACCAGCAACCTGCCGGCACGGTCAACCTGAATGGTTGGTACTACGGTACGGCTTCGGGTAATGATTTCTCGAATTTCGTATCGCAAACGCCGTTTGCCGCGCCGATACTCAACTTCTATGGGACGCCAATCAGCACGGGCGCCGTCCCCGAACCGTCCACTTGGGCAATGATGCTGCTCGGCTTCGCCGGCCTTGGCCTGGCCGGCTATCGTCGGCAAAGAAAGACCGATGCGGTTGCCGATGCGGCCTGATCCGCGAGCGCCGCTATAAATTGCAAGAGACCGCCGCGAGGCGGTCTTTTCGTTTTTAAGGCCGCTTGTCGCCAGAAGCGAGTTTGAACTGTTCTCCAAGCGGTTGCTGCCTTAATGATGACCGAGGGCCCTACAATCCTGACGGTGGTTTTGCAAGGCAGGGAGTTGCGCATGCCTCGCGAGGTTGTCAGCGACCGGATTCGCGCAGAGCAGATCCGAATGCTCTATGGAACCGGGCGGGTGGGCGTCATCGCCGCCGCCGTTTCGGCCTTTCTGCTTGCCGGGGCATTGCAATTCATTGGCAGTTCGTCGTCGCTCGGAACCCGGTTGTGGTTGGCCTACGTCGTTGTCGTCGTGACCGGCCATCTCGCGCTGTGCCGACGGTTTTGGCGCGCGGCGCCCGCCGACGCCGCCTGGCGCCCATGGGCTTTGGGGTTCGTCGCGTTCAGCGGCGCCGAGGGAGCGATGTGGGCCCTCGCCTCGGCGGCGCTGACCACGCCCGGGCAGGTCGATCAGCAGCTGCTCGTGTTGGTGGTTGCCGGCTCGGTCGCCGCTGGCGCCCTGGCGGTGTTCGGCACTTACCTTCCCGCCTTCTACGCCCTGCTGTTTCCCTTCGCCGTTCCTTATGCAATCGCTGCGGCGGCCGGGGGCAGGCCGTTTGACCATTCGCTTGCAATATTGTTCCCCATCTACATCGTCGCCTTCGCGGTCCTGGGGCGGAAAATCAGCGCAAATCTCGTTGAAACGCTGCGCCTGCGCTTCGAGAACGAGGATCTGGCCCGCGAGTTGCGCATTCAGAAAGAGGCCGCCGAACAGGCCAATATCGCCAAATCAAGCTTTCTCGCTGCGGCAAGCCATGATCTTCGCCAGCCCGTCCATGCGCTGAGCCTGCTGGTCGGCGCGTTGCAGGGGCACGCGATGAGCGACGAGATGCGGGGTCTCGTCGAGCACATCGGCGGTTCGGTCGCCGCCATGGACGGCCTCTTCAATTCGCTGCTCGACATTTCCAGGCTCGACGCTGGCGTCGTGAAGACCAGCATCGAGGAGTTTGCGATCCAGCCGCTGCTCGCGCGAGTCTGCCGAGACTACGGCGACGAGGCCGAGACCAGGGGCCTGGGTCTGGTTTTGCTCCCGTGTTCCGCCATCGTGCGCAGCGACCCGGTGCTGATCGAGCGAATCCTGCGCAATCTCGTCGCCAACGCGCTGCGCTACACGGAGAGCGGGCGCGTCGTCGTCGGGTGTCGCCGACGCAACGGGCTTCGGATCGAGGTTTGGGATACCGGGCGCGGCATCCCGCCGGACCAGCAGCAGCAGATCTTTCGCGAGTTCTACCAGTTGGCCAATAGCGAGCGCGACCGTGCGAAAGGCCTCGGATTGGGGCTGGCGATTGTCGACCGGCTTGCGAAACTGCTCGATTGCCGCCTCTCGCTAAAATCGGCGCCCGGCAAAGGCTCGGTGTTCCGGATCGTCGTCCCGCTCGCCCACAATCAGGTTCTCAACGCCGCCCTTGCGCCCGAAGCGCCATTGAACGCCATGCCCCGCGGGCTGATCCTGGTCATCGACGATGACGCCGCCATTCAAGGGGCCATGGCAAGTCTGCTGTCGAGTTGGGGACACGAGGTCGTGGCGGCCGGTTCCCTTGCCGAAATGCTCGAGCGCGTCGAGACATCGCTGCGGCGCCCCGACCTCCTGCTTTGCGATTACCGGCTGCGCGATGGCGAGAACGGCATCGACGTCATCCGACGCTTGCAGTCCGAGTATAACGAAGCCCTGCCCGCGGTGCTGATTACCGGCGATACGGCCCCCGACCGGCTCAGAGAAGCAAGGGAAAGCGGCCTGATCCTGCTTCACAAGCCGGTCACCAACATCAAACTCAGGGCGACGGTCGGAAATCTGATTCGGGCCAACATCGGCGATAGGCTAAAGGATGCGGAGATATCCGGGAGCGAGCAGCTTTCTTAAAGCGATCCGGCAGCCATCCGTCTCCTTGCATTTTCCCGGCGGCAGGACCGTCTTTGCTGCCCGTTGCGCGGTGAACGCGGCATAGCCGGCGAGGCTCGCGAAGGACGGCGACGACCGCCGCAAGCGCCAGCCGCGCGCGCCGCCCGCCTCATTCAACCACCACTTCCCGGTCCGCCGGCCATTTCAGGCGATAGGCGAGGCGCAGTTCTTTGGCGGCGTTTGGCGCGAGGTCGAAACGCCAGCGCAACAGGCCCTGCTTGCCTTCCGGGGACTTTTCGTCGGGCGGCGTGGTCTGTCCCAGAATCTCGATGGCGATGGCGCTGTTTTCCGAAAAAGGCGTCTGGTCGGTGACCACCGCGTGGATCGGGAAATCGTGCAGGTTGCGCACGACCGTGCCGACCTCGCGGGTTTCGGTGCGGGTCTGGCCAAACAACGACGGCTCGTTTTCCTTGCGCGACACGGGGGCGCGCACAACGCTCACGCGGTCGTCGGCGCCAAAGCCCAGATCGAGCGCCGCGCCCGGCGCCGCAAAAGCCAGCCGGCTCTGGCCGACCAGCGCGCCGTCGCGGAAAATCGAGACTTGCCCCGGCAGCAGCGGCGCCTCTTCGCCATTGACGAAATGAGCGGAAAGGAAAGCGCGCGGATCGAGCGCCGGAGAAATCCGCCAGCTAAGGGCGGCTTCCGGCTGCTGCATCGTCAGGCCGATGTTTTTGGTCGTCCCATCCGAGGCGAGGCTCACTTTTCCCGGCGCGCGGAATTTCGACTGCCAGGTTCCGGCCTCGATCCGGCTTGGTCGATCTTCGGCGCGCATCGGCGCCGGCGCCGGCGCGGCGGCGAGCGTCGAGGCGGCCTTGGCCTGCGGCGCGGCGCCGACGGGAAAGGCGACCGGCGGCTGGACAAAATCAACGATCCGGGGCGTCACCTGCGGCGCCTCGGTTCCCCCGGTGGCGGGGAAGGCGGCGAGGACCAGCGACACATTACTCCAGTCTTCGCCGGTTGTTTGCGAGATCAGCGCGCGGCGGCTCAGCTCCAGATGGGGCTTGCCGTCTTTTCCGCCGCTGTCGAGCCGCGCGTCATAGGCCGGGGTCCAGCGCGCGCCGGGGACGCGGTAGTTGAGAACCAGCCGGAATTTTCCAGCCGCCGGGGCCTCGACTTCGACCGCGACATCCCGCGCCGGCCCGGCAAAGGACGGGGTCGGGCGGGCCGTCTCCAGCGCCTTGATGCGGGCGTCGATCTCGGCGACGGCGGCGCGTGCGGCGCGCAAGTCGAGCCCGATCTTTTCGAGCGCCACGCCGATGACCTCCCAGACCTGCGGCCAATCCTCCGGCTTCAGCGCCTTGCCGTCGGCGCCGAGCTTTTCCGGGTTGGCGTGAGAAAAGCGTTTCATCATCGCCTGTTTGCCGTCGAGCGCGTCGATCTTGACCTGGGCTTCGTCGCGCTCCACCCGGAGTTTCTTGAGTTGCATCTCCAGCGCGCTGTCGCTGACCGGCGCCGGAGCCTTTCTCGCATCCACCGCGCCAAGCAGGATTTTCTGGTCGCCTTCGCCGCTGACGCGCAGCGAGCCGGGATCGATTCCACCGGGCAAGGCGTGAAACACCAGCCGGCTCGTCCCGGCGGGCAGATCGACGTCGGCTGAGCGCGTCACCAAGGCCGCATCGGGATAGAGCGTCACCGTGTCGATGCGCGAGGCGGCGTCGATGTCGGCGGCGCGCGCCGGAGCGGCAGCGCACAGGGCCAGAATCGAAAGGGCGGCGGCTTCTCTTTTACGCATGTTTTTGTTCCGGGCTTTGGCGAAGGCGGATCATTCGCCGCCATTTGCGATTTTTTTTCGACGCAAAAGCGCCGTTACCGATTTGCAAGGCGCTTTTGCTGGACGGGGGCGGCAATCGCCGACATGGTCGGCGCGACCGCTGCACTCGAAAAGGCGCCCGCGTGACCGAATTTTTTCGCCGGATCGGGCGCAGCCTTTACGACCGCGCCGTGATCCCGCTGATGCTGACGGCGGCGCTCTGGGGCGCCAATGGCGTCGTCAGCCGCGCGGCGGTCGGCGAGGTTTCGCCCATGACCATGGTGACGCTGCGCTGGCTGGTGGTCTGCGCCCTGCTGGCGCCGCTGCTGCATGGCCAGATCGTCCGATATGAAGGCGAATTGCGCCGGCGCTGGCGCTATATCGGCTTGATGGCGCTCTGTGGCTATACCGGCTTCAACGTTTTGTTCTATCTCGCCGGCTACTGGACCAGCGCGGTCAACATCACGCTGCTGCAAGGCTCGATCCCGCCGATGGTCCTTGCCGGGGCCGCCTTGTTCAAGGGGCTTCGCGTCACGCCGATGCAGATCGTTGGCATGGCGGTGTCCTTTGCCGGCGTCGGGTTGATCGGGACGCGCGGCGACCTTTCCAATCTCGCGGCGATGGACTTCAATCGCGGCGACCTGATGCTGCTCGCCGCCTGCGCGCTTTACGCCGGCTATACGATTGCGCTTCGCGACCGGCCGCATCTGCCGCCGATGGTGTTTTTTGCCGGCATGGCGATCGCCGCTTTCGCCGCGTCGCTGCCTTTGTTCGCCGTCGAGATTTTTTCGGCGAGCTATCGCTGGCCAACCGCCAAGGGCTTTGCGCTGGTGCTGTTCGTCGGCCTCGGGCCGTCGCTGGTCAGCCAGCTGTTTTTCATGCGGGCGGTCGAATTGATCGGCCCCGGCCGCGCTGGTATTTTCACCAATCTGACGCCGCTGTTTGGCGCTTTTTTCGCGATCGTTTTGCTCGGCGAGCCTTTTCACCTTTATCATGCGGCGGCGCTGGCGCTGGGTCTTGGCGGCATAGGTCTGGCCGAGACCGGCAAGAGGCGCGCGGAGGAGCCTGTATGAACCGACGCCGGATTCTGGCCAGCCTGCTGCTGTGCGCCCTGGCCTTGAAGGCTCGCGCACAGGAGGCGGGCGAGTTCGGCAAATTTGTCGAAAGCTTGCGGGCTCCGGCGCGCGACGCCGGCGTGCCGGACGCGATTTTCGACTCCGTTGCATCGAGCCTCGCGCTCGATCCCTCGCTGACCGGCAAGCGCGCCAGCCAGGGCGAATTCGTCGTGCCGCTGAAAACCTATGTCGAGGGGGCGGCCAATCCCGTCCGCGTCGCCAAGGGACAGGCCATGCGCGACAAGTTTTCCGCGCCCCTGCGGCAGATCGCGAAAAAATATGGCGTTGCGCCGGAAATAGTGGTGGCGCTCTGGGGCATGGAGAGCGATTTCGGCGCATCGCGCGGCGACCGCGACATTTTCCGCGCGCTGGCGACGCTGGCCTTCCTCCATCGCGACAATCCGGTCTATGCGCAGGAATTCGTCGCCGGCCTCGCGCTGCTGCAAAAAGGCGTCGCGCGCGAGAAATTGCGCGGTTCATGGGCCGGCGCGATGGGCGATCCGCAGTTCATGCCCTCGGCCTATCTCAAATATGCCGTGCGTTTTACCGGCGACGGCCCGCCGGAAATCTGGAGCAGCGGCCCGGATTCGCTCGCCTCCATCGGCAATTTCCTCAAACAATCCGGCTGGCGGCCCGGCCTGAAGCCGGTAATCGAGACGCGCGTTCCGGCAGGCTTCGACTATGCGACGCTGCGACAGGATCTTGCCGGCTGGGCCCGCGCCGGTTTCAAGCCATTGGACGGCGCCGCCTTGCCGCAAGGCGGGGAGGCCATGCTGTTTTTCCCGGCCGGCGCGCAAGCAAACAATTCCGCCCCGGCCTTTTTGCTCAGCGAAAATTTCTTCGTGCTCAAAGCCTATAATTTTTCCGATTCCTACGCTTTCGGCGCCGCAACCCTGGCCGAGAAAATCGCCGGGCGGCCGGTTTTGCGCGAGAACTGGCCAGCGGAAGCGCAGCCTTTGACCCAAGCCGAGCGCGAGGCGATCCAGCGCGGACTGAGCGCGGCGGGGTTTTATGACGGCAAGATCGACGGGCGTTTCGGGCCGGTGACGCGGCTCGCCATTCACGCCTTCCAGCGCAAGGCCGGGATCGCCAAGGCCGACGGCTATCCTTCGCGCGCGGTTCTGGAGGCGCTGCGGCGAAACTGACGAAAAAGCCTCCGTTTCGGGAGAAACGGAGGCTCGACAACTCGGGAACCGGCGCGTCGCGTGAACGGCGGTTTTATTCGGCGGCGCGTTTCATCGCCGGATAAGAGCAATGCGCGTCATTGGCGAAGGGCGCGGCGACATCGCTCGACTGCACGAAGGGGATGCGCAAAGTCGCCCAGACATCGACCAGCGACTCCACGAGATGGGCGATATGGGCGTCGCCATGGTAGGGAGTCGGGGTAATGCGCAAGCGCTCGGTCCCGCGCGGCACCGTCGGGTAATTGATCGGCTGGATGTAGATGCCGTGGCGGTCCAGCAGCATGTCGGTCGCCGCCTTGCACAATTGCGCGTCGCGCACCATCACCGGCACGATATGCGACAGATTGGCCATGACCGGCAGGCCGGCCTGCATCAGCGCATGTTTGGTGAGCCAGGCCTGGCGCTGGTGCGCCATGCGCAATTCCGGCCGCGCCTTGGCGATGCGCACCGATTGCGTGGCGGCGGCGGCGACCGCCGGCGGCAGGGCGGTGGTGAAAATGAACGAGGGCGCATAGCTGCGCACCGAGTCGATGATCGCCTGACTCGCCGCGATATAGCCGCCTATAACGCCAAAACCCTTGGCCAGCGTGCCCTCGATGATGTCGATGCGGTGCATCTGGCCTTCGCGTTCGGCGACGCCGCCGCCCCGCGCGCCATACATGGCGACCGCATGGACCTCATCGATATAGGTCATGGCATGGTATTTTTCCGCGAGGTCGCAGACGTCCTTGATCGGCGAAATATCGCCGTCCATCGAATAGAGGCTCTCGAACACGATCAGCTTGGCGCGCTCCAGCGGTTGGGCGGCGAGCAGTTCCTCAAGATGGGCGACGTCATTATGGCGCCAGATCTGACGCTCGGCGCCCGAGCGGCGCACACCTTCGATCATTGAATTATGGTTGAGCGCGTCGGACAGGATCAGGCAGCCGGGCAGAAGATCGGCGATGGTCGAAATGCCGGCGAGGTTGGAAATCCAGCCGGACGTGAAGACGAGCGCGGCCTCCTTGCCGTGCAGGTCGGCGAGTTCTTCCTCAAGCTTCACCAGCGGATGGTTGTTGCCCGAAATGTTCCTGGTGCCGCCCGCGCCCGCGCCATGCATGGCGGCGGCGCTTTTCATCGCGGCGATCACTTCAGGATGGACGCCCATGCCGAGATAATCGTTCGAGCACCAGATGGTGACGTCCTGCGCTACGCCGTCGGTCCGGCGCCAGGTGGCGTGCGGAAAGCGCTTCGCGTCACGTTCGATGTCGGCGAAAACACGGTAACGCTGTTCGGACTTCAAGGTCCCGATGGCGTCTTCGAATACCTGCCGGTAGTCCATTTTCTCTGTCCCTTGGCCCCGCGCGCCGGCGAACCTCGTCGAACCGGCTGAACCGCTAGATTAACCGCCTGCCTAAGCTACAGGCTTTTTCGCGCCCGGACTTGTGTCATTTTGTCGCATTTCGCGGCAGTTTCGACAATTCCGCACCGACGCTCGCTAAAAAAACACGCAGTGACGGCGCTTTTCCTTGCGCTGGATCAACTTTGGCGTTTTTTTGCCGCTTGGCAAGGCCGGTTCCTTGAGACCTTGGCGCCGGATTGCGGCGTCAGCCGCCCTTGCGCCAAAGCCAAGGTTTGCCGGTTGGCGGCCGTGGCGAAAACGCGTCACGGGAATCGCGGCAGCGGTTTGGCGCTTTCGGGCGGGGCATAGCGCGCCACGTTCAATTCCATCGCCAGCAGCGTGTAATAGCCGAGGATCGCCGTCAGATCGACAACCCCCTTGTCGCCAAAGCGCGTTTGCGCCCGCGCATACGTGACATCCGAAACGCGCCTGTTGTTTTGCAGTTCGGTCGCGAAATCATAGACGATCGCCTCGTCCTCGCTCATCGCCTCGGGCCGCCGGCCGTCTGCGATGGCCGCGACGATTTCAGGCTTGATTCCCTGTTTGAGGGAAATCGGCGCATGGACAAACCATTCGTAATCCTGCGACCAGTTTCGCGCGACGACGAGGATCGCCAGCTCGCTCAAGGTCACGCCAACCGCCGAATTATAGCGCAGATAATCGCCCATCGCGCGTGCGCTGCTCATGACCTGGGGGCTGTGCATCAAGGGTTCGAACGGCCCGAACACCGGGGTTTTCCGCGCGGCGAGAAATTCATCGGCGGCCTTTTTCTGGATTTCGTCATATTGCGCGGGCGGGATCGTCGGCAGGCGCTGTTGCGCGCGCGCCGACGATCCCGCGCCCAGACCGAGCGCCTCGAAACAAAGGACAAGCGCTGCGAAACAACAGGCGGCGAGCGCCCGAAAGCCAATGTGCCGAATGGACATGCAACCTCCCGATTTTGGTATTTGACAGGCGAGTATTGATCCGCGCGCGGTTTCAGACAACGCGCAAACATTTGAGAGGGCGGGAATTTGGCGCCTTGTCGTGGGCGGGGGGCGTGTTTCCGTTCCGCGGAAAATGCGCCGAAACGCCTATCCGGCGAGGCAAAAAAGCCTTCGGACTTGGCCTGTACCCAAAAAACCTATAGCTCTCCGCCTTGTCAGCCCGCCGAAGGCCGAGTTTCGTTGCAAGGACCGATCATGCTGCAGGACGCCGCCGTCCAAATCGCGCCGAAGGAAAAGACGGCAAACGCCTCCCAAGGGGCCGCGCCGCTACAGGACAGGCTCGATTCGGCGATCCTTGCCGCGCGCGAAGCGCTGCTGGCCAAGATGGACCCCGGCGGCTGGTGGTGTTTCGAATTCGAGGCCGACGTCACCATTCCCGCCGAATATATCATGCTGCTGCATTTTCTTGGGCGCCCGGAGCCTGAGCTGGAGCGCCGGATCGTCCTTTATATCCGTCGAATCCAGAGCGAGGACGGTTCCTGGCCGCTCTACCCGGAAGGCGAGGGCAACCTGAGCTGCACGGTCAAGGCTTATTACGCGATGAAACTGGCGGGCGCCGGGGTCGACGATCCGGCCATGGCCAAAGCGAGGGCCTGGATCCGCGCCCATGGCGGGGCGGAACGGGTCAATATGTTCACGCGCATCGCTCTGGCGCTGTTTGGACAGATCCCCTTTCGCGCGCTTCCGGCCCTGCCGGTGGAGGTCATCCTGCTGCCGCTGTGGTTCCCGTTCAACATGTATAATATCGCCACCTGGTCGCGCACGGTGATCGCGCCGCTGTTGATCCTGTTGGCGAAAAAGCCGGTCGCGGCCAATCCGGGAAAGATCGGCGTCGCCGAATTGTTCATAGAGAACCCCGCCGATGTCGCCTATTTCCGGCCCAAGAACTGGATCGACAAGGCTTTCGGCTGGCTGGACACCGCCCTGCACTGGGCCGAGCCGCATATTCCCGCAAAGTTGCGCCAGAAGTCCATCGACGCGGCGCTGGCCTTCACGCTGGAGCGGCTCAACGGCGAGGATGGGCTCAACGGCATTTTCCCCGCCATGGCCAACGCGCTGATGGCCATGGACGCTCTGGGGTTTCCCGACGACCATCCCGACAAGGCGGTCTGCCGCAAGTCGCTCGACCGGCTGTTGCAGGAGCGGGGCGAGGAAGTCTATTGCCAGCCCTGCCTGTCGCCGACCTGGGACACCGCCATCGCCATCCATGCCTTGCTGGAGGCGGGCGCCGAACCGCCGGAGGTGAAGGACGCGCTGGACTGGCTGGCCTCGAAACAGATCGACGCGCCGGGAGACTGGCGCAAACGGGAGCCGGGGCTGGTTTCGGGAGGCTGGGCCTTCCAGTTCAACAACCCCTTTTATCCCGACCTCGATGACACCGCCATGGTGGCGAGCGCGCTCGACCGCGCCAACAGGACTTTGGGCGCCGGCGACGCCGCCCGCGACGCGGACCTGCGCCGCGCCGACGCCTGGATTATCGGGATGCAGGGATCGAGCGGCGGCTTTGCGGCCTACGACAAGGACAATAACAAGGAATATCTGAACCGCATTCCCTTCGCCGATCACGGCGCCATGCTCGATCCCGATTGCGTCGACGTTACCGCGCGCTGCCTCGGCTATCTCGCCCAGCGCGGCTATGCCTCCGATCATCCGGCGCAGGCGCGCGCGATCGCCTATATCAAGGCGGAGCAGGAGCCGGACGGTTCGTGGTATGGCCGCTGGGGCGTCAATTACATCTATGGCGTCTGGTCGGCGCTGATCGCCCTGAACATGGCCGGCTTGCCGCCGCAGGACGAATGCATCCACCGTGCGCTGCGCTGGCTCAGGCAGATTCAGAATCAGGACGGCGGCTTCGGCGAAACCACCGACGACTATATTTACCGCCGCTATGCGCCGGCCGGAAAAAGTGTGCCGTCGCAAACCGGCTGGGCGCTGCTGGCTTTTTGCGCGGCGGGCGAGGCGGCCTCGGACAGCGCCCGGCGCGCGGCCGACTGGCTCCTCGCCAACCAGCGCGGCGACGGGCTCTGGCGCGACGAAATCTATACCGGCACGGGCTTCCCGCGCATGTTCTATCTGCACTATCACGGCTATCAGGCCTATTTCCCGCTGCTGGCGCTGGCGCGCTGGCGCAATCTCAACGCCTCGGGCGCCCCGGCGCCGCAATTTGCGATCTGAGCGGGCGCTCGCGGGCCGCACGCGCGGGAGCAAAAGCTACAAGCTTTTTGCAACCCTGCGATGACGAAAGTCATGGACTTGCGCGCATTCGACTTGAGTATAAAATCGAAAGAAGTACAATTGACAACTCCTTTGACCGAATCGCGGGGCTCCTGCGTCAAGGTCAAGGAAATATCCCAACGGTTCCGGCCCGAACGCGGTTTTGGCCTTGGCCCATTTTTGGCATAAACCGGTTTTGGACCTGAACTGGGAGGCAGCGTGGAGCAGCAGTTGACGCGTATTTTGATCGCCGACGATCATCCGCTCGTGAGGGGCGCCTTGAGACAGGCCGTAGCCAATGCCGTGGCGGGAGTTGAGATCATCGAATGCGGCAGTCTCGCGGAAGTGATCAAGGCGCTCGAAGGCAAGCTGGAAGTCGATCTCGTCCTGCTCGATCTCGCCATGCCGGGCGTGCGCGGCTTTTCCGGGCTGATGGTGTTGCGCGCGCAATATCCCGGCGCTCCGGTCGTTGTCGTCTC
The DNA here is from genome assembly GCF_903903185.1 of uncultured Rhodoblastus sp. Classification (GTDB taxonomy): domain Bacteria; phylum Pseudomonadota; class Alphaproteobacteria; order Rhizobiales; family Beijerinckiaceae; genus Rhodoblastus. The sequence continues at coordinate 35,690 of NZ_CAIUXT010000120.1, forward strand.
CGGTCACGAGGAACGCAACGTCATCCGCCTGTGCATCGATTTCGGCGCCTCGGGCTTCATCCCCAAGAGTACCGACATGGAGACCATGCAGGGCGCCATTCGCTCGGTGCTCGCGGGCGAGGTCTGGGTGCCCGCCGATGTCGATCTGCATGGTCCGGCCGACCGCGACACCGTCGACAGCGTGCGCCGTCTGGCTTCGCTGACGCCCCAGCAGGTGCGCGTGCTGATGATGCTCTCGGAGGGCCTGCTCAACAAGCAGATCGCCTATGAGCTTTCGGTTTCCGAAGCCACGGTCAAGGCACATGTCTCCGCCATCTTGCAGAAACTCGGCGTGGAGAGCCGCACCCAGGCGGTGATCGCCGCCGCGCGAATCGAGGCGATGAGCGGCGCCGGCAATGGCGGGCTTTCCGGCGATTGATTTTCCTGCCTACGACGGACAAGGGGTCGAACATGGCTTTGGCTTCGCTCCCTCCCCTCATTCGGCGCGCCCGGCCGCAGGCCTGCGCGACCCTGCTCGTCACGCTCGGTTGCGGTTTTGCCGCCTGCGCCGAGACCACAAATCCTGCGCAAACCCCGCCTGAGCAAGCGCAGCCCGAAAAGGCCGGCGACGCCGCCAATGGCCGTTTCGTCATGACCCCGGTCGCCGAAGGGTTTTTGCGGCTCGACACCCGCAGCGGACAGGTTTCGCTCTGCACGCTCAACGCCGGTCAGGCGCAGTGCCGCGCCAGCGCCGACGAGCGCGCGGCGCTGGAGGCGGAAATCGACCGGCTGGCCAGGGAAAACGCCGCCTTTAAAGGGCAGGCGCCCAAATCGGCGCAAAACGCTGACGCAGCGCAAGGCGCCAAGCCGGCGCCCGACGAGGAGGAGCGCCGCTTCGACCGCGCTCTCGACCGGGCAGAACGCTTCTTGCGCAGGATGATGCAGATTTTCCGCGACTCCAGCGGCGACAAGCGTCCGGCGGCGCCGTTATAATCCACTTCCTGCGGCAAGGATTTCGACATGAGCCAGGACACCCCCCCCTCGCGCCACCCTTTCGAGCCCCGCGAGGCCGATCTCGCCGCCGGACGCCAGCCGGCGCCGAGCGAACTGGAGAATTTTCTCGGTGGCTCGCCGACGGCCGTGCTGGTCCGCCTGTTGATCGTGTCTCTGATCGTCGGTTTTTTCCTGGTCTGGCTCGACATCCGGCCCGTCGACGTGCTGTTTGGCCTGCGCAACATCGTCCGGCGCTTCTGGGATGCGGGCTTCGACGCGATTCGCGACATTGCCGAATATGTGCTGGCGGGGGCGGCGATCGTCGTGCCGCTGTGGGTCGCGCTAAGGCTGCTGAACATGCGGTCGCGCAAATAATTAGGTATGCCGGATGGCCACAGATTGCAAAAATCCTGCGGATTCCTGACGGTTTCATGAGACGGCCATCCGGGCTTATTATTTCGGTCATATCGGTCTGAAACTCTCCCGCCATGAAAATTTGCATCGTCACCGACGCATGGCGCCCCCAGGTCAATGGCGTCGCCATCACCCTCGCCAACCTGATGGCCGCCGGCGAAAAGCTCGGCCATGAATTCGTCGCCATCGGCCCGGACCGGTTCCACACCATCGCCGCGCCGTCCTATCCCGAAATCCGGCTGGCGCTGACCAGCCCCAAGGCGGTCGGCGAACTCATCCGCGCGCATCGGCCCGATCATATTCATATCGCCACCGAGGGGCCGCTCGGCGTCGCCGCCAGCTATTGGTGTCCGCGCAACGGCGAACTATTCACGACGAGCTACCACACCCGTTTCCCGGAATATGTCGAGGCGCGCTGGCCGATCCCCGCCGCTTGGTCCTATGCGGCGCTGCGCCATTTCCATCAGGGCGGCGCCGGCCTGATGGTCGCCACCCAGACGCTCGCCGACGATCTTCACGCGAGGGGGTTCCAGCGGCCGATGCTGTGGCCGCGCGGCGTCGACGAGCAAATGTTCCGGCCCGTGGCGGAACTGCCGGCGGAACTGAAAAACCTGGCGCGCCCGTTCTTCCTCTATTGCGGCCGGGTGGCGCCGGAGAAGAACATCGAGGCCTTTCTGGCGCTCGACCTGCCGGGCTCGAAAATCGTCGTCGGCGACGGCCCGGCGCGCGCGCCGTTGCAGGAGAGGTTTCCAGACGCCTGTTTCGTCGGCGTGAAACCGCGCGAAAAACTGGCGGGTTTTTATTCCGCCGCCGATGTCTTCGTCTTCCCCAGCCGCACCGACACGTTTGGCAATGTCATGCTGGAGGCTTTGGCCTGCGGCGCGCCGGTCGCCGCCTTCCCCGTTCCCGGCCCGGTCGATATCGTCACCGATCCGCGCATCGGCGTGCTCGACGAGGACTTGCGCGCCGCCTGCCTCGGCGCGTTGAAACTGTCGCGCGAAAACTGCCGCGATCACGCCTTGCGTTATACCTGGCCGGAAAGCGCGCGCCTGTTCATCGAAAATGTTTTGCGCGCGAGGGCTGAGGCTTTTTCGCGGCGGGTTTCGGCCTGAAGGGTGCTACGGCGACCGGCGCCGACCTGCTCAAAAACAGGAATTTCGGCGGCCATTGCGGGATTCGGCTGCAAAGCTTGCCCATAAGCGCTGCTTCGCAAAAACGCTAATCCGCCAAATGCCTTGCGAACCAATCGACAGCAAGGCGAGCGCTTTCGTCAAAACCGGCTTCGTAAGCGGTAAAGTGGCCGCCGGAGATCTGGACAAGGTCGATCAACGGGACCGTCGCCGCGATCTTGATCCCTTCGTCCGGCGGCGTGAGTCTGTCATCGGGCGCGACAATGCAGCGCAGCGGGATTCGGGTCCTGACCAGGAAGTCGATGGGCTCGAAGGGCTCCGTGAGGGCGCCAATTCTGACCTCGTTGCGCCAGGTCGGCGCCCGCTCCCTGCTGACCCGAGTGAACCAGTCATGCGCGTCATCCTGATACATGATGCCGAGCCCGTCGGCAGTGGCCGTGGCGGCTGGAATGACATCGTCGAGACGTCCATTCTGAATGGCGGCGGTGATTTCTGCGACCGTTGCCGCGGAAAGCTGCAATCCGCCCATGCTGAAGCCGGGAACCTGGGCGACGGCGCAACGGATCGGCAGAGGCTCCGCCGCAAGCATGATCACTTGTCCGCCGGAATAACTCGAACCCCAAACTCCGATGCGGTCGGGGTCGACTCCGGATTGGCGGCGCAACCACGCGATGGCGTCGCGATAACCCTCCAATTGCAAGCTCGGCGCAGGAGACTGACGGGGCTCGCCATCGCTGACGCCAAAACCGAAGTGGTCATAAACGAGCGTCATGAATCCTGCGCAGGCAAAAGCTTCGGCGTAAAGATCGAGAAACATCTCGCGCACGGCCGTGAGCCCGTGCGCCATCACGACGCCCGGCTTCGGCGTGTCGCCTTCCGGTCGATACAGCCATCCCCGAAGCGCGGCGCCATGGGAGGTGAACGTGACATCCTCTCGAGAAAATTTCATTGAAATCTCCAGGCTGCCGTTACTCGCTCCCGCCAAGATTGGCGATCGACCGGCTTGAAGTCAATCGGCGAACGGCGGTCCCATGACCGGAGTCGGAGCCACGATGACGCCGGCGCCGACCGATCGAAAAGCGCGCCTTTGCGCCGACCGCCGCTGCTGCCGATGCGGGTCGGGACGGCGAACCGTGGGAGCGGCCCAAGCGAAGCGGAACCCTGTTCGAGCGAACCGAAGGTCCGCGTTTGAGTGTTTTCCAGCGAAGCGGATGCCGGTTCGCATGCAGAAAAAACGTAAAAAAAGTAACTAGAACCCCTTTTCCGTTCAATCGGATCGGAAAATGCTCTGGCGGATAAAACTTCAAAACGCGAACTCGAGCGTTTTCGGTGAACAAAATTTGTCCGGACGCGCCAGTTATTTTTTTAATATATATTCTCTTGCGAAAAGTCTCCAAATTGTCGGAAATATGCTCTATTCAAAAAATAGCATAAATTGACGGTTGCACGCCCTGTTTGCCGCCGGCGAAATTTCAGAATGGTCCGCAGTTGGGCATCCAGGCGCTTTCGTTTGGTTCAAGCGCGCGGATGTCAGCTCGGGCGTCATGACCCGGTCATTCGCATGACCAGATGCGGGCATTCACCGACATGGGTCCATGTCCGGCATCGAAGGGCGAAACCCTGCGATTTCAGGCGCATGGAATAGACCGGCGGATCCTTTTGGGCTCGCAGAGGGCAAAAAAAGGGACATGCGATGACAGGCAGGGACGCCAAGAGGGTTAAGGAACTGCTCGACACCGATCATCTGGCCGAGGCGCTGGAAAGTGACCGGTTCAAGCAGTTCCTCGACCACGTGCCGGTGGCCATCGCCGTTTCGGAACTCCATCCTTCCGAAACCGTCACCTATGCCAACCTGGAATTCGAAAGGCTGACGGGTAAATCTGTCGCAGAAATTGAAGGCAAGAGCTGGCGAACCCTGCCCGGGGTCGCCGCCGCCGACGACGACAACCGAAAATTGAGCGATGCGGTAAGAGACGATGAGGAATATATCGGCGAATTCATCATCGAGCATGATGCCGGATCGGTGAATGTGGACGCCTGGTCCAATACAATCGAAGACGAGACCGGGAAGCCGATATTCCGTCTTGTCGCACTTGCAAGCGTGTCGCGCGCCGCCGTCGGCGAGCCGCAGGCGAAGGCGAAGGCGTTGCCGGGAAACGATGTTCTTCTTCGCGAACTGCAACACCGCGTCAAAAACAATCTCCAGTTGATCACGGCCTTGATCCGGATGGAGGCGCGCAAGGCGCCCGACGACGCGATTGTCCAAAGCTTCGACAGGCTTGCCGGCAGGATTCACGCGCTGGCCGTTTTGTACGACGCCCTTTCGCAAGAAAATGCCAATGACACCGTCGACCTTGGGGCCTATCTCGGACAGATAGCGACGTCGGTCATCCAGGCCCACGCCACCGAAGGCATTCGTCTCGACATCAAACTCGATACGTGGCCCGCATCGGTAAACGTGGCCATGCCGGCTGGACTTGTCGTGAATGAATTGCTGACCAACGCGCTGAAGCACGCCTTCGTCGGGCGCGATGGAGGCGCCATCAAACTTCACAGCCTGATCGACGACCGCGGTTGCCAAATTGTTGTTGCCGACGATGGCGTCGGTCTGCCTGAAGGCGTGGTCTGGCCGAAGCCCGGAAAACTCGGCGCGATCATCGTCCAGTCCTTGAGGCAAAACGCATCGGCGAAAGTGGCCGTGACGTCATCGCCGGGGAAAGGCATGAGCGTGACGATATCTTTCACGAAAGCCTCCGGATCATTGAAATAGCCTTCGCGAAGCGTTGGACCTCCTGGCGCCAGTTTGCGATTGCAGTCTGCGGTCGGCGCCCAACGCCCGGTTTTCATCCTCTCAAATCCAGTCCGCGACCCCCGTCCCCACCGCCTCCTCGATCTGGCTCATGCCCCGCGCGCGCAGATGCGCGGCCAGTCCGGCCTTGATGCGTTCGATCAGGCCCATGCCCTCGTAAACCAGCGCCGAATAGAGCTGGATCAGCGTCGCGCCCGCCTCGATCTTGGCCCAGGCGGCTTCCGGGCTGTCGACGCCGCCGACGCCGATCAGCGGGAATTGCTTTTCGACCCGTAAAAAGGTCTGCGCCAGCATGTGCGTCGAGAGCGCGAACAAGGGCGCGCCCGAAAGGCCGCCGATCTCGCTTTGCGCATCGTCGCGCATTGTATCGGGACGCGACGAGGTGGTGTTGGAGACGATCACGCCGTCGATGTTTTTCGCGCGGGCGACCCGCACCACGCCGTCGAGTTCCTTGAGCGTCAGGTCGGGGGCGATTTTGAGCAGCACCGGACGGCGCGGCAGGGTCTCCGCCGCCTCGTCGCGCGCCTCCAGCACACGGGCGAGCAGGTCGTCGAGCGCGCCGGCCTGTTGCAGATTGCGCAGGCCGGGCGTGTTGGGCGAGGAGACATTTATCGTGAAATAGCTGGCCAGATCGGCGAAAGCCCAGATGCCGGCGACATAATCGGCGGCTCGGTCGGTCGCCTCCTTGTTGGCGCCTATATTGACCCCGACCACCCCGCCTTTGGCGCTGCGCGCCAGCAGCCTATCGCGCGCCGCCGCGTGGCCCTGGTTGTTAAAGCCGAAACGGTTGATGACGCCGCGATCCTCATGCAGCCGGAACAGCCGCGGTTTTGCATTGCCAACTTGAGGGAGCGGCGTCAGCGTGCCGACCTCGGCAAAGCCGAAACCGAGTTGCAGCAAAGCGTCGGGAACGCGGGCGTCCTTGTCGAAACCGGCGGCCATGCCGACCGGATTGACAAAATCCAGTCCGAAAACATTTTGCGCGAGAATGTCGTCATCGACCGGCGCCGGCGGCAGCGGAAAATAGCGCAAGGCGAAAACCGTCAGATTATGCGCGCGCTCGGCCTGGACCGCATGAAGCATCGGCAAGGCGACGGAATCGAAAAAACCCATCATGTGAAAATTCCGGAAAAATCGGGCGCGCCGTCGGCGCGAAGCGGCAGGGGAATTTTTGTCACCGCCAGCGCGGTCGGCAGCGGGCCGTAAAGATGCGGGAAGGGGGCGCCGCCGCGCGAAATCTCATAGACCAGTTTTTCGCCCAAAATTTCCTCCTCGACGCCGACCAGCAGCAGGCCGGGGCGGCCAAAAAAATACTTCGCCGCCGTCTCCTCGACTTGCGCGCGCGTCGAGAAATGGATGAAGCCGTCGGCGAGATCGACGCCTGAACCGGCAAAAACGCCTTCGACGAGCGCCGCCTCCCATTCCTGCGCCGTCAAGATTTTATAGATCAGAGCCAAGCCGCATCCCCCGCGTCAACCCCGGATTTACGCATTTTTCTCGCCACGGCGCCAGACGCGAGCGTGGCCGCGATGCGGGAATCGCGGCAAATTGCCGGCCATTGGCCTGGAAATGCTGGTTTTGTCGCTGCGCAGAAGCTAAAACCTTCGGCTCTCACCCTTTGAAATGGAGGCGGCGGAGCTTTTTCGCCGAAAACCAGCCGGAATGACGCAAAACCTGCCCGACCTCGCCGCATTCGCCCGCCAATCGACCGCCTGGCCGTTCGAGGAAGCGAAGAAACTTGTGGCGAGGATCGAGCGCACCGGCCAGAAACAGGTGCTGTTCGAGACCGGCTATGGTCCTTCGGGCCTGCCGCATATCGGCACGTTCGGCGAAGTCGCGCGCACCACCATGGTGCGCCACGCCTTCCGCACCCTGACCGGCGACGCCATCCCGACGCGGCTGCTGGCCTTTTCCGACGATCTCGACGGATTGCGGAAAGTGCCCGAAAATATTCCCAACAAGGATCTGGTCGCGGCGCATCTGGGCAAGCCCTTGACCCAGGTTCCCGATCCATTTGGCGAATATTCGAGCTTTGGCGCACATAACAACGCGCGGTTGCGCGCCTTTCTCGACGCCTTCGGCTTCGATTACGAATTCGCGTCGGCGACCGCATATTATCAATCCGGCCGGTTCGACGCGACCTTGCTGAAAGTGTTGGCGCGGTATGAAAAAGTGCAAAAAATCATGCTGCCTTCGCTGCGCGCCGAGCGCGCGGCCTCCTATGCGCCCTTCCTGCCGATTCATCCGCGCACCGGCGTCGTCATGCAGGTTCCGCTCGACGAGATCGATGTGGCGCGGGGGCTGTTGGTCTGGCGCGACCCCGATACGGGCGAAAAATTCGAGACGCCGGTGACCGGCGGCCAGTGCAAGCTGCAATGGAAGCCCGACTGGGCGATGCGCTGGTGCGCGCTTGGCGTCGATTACGAAATGGCCGGCAAGGACCTGATCGATTCGGTCAAGCTGTCGGGCGAGATCGCCCGCGCGCTCGACGGCGCGCCGCCGGAAGGTTTCAACTACGAACTCTTCCTCGACGAGAACGGCCAGAAAATATCGAAATCGCGGGGCAATGGCCTGACCATCGACGAATGGCTGCGCTACGCCAGTCCCGAAAGCCTGTCGTTCTTCATGTACTGGAAGCCCCGCGAGGCCAAAAAACTCTATTTCGACGTGATTCCGCGCGCCGTGGACGAATATCTGGCCTTTCTCGACGCCTATCCGCGCCAGGACTGGAAATTGCGGCTCGGCAATCCGGTCTGGCACATTCATGCCGGCGAACCGCCGGCGCCCGAGTTCATCCATCGCGGCGACGGCGAGGACGGCGAGGCCGGAAAGACCGCGATTTCCTTCGCCATGCTGCTCAATCTGGCGGCGGTGGCCAATAGCGAAGACCCTGCGGTGCTGTGGGGCTTCCTGCGCCGCTATGCGCCCGACGCCAGCCCGGAGAAATTCCCGCGCCTCGACGCGATGATCGGTTACGCCGTGGCCTATTTCCGCGATTTCGTGCGGCCGAAGAAGGTTTTTCGCGCGGCCGACGAAGTGGAGCGGGCGGCGCTGGAAAAGCTTGGCGAGGGGCTCGCCGCCCTGCCGCAAGGCGCCAGCGCCGAACAGGCGCAGACCCTGCTTTACGACGTGGCGCGGCCGATCCCGCGCTATCAGAATTTATCCGCCAAGGGCGCGACGCCGGAACGGCCCGGCGTATCGAACGACTGGTTCAACATGCTCTATCAGGTGCTGCTCGGCGAAGATCGCGGCCCGCGCTTCGGCTCTTTCATCGCGCTTTATGGCGTCGACAACACCCGGGCGCTGATCGCCGACGCCCTGGCGGGCAAATTCCTCAAGGCCGTCGCCCCCTGATCGGGTCCGGGATCGGGCGGAACCGTTGGCGCGGCAGGTGGCTGGTCTTGGTCCATACAAAAGGCTGGCGCGTCCATTCCCAGAGGGCGCGCCAGGCGGCGAAACTGAGCGCCAGCAAATAGACGGGCGCCAGCAGCAGGACCGGCGAGGCGCTCAAATTCCGCCGCCTCATGCCGATCAAGTTCGGCGTGACGAAAACCAGCGCGCCGAACAGGACGATGCCGAGGCTGAAGCTGTCGAGTATCAGGCGCTCGGGGTCTTGCGGCGCAAGCAGGTCGCCGAACCACAGGTCGCGGATCAGGCGGACGACATAGAACGGGCCGAACAAGGGGCCGGCGATCAGGCTCGTCATCGCGCAAAGCGCGGAAAAGGCCTCGAACAGGCCCATTTTGCGGATATTGCGGCGCGGCGTGCGCAGGAACACCGCCAAAGTCTGCATCCACCCCTTCATCCAGCGCGTTCGCTGCCCCAGCCAGTCGGAAAAATTTATCGGCGCGTCCTCGTAGGTCGCGGAATCGATGGTTTCGACGCGGTAGCCGAAACGCGCCAGCCGCAGGCCGATATCGGCGTCCTCGGTGACGTTCCAGGCGTCCCAGCCAGCCACGCGGCGCAACAGGTCGGTGCGGAAATGGTTCGACGTGCCGCCGAGCGGCATCGGCATGCCGAGCCTGCCGAGGCCCGGATTGACGACATCGAACAGCGCCGCATAGCTTATGGCGAAGAAATAGGCGAAAAAGCCGTCGCCGCCATTATCCACCGCGAGGCGGGCCTGAAGGCAGGCGACGCGCGGCCCCGCCGCCGCGTAAGCCTCGGCGGCGACGCGCAATTGATCGGGCTCGGGCCGGTCTTCGGCGTCGAAAATCGTCAGCAATCGACCGCGCGCCAGCGGCAAGGCGACATTGAGCGCGCGCGGCTTGGTTTTAGGCGCGCCGGGCGGCGCGACCACGATTTCCATGTTCGGCGCGAGGCCCGCCGCCCGCAGCGCCGCCGACGTTTCAAAATCGTCGGCCTCGAGCACGAGCTTGACGTCGAGTTTTGCCGCCGGATAGTCGAGCGCCTTGAGCGCGGCGACGAACTGCGCCGCCACACTCGCCTCGCGGTACATCGGCGCGATGATCGTATAGGTCGGCAGCGCGCGCTCGCTCAAGCGACGCGGCGGCGGCGGCGCGCGCAGTAAATGCGCGGCTATCGCGCAGGAGCGCACGTAAATGCCGCCGAAAAACAGCAGCGACAGCAACAGCGACGAAACGGCGAACAGGCGCGGCTCGCTCGCAAACATTCCCGCCAGCACCGCGAGGATCAGCGCGATGGCGAAAAAATTGCTCCGGCGCACTTGCGGCGCGCTGGCGCTGAGGCGGGCGTCTGCGCGCGGCAGGGCGAAGCTCGCGTCCTCCGACAGGGCGCGGCGGCCCTTGGCTCGCACCAGCGCGGAAAAGAATTTCGGCGCGCAGACGGCGATGCGGCCCCACGCCCCAGGCGTGTCGGCGAGGCGCAAAAGATTGACGACCTGTTTGCCGCGCGGCGCCATCAGCCAGTCGAATTTTTCTGCGTTTGGGTCGGCGCGCGCGACGCTGGCGCGCAGCGCCGCGCGGTAATCGAAGCCGGGCGCCAGCACCATCGCGCGTTCGATGAAAGGGCAGTTCAGCCTTGACGCCAGCGCCCGGTAATAGGCGCTCTCTTCGATCAGTCCCTCGGCGATCAGCGCTTCCTCCGCGCCGACGCCCTGTTCCCGGGCGCATAGCGCCGCCCATTGCAGGGCTTTTCGCGGGACATCCGCCTCGCTCAGAAACGCCACTTCCGGCGGCAGCAATTCTCCCGGCCACTCGGCCGCTTCGCAATTCTCGGCGATTCTATATAAAGAAACGGAACGCATGAGCGAGACGGAATCGAAGGGTGAAAAAGGCAATGCGCGGCTACTATAACCGCCAAATACCGGCTTGGGCCAAGGCGAGTCTGCTTATCCTGATGTTTTTTTGGGTTCTGCAATCCAGCGGTTGCATAGCGGCCGAAAAAGACCCGGAAAACCAGGCAACGCCAAATCTATTCATTCCGAGTTTGTTCGATCCGAACAACCGTGCGGTTGCGCCTGATCCGGCGACGCTCAGGCCGATCCGCTTTCTCACCGCCGACGATTATCCGCCGTTCGAATTTCTGGGCGCCGACGGCGCGCTCGCCGGCTATAATATCGATCTGGCGCGGGCGCTTTGCGAGGAGTTGAAAATCTCCTGCACCATCCAGCCGCGCCGCTGGGACAATCTCATCGACGCGCTGGAGGCGAAGGAGGGCGACGCCATCGTCGCCTCGCTCAAGGAAACGGCGGCGACACGCGACCGGGCGCGTTTCACCGCGCCCTATTACCTGACCCCGGCGCGTTTCGTCGCCGTTGCGGGTACGAAAAGTTTCGACGCGCGGCCGGAGGGTTTGCGCGGCGCGACCATCGGGGTTTTGGGCGGCAGCGCCCAAGAAGCCTTTTTGCGTGCGTTTTTTCCCGGCGTGACGCTCGTGCCTTTTCCCGACCGGGAGCAATTGATGGCGGCTCTGCTCGCCGGGCAATTCGAACTCGCCTTCGACGATGCGATCGGTCTGGCGATCTGGATCAACGCGCAACGCAACCCCGGCTGCTGCGCTTTTCAGGGCGGGCCTTATCTGGAGCCGAGGTTCTTCGGCGAGGGCGTCGGCATCGGGGTGCGGCGCGACGACGACGCGCTCAGGCTGGCGCTGAACTGGGCGCTGCAAAGGCTCGACGAACGCGGCGTGATGACCGAGCTTTATCTGAAATATTTTCCGGTCGGAATTTATTGAAGGCGGCTGGGCGTTTTTCGGGGACGCCACGGCTTTACGCTGTTTTTTCACGCGGATAACCGTCAAGACGCGATTGTGCCGGTCGGCGGAGCGTGCATGATGCCGCTCCGACCGCCTTGGTCCACCTCAAAAAGCCGACGGCGGCAAACGGAAATTTTCGGCACTCATTCGCTAACAGGGAGGAAGCGATGCGTTTGTTGAGATCGTTCACATTTTTGGGGGCGGCAATGCTGCTGGCGGCGGCCGCGCCGGCGCCGGCTTCCGCGGCCGAGGAGAAAAAGCCCAATATCCTCGTCATCATGGGCGACGATATCGGCATGTGGAACATCGGCGCCTATCATCGCGGCATGATGGCGGGACGCACGCCCAATCTGGACCAGATCGCCAAAGAGGGCATGCTGTTCACCGATTACTACGCCGAGGCCAGCTGCACGGCGGGCCGCGCCAATTTCATCACCGGGCAATTGCCGATCCGCACCGGCATGACCACGGTCGGCCAGGCCGGCGCCAAGATCGGGATTCCCGCCGAGGCGGTGACCACCGCCACGGTGCTGAAGTCGCTGGGTTACGCCACCGGCCAGTTCGGCAAGAACCATCTGGGCGATCTGAACGAATTCCTGCCGACCGTGCATGGCTTCGACGAATTCTTCGGCTACCTCTATCACCTCGACGCCATGGAAGACCCGGCGCATCCCAATTATCCGCAGGAACTGCTCAACGTCGTCGGCCCGCGCAACATGATCCACAGCTGGGCGACCGATGTCGACGACCCGACGGAGCAGCCGCGCTGGGGCAAAATCGGCAAGCAGAGGATCGAGGACGCCGGGCCGCTGTTCCCGAAGCGCATGGAAACGGTGGACGACGAGATTCGCGATCTCGCCCTCGAATTCATCGAGAAGGCGAAAAAGGCCAAAAAACCGTTTTTCGTCTGGCTCAACCCGACGCGCATGCACATCGTGACCCATCTCTCTCCCAAATATGAGGCGATGCGCAATTCGGTGAACGGCTGGTCAGAAGAAGAAGCCGGCATGGCGCAACTCGACGACGACGTCGGACTGGTGATGAAGAAGATCAAGGATCTCGGCGAGGACGACAACACCATCGTCGTCTTCACCACCGACAATGGCACGGAAGTCTTCACTTGGCCCGATGGCGGCCAGACGCCTTTTGCGCAGTCCAAGGGCACCGTGCTCGAAGGCGGTTTCCGCGTCCCGGCGCTGGTGCGCTGGCCCGGCCATGTGCCGGCGGGTTCGGTTCAAAACGGCATATTCTCCGGTCTCGACTGGCTGCCGACTTTTTCCGCCATCGCCGGCAATCCGGACATCACCGAGGAATTGCTGAAGGGCAAGACCCTCGGCGGGCGCACCTACAAGAACCATCTCGACGGCTATAACCAGCTCGCCGCCCTTACCGGCAAGGGGCCGTCGGCGCGCCACGAGATCTTCTATCTCGGCGAAAGCACGGTCGGCGCGGTGCGCATCGACGACTACAAATACCGCTTCATCGACCAGCCCGCCGGCTGGCTCGGCGAAAAGACCCGGCCGGACGTGCCCTATATCACCAACCTGCGCCTCGATCCGTTCGAGCGCACCGGCTGGCCAAACAACGGCACCAAGGAAGGCGGACAGCAATATTTCGACTGGTTCAAGTTCCAGTTCTGGCGCTTCGTCTTCGTCCAGCAGCTGATCGGCAAGGAACTCCAGACCTTTATCGAATTCCCGCCGATGCAGCGCGGCGCGAGTTTCAATCTCGAAGCCGTCAAGGCGGAAATGCAGAGGAAGATGGAGGCGGCGGAAGCGGCGGCCAAGGGTGCGGGCAACTGACAAGGCGCTTTTCGGAGGGGCGGCTCGCGAGAGCCGCCCTTTTTTGTTTGATCGAGGGATTTTGTGTACGCGGTCCCTTGTCGGCGGGAATTCCTATTTGGAACCTTTTAATCCGACTGAATCGGATCGGGGCTGCAGTTCATTGTTTCTAAAATTCTTATTGACGCCAAACATTATCCGCGTCGCTTACAGCCGCTTGGCCGTCGGAGACGAGCCGCCAAATTGTCATCGTTATGTCACTTAAGGTCAGCAGAGATTAACGATCGGTAATCTTTAACCCGGAGACTCGAATCGTGCGCACCTCTGCTCTCAAGGCCCTTTTGCTCCTGTCCGCAATTTCCGCCGCGCCGGCTCAGGCGGGCGTAAGCCTGCTGGCCATCGGCACATTGCCCGGAACGACCGATCTGTCGGGTCTGACGGGCGCCCTCGAAAGCGGAGTGCCGGGCAATGTTCTCGGCGGCCTGGGATCCGGCCTCGCTTATGCAGGCGGCAATACGTTCCTTGCCCTGCCCGATCGCGGCCCCAACGCCCTGTCCTATAATTCAGCCCTCGACAACACCACCTCCTACATCAGCCGCTTCCAGACAGTGACCATGAACCTGACGGCCAATCCGGGCGGCGCGCTTCCCTTCAACCTGACGGCGGTCCTGAACCGCACGACCCTGCTGTCGAGCCCGACCGCGCTGAATTATGGCACGGGGACCGGCCTCGGCGTCGGTTCGGGCGTTCCGTCGCAGAACTCTGCCGGGAGGAATTATTTCAGCGGCCGTTCGGATAATTTCGGCCCCGGCAAATCCGACGCCGCCACCGACGCGCGCCTGGACCCCGAATCGATCCGCGTCTCCAACGACGGCCGGTCGGTGTTCATTTCCGACGAATACGGTCCCTATGTCCGCCAGTTCAACCGCTCGACGGGCGAGTTGATCAAGACCTTCACCCTGCCGGCCAATCTCTACGTCGCGGTCAAGGCGCCGCAGGGCGCGGTGGAGACCGCCAGCAACACCATTGGCCGCACCGACAACAAGGGCATGGAGGGCCTCGCCCTTACGCCGGACGGCAAGACGCTGGTCGGCATCGTGCAGGCGCCGCTGATCCAGGACGTCGCCATCAGCGCCAGCAAGAAGACGGTCCGCATCGTCACCATCGACATCGCGAGCGGAACCACGAAGGAATTCGCCTATAACCTCACTACCGGTACGGGCGTGAGCGAGATCGTCGCGCTCAACGACCACCAGTTCCTGGTCGATGAGCGGGATGGCAAGGGTCGCGGCGACGGCAGCGTGGCCGTGGTCAAGCAGCTGTTCGTCATCGACACCGCCAACGCCACCGAGGTGTCCAGCCTCTCCGGAAGCGCCCTGAAGAATGCCGCAATCGGCAAGCAGGGCCCTTTCCTCGACATCGTCGCGGCGCTCGTCGGGGCGGGCATCCCCGGGCAGGAAATACCCGCCAAGATCGAAGGTCTGGCTTTTGGACAGGATGTTGTGGTCAACGGCCAGATCGAGCACACGCTCTATGTCGCCAATGACAATGATTTCCTGTCTCAGGTCAGCTATAACGGCCAGACCCTCGACAATCCGAACCAGTTTTTCGTCTTCGGCTTCACCGACGCGGACCTGACGCCATTTGGCGTTACCTTTGTGGCCCAACAGGTAGCGGCGGTGCCGGAGCCCGCCACCTGGGCGACCATGTTCCTCGGCTTCATCGGGCTCGGTTTCGTCGCGAACCGCCGCAACAAGGCCTTGCGCGAGGCGTAATATTCGGGCCAATGCCGGGCTTGGCCGCTCCGGCAAGGGCGCCCGGGCGAACCGGAATCCGTTTCACGCGCGGGCCTGTCCGCGCGTGAAAGCAAATCGATGCGGGGTTGAATCAAAGCAGCGGTTTCAATTCCGCCGCCGCCTGTTCCGGCGCCCGTTCCAGATTGAACGCGCGCACGAATTTGCCGTAGCGGTCCATCAGATAGATCACAGCGCTATGGTCCATCGTGTAGTCGCCGTTGGCGCCGGCCGCCTTGCGCGCGTAGACGCGAAAACCGGCCAGAACCTTGTCGATTGCCGCGCGGTCGCCCGACAGACCGACGATTCGCGGATCGAAATTTTCGGCATAGCGCTGCATCAGTTCCGGCGTGTCGCGCTCTGGGTCGACGGTGATGAACAGCGCCTTGATTTTCGCGTCGGGCCCCAGCGCGCGCAATACTTCCGAGATCTGGAACAGCGTCGTCGGGCAGACGTCGGGGCAATGGGTGTAGCCGAAGAATGCCAGATAAGGCGCGCCCCGGACATCGGCGTCGGTGACGATGCGCCCGCCGCCCGTCTCCAGCCGGAACGGGCCGCCGATCCCCGCCGGGGACGAAGAACCTGCCCCCGGCTTGCCGCCGCCCAGCGACCCAAGGCCGATGGCGAGGGCGGCGAGGACCACGGCGAGGGCCGCCAGACCCAGCAGCAGCGCGCGCGGGGTTTTCGACTCGGACGATTTTGTCGGGGCGGCCATGCGAAACTCGCAAAAGAGGTCAGAGACAGGTCCAGACCGAGGTCAGGGCGTCGATGAATACCAGCGGGCCATACAGGACCCAAAGCGCCAAGGCCGCCGCGAACAGCGCGACGCCGAGGCCGCCGGAAAGCCATGCCCAGAAATTTTCGCGCGCCATGGGCCGCGCCTCCTAGTCCGCGGGCTTGAGGAGCGCATGTGGCCCCGGTTCGCCTCCATGTCCAGAGCCCGGCTCGGCGCCCGATTGCGGCGCCGGAATGCGGAACCAGGCGACATAGAGCGCCGGCAGGAACAACAGCGTCAGCGCCGTGCCGATGACGATGCCGCCCATCATCGCATAGGCCATCGGCCCCCAGAAGATCTCGTGCGAGATCGGAATCAGCGCCAGGGTCGCGGCGGCGGCGGTCAGCATGATCGGCCGCATCCGGTGTTCGGTCGCCTCATGGACGGCTTGCCAGGGCGGCTTGCCTTCGCCCAGCAGGGTTTCGATCTGGATGATCAGAATCACCGAATTGCGGATCAATATGCCGATCAGCGCGAGAATGCCGAGAATGGCGACGAAGCCCATCGGCGAATGACTCGGCAGCAGAGCCGCGACGACGCCGATGACCGCCAGCGGCGCAACGGCGAAGACCAGAAACAGCCGCGAAAAACTTTGCAGCTGGATCATCAGGATCGTCGCCATGATGAACAGCATCAAGGGCATGACCTCGGCGATCGGCCCTTGCGCCTTGGCGCTTTCCTCGACCGCGCCGCCGACCACGGCGTGATAGAAGGGCGGCAGGGTTTCGGCGAATTTCTGGACCGCGGGCGCGAGTTCGTCGACCACGGTCGCCGCCTGCACATTATCCTCGATGCCGACCTTGATGGTTACGGTGGGCTGGCGCGCGCGGCGCCAGATCACCGGCTGTTCGAGGCCGTAGCTGAAGCGCGTCACCGCCGCGAGCGGCGCCGACTGGCCGTTCGAAGCCGGCAATTGCAGGTTTTGCAGGGTTTCGATCGAGGCGCGCTCGTCCTCGCGGGCGCGGCCAATGACGTCGATGAGATAAATATCGTCGCGCACCTGCGTCACCAGCGCGCCATTGACCACGCTGTTCAGCGCGGTCGCTATGTCCTGCGAGGAGACGCCGAGCAGCCGCGCCTTGTCCTGCAGCACATTGACCTTGACCTTGCGCGCCGGTTCGCCCCAGTCGAAGGTCACGAGACCGAGATGCGGGTTTTTGGCGACGACGCTGCCGAGCTGGCGGGACAGGTCGCGCACTTTCTGCACGTCCGGTCCGCTGACGCGATATTGCACCGGGCGCCCGACCGGCGGGCCGATGTCGAGCAGATGAACCAGGGCGTCGGTTCCGGGGAAGGCGAAGCGCAGCCATTCCGAATATTTCCGGCGCAGGCGGTCGCGCGCCTCGATGCTTTTGGTCAGGATCACGGTCTGGCCGAAAAACACATTGGCCGGCTGCACGTCGAAGGACAGAACGAAGCGCAAGGCGCCCCGGCCGACATAGCTCGAAAACAGTTCGATATCCTTCTCGCCGATGAGCATTTCGCGCTCGAAACGCGCCATTTGCGCGTCGGTGTCGGCGATCGAGGCGTTTTGCGGCAGGTTCCAGTCGACGATCAGCTCCGGGCGGTCGGAACTGGGAAAAAACTGCTGCTGCACGAAGCCCATGCCGAACACCGCCAGCGCGAAGGCGGCGAGCGTCGCGCCGATGGTCAGCCAGCGCCAGCGCATGCAGAATTCGAGGGTCTTGGCGAACAATCCGCCGATGCGGCCCTTTTCGCCTTCCGCATGGGTTTTCATCTTCGCCGGCAGGATGGTCACGCCGAGCAGCGGGGTGAACAGCACCGCGACGAACCAGGACACGACCAGCGACACCGCGATGACGACGAAAAGCGTGAAGGTGAATTCGCCGGCGGCGCTGCTGTTGAGGCCGATCGGAATGAAGCCCGCGACCGTCACCAGCGTTCCCGTGAGCATCGGAAAGGCGGTGGACGTATAGACATAGGTGGCCGCCTTGCGCAGGTCGTCGCCGGCTTCGAGCCGCGCCACCATCATCTCGACCGCGATCATCGCGTCATCGACCAGAAGCCCGAGCGCAATGATCAGCGCGCCGAGCGAAATGCGCTGCAACGAAATATGGGTTTCGGCCATGTAGAGGAAGGTGATGGCGAGCACCAGCGGGATGGCGATGGCCACCACCAGACCGGCGCGCCAGCCGAGGCTGACGAAACTGATCGCCAGCACGATCACCACCGCCTCGAACAGCGCGCGGGTGAAGCCGGAAACCGCCTCGTCCACCACGGCGGGCTGGTCGGAAACCCGGTGCACGTCGACGCCGATGGGCAGGTCGGCCTTGATCCGCTCCATCTCCTGTTCCAGCGCCGCGCCGAATTCGAGCAGGTTCGAGCCGGCCTTCATGCCGATGGCGAGTCCGATCGCCGGCTGGCCGTTGAAGCGAAACAGGTTTTCCGGCGGATCGATATAGGTTCGCCGGATCGTCGCCACATCGGTCAGCGGAAAGAAGCGGTCGTTGACGCGCAAGTTTATCGAGCGAAGGCTTTCCTCCGAGGAAAACTGGCCGCTGACGCGGATGGCGATCTCCTCCGGCCCGGCCTGCACGAAGCCCGAGGGCGTGACGGCGTTCTGGGCTGCGAGCGTCGCCATCACCGTCTGGCTGTCGAGGCCGAGCGAGGCGATCTGCCTTGTCGAGAATTCGAGATAGATCACCTCGTTTTGCGCGCCGACCAGATCGACGCGGCCGACATTGGGCACGGTCAGCGCGCGGGACCGGGCGTTTTCGACCCGGTCCCGCAATTGCCGAAGAGTCAATCCGTCGCTGGTGAAGGCATAAATATTGCCGAACACGTCGCCGAACCGGTCGTTGTAGAAGGGTCCCTGCACGCCGCTCGGAAACTGGTTCTTGATATCGGCGACCATGTTGCGCACGCGCACCCAGATCGCCTCGACGTCGCGCGCCTTTGTGGTGTCGAGCAGGTTGACGAACACGGTGGTCTCGCCCGCCGTGGTCACCGACTTGGTGTAGTAGAGCGATTCCAGCTCTTCGAGCTTCTTCTCGATCCGCTCGGTGACCTGAAGCGTGACCTCGTCCGCCGTCGCGCCGGGCCATTTGGCCTGCACCACCATGGTCTTGATGGTGAAATTGGGATCTTCCTCGCGCCCGAGCTTCAAATAGGAGAAGGCGCCCGCCAACAGGAAGACGATCATGAAATACCAGACGAGGGAGCGGTGTTCGAGCGCCCAGTCGGAAAGATTGAATTTTTTCAAGGCGCGTCGCTCCCGTCGATCCGCACGGCCTGCCCGTCCTTGAGGCGATGCACGCCCGCGGTGACGACGCGTTCGCCCGCCTTCAGGCCGCCGCGCACGATCCAGCGGTCGTCGCGGTCCGGCGTGACCTCGACGTCGCGCAGCGAAACCTTGAGGCTTTGCGGATCGACGACGAAAACCCGGGACTTTTCGCCTTCCTGCAGCAAGGCGGAGCCGGGCACGCGGATCGCCGCGCCGGCGCCGGCGACCGGCCGGGCGAAGATGGTGGCGCCGAGGCGGAAGGAATCCGGCGGATTGTCGAGCGCCACCTTGATCCGCCGCGTGCGGGTGGCGTCGTCGGCCTGCGGCGCCATTTCGCGCACCACGCCATCGACCGCAACGGATGGGTCGAGTTGCAGCGTTACCTTGAACGGCGAGCCGATCGACAAGGCGTCGGCGACATGGTTGGGCGCGTCGATCACCGCGTCGCGCCGGCTCGGTTCGGCAATGGTGACGATGGGCTGGCCGGGCGAGACGGTCTGGCCGATTTCGGCGCTGGTCGCCGTGACCACGCCGGCGTAATCGGCTTTCAAGACGGCATAGGAAAGCTGCTCCTTGGCCTTGAGCAGATTGGCCTCGGCCTGGGCCATGCTGGCCTGCGCCGAGGCGCGCTCCTGTTCGGCGGCGTCGAAAGTCGCCTGCGAGGCGGTTTTCTTGGCGAGCAGTTTCTTTTGGCGCGCTTCGGCGGTGACGGCGTTGTCATAATGGGCGCGGGCGCTGGCGAGCGCCGCCGAAGCGGTGCGCGCCGCCATTTCCAGCGACAGCGGATCGATGGCCGCGAGCAATTGCCCGGCCTCGACGCGGTCGCCGGCCTTGACCGGGCGGGAGATCATCCGGCCGAGCACGCGAAAGCCGAACGGGCTCTGCACCTGTGGCTGCACCGTGCCGGACAGCACGACGTCGAGCGGCGGCGTCGGCGCGGCGACGAGGGTCAGCACCGGGCGCACGGGTTCTTGCGCCTCCTGCTTCTTGCCGCAAGCGGCGAGCGAGGCCAGCAGCAGCAGTGGCGCAAACGAAAGCGCCAAAGGCCTGAGACCTGTCGCCATCACGAGGCCTCCGGTTTCTGCACCTGCACGGCCTGGCCCTCGCGAAGGAACTTGGTTCCCTCGGTCACGACCAGGTCGCCGTTCGCCAAGCCTTCCCGCAACACGAATTTTTCCTTTTCATAGAACACCACGACAATGGGCCGGACGGTCGCCGTTCCGGTGGCGGGATCGATCACCCAGACGGCGGGCTGTCCGTCCTTTTCCGACATGGCGGTCCAGGGCAGCACGACGACATTTTCGAGGCGCCAGTAGCCGCGGCCGGTCACCGCCGCGCCGAGCGGCATGGCGGCGGCGTTTTCGGCGATTTCGACCTTGACCTGTACCGTGCCGGTCTTTTCATCGACCACCGGGGAAACTTCCCTGATTTTTCCACGCGCCGTGATCTTGGGATCGGCGACGAGCGCGAGTTCTATGCCCGGCCGGCTCAGGCTCTGGGCGAAAATCGATTCGAAGACGTTGAACACGGCGTCGCGCGGCCCGTCCTCGGCGAAGCCGAAAGCCGCTTCCGCCGCTTGCGCCACCTGGCCGACCTCGATATTGCGGGCGGTGATGACGCCCGAATGGCCGGCGCGCAACTCGGTATAGGACAAGGCGTCCTGCGCGCTCGCGAGCTGCGCTCTGGCGGCGTCGAGCGAGCCGGCGGCGGCGCGCTGCTCGCGATCGGCGAGATCGAAACTGGCCTGGGTGGTGAAGCCATTGGCGAGCAGCGCTTTCTGCCGCTCGAAAGTGGCGGCGGTCTGGCGCATGGTCGCCTCCGCTCCCGTCAGCCCGGCCTTGGCGGCGTCGAGATCGGCCTGCTGCTCGGAAGGATCGAGCCGGGCCAGAATCGTGTCGGCTTCCACATGCTGGCCGACATCGCCCGATCTTGCGATCACCCGCCCGCTGACGCGAAAGGACAGTTCGGTCTGGACGCGGGCGCGAACGACGCCGGTCAGGGTCACCGACCCCTCATAGGATTGCGGCGCCGCTTTTTGCGCGAGCACGTTAAGCGGCGGCTTTTCGGCGCCGGGACGGGACTCGCCGCATCCGGCGAGCGCCAGGGCGAGAAGCCCAACAGCGGCGGAACCCAGCCTGGTTCTCATGGCCCATCCTCGTATCGCGATCTCGAAAAAGTTGCTGTCGTTCGGCGACGCAGGATTGGGGTTGGCCAGCCTGAAAGTCAACAAGCGGGACAAAGATGGCGGGAGCGCGTCCCCTGACGGCGAGCGGACGGCTCCCGGGAGGGGCTTGCAGCCGACGACGCGCCCCGATATAGAACAACGCTCGCGCTGCTCCCTTCGTCTAGCGGTCCAGGACGTCGCCCTCTCACGGCGAAAACAGGGGTTCGATTCCCCTAGGGAGCGCCAAATAAATCAAAAACTTAGCTTTCGATCCGGGCTTGTGTCCTGTGCGCGTGTGGCCTGGACTGAGCGCGAAATGGACCATGTGGCGCCGGACGGATTCGTTTTATCTTGCCTGGGAACGGGGAGATGAGCGGTTGAAACAGCCGTTAGCGCAAACCCGGGGCTGAATGCTGTCGGCAATCGAATGAACCTTCGATCGACAGGAGCAATTTTTCGGTAACCAAGCTCAATTCTTGGCGGCGCCGACGTCTTCCAGAAATTCCGACAGAGGCGAACGCCCGGTCGGCAAAACGCGATCGCGTTCTTGTCGCTGCGACATAGATCAAATGCCTCTGGGTATTATACGCCACGTCGAGATCTCTTTCGTCGGAGACGCTCTCCATGCGCTCCTGAAGCGAAATGATATCTTCTTCACAGGCCATGACGGCGACAGATAGAAACTCCAACCCCTTCGCTAAATGCATTGTGCTGAGCCGGGGTCCTCCATCGCCCGCCACCGAACGCAAGGACCTGGAGGTTTCCGGAGGCGCTCGGCTTATCGAAGCGGGCGATCAGCCGCCCCTTCCGATAGATGCAAAGCGCGCAAAACAAACGCCCGAGTGGATTTGGGGCCTGATTGCGACATTCGCGATGACGGCCGCGGGTAGCTGGCTGGTGCTGAACAGGGGTATGCAAGGGCTCAGAAATAGCGTCCGCACATTCGACGCGCCACTTCTTGACGGGTTGCGATTGGATGCATGCGTGCAATGGGCGGTGCAGTGTGGCGAAGAGGCGGAGTCCCTCTGGTGCAAGCGTGAAGGCTAAGAGCACGCGACTAACTTTCCGTTCGAGAACGTTGGAGAGCGAGGAATCTCCTCAAAATTGATTGGCGCTGGGCAAGTTTGCTCTCAGAATATCCGCACCTCGTTCTCCCAAATTGCTTGCTCAAACCAGAGCGCGACGACGGCCGCCGTCGATCGCCGGCAGTCGCCGCAGCGCGAACTCGCGAGGCTCCTCGGCCGCACGTCCGGCTTGCGCGAAATGGCAAAATGGCGCAGCTTATTTATTAATTTGAAACAATTCGATCAGGGTCCATTTTGACCATGGCGCGTCTTTTCATCAGTCATTCAAGCTGGAACAACGACAAAGCCGTCGAGGTCCGCGACTGGCTCGCCAAAAATGGCTGGCAGGACGTCTTCCTCGATCTCGATCCGGAGCGCGGCATTGTCGCGGGCCAGCGCTGGAGGGAGGCGCTGCAGAAAGCCGCCTGGCGCTGCGAAGTCGTCCTTGCGCTGGTCTCGAAGGAATGGCTCGATTCGTTCATGTGCCGGTCAGAGGTCGAGACCGCGCGCCTGATGGGCAAGAAGGTGATCGTGGCGCTTGTCGGGATCGACAAAGCCCAGGTCCCGCCTGACCTCACCGACGAACAATTCATCGATCTGACCGGCGACCCGGACGCCTACCGGCGCCTCAAGGAAGGGTTGAAGCGCGCAGGCCTAGACCCGACGAGCTTCCCCTTCCCGCCCGATCGGCGTCCATACCCCGGGTTCGCTTATTTTGAAGAGCAGGACGCCGCCGTCTATTTCGGCCGTGACGCACAGAACGTGCGCGGCCTCGACGACATGCGCAGGCTCGCCCGCACCGGCGTCACGCGCATGTCCGTCATTCTGGGCGCCTCGGGATCGGGCAAGTCGTCCTTCCTGCGCGCCGGCCTGTGGCCGCGCCTGAAGCGTGACGACCGCGCGTGGCTGCCGTTGCCGATCGTCCGGCCCGAGCGCGCGGCGATCTCGGGGGCCTATGGTCTTGCCGCAGCGCTCTGCCAGATCGCCGGCGATCCCCGGTTTTCCGGCGGCATGCGCCAGCGCGGCCTGCCCCGCAGCCGCATTGACATCCAGGACGCCCTCGAAAAGACGGACGACGAACTCGCCAAGTTGCTCGCCGCCCTGCGCGACATCGCGCAGGCGAGTTTTGCCGGCGAGGATGCGCGGCCGCCGACGGTCCTGCTCGCCATCGACCAGGGCGAGGAATTGTTCAACGAGGAGGGCCGCGAAGAGGCGAAGCGCCTGATCGACCTGCTGACGAAGACGCTGGCCGCCGACCCGCGCACGATGGCGGTCCTGGTCATGCGGTCGGACGCGTTTCCTCTGGTCCAGAGCGACCCCGCGCTCGCCGCCCTGCCGAAGGACACGTTCACCCTCGACATGATGCTGGAAGGCTCCTTCCGCGCGGTGATCGAAGGCCCGGCGCGGCTCGTCGAGCCGCCGCTCAAGATCGACGCGCAGCTCACGGACGCGCTGCTGGAGGACATTTCCGGGCAGGACGCCTTGCCGCTGCTCGCCTTCACCCTCGCCCATCTCTATGACAACACCCGCGCGGACAACGCGCTGACCCTGGACGGCTATGAAAAAATCGGGCGCGTGGAAGGGGTGATCGACAAGACGGTCGCGCAAGCCTTCGCGGAGGCGGTCGCAAGACGCGAGGCGCCCGAGGAAACGGAGGAGCAGCTCAAGCTCGCGCGCTCGGCCTTCATTCCGCATCTGGCGCAGGTCAACCCCGTCAACCCCGCAGGCCAGTTCGCGCGCCGCGTGGCGCCGCGCGAAAAGATTCCGGAGGAGGCGCGGTCGCTGATCGACCGCTTTGCCGAGCAGCGCCTGCTGATCAGGGACCGCCGGAAGGACGCCGACGGGAAGGATGTCGACGTCTTCGAAGTCGCGCATGAGGCGCTGTTACGCCAGCCGCCATTCGCCGAATGGTTGGAGGATGATCGTGACTTCCTCGTCTGGCGCGAGAGGCTGAGCCAAGCTCGCACGGCCTTCGCCGCCAATCAGCGCGGTCTGCTGGCGGACCGCGAGCTTTCGATCGCGCGCGACTACCTGCAAACCCGCACCGAGCGCGAGTTCGAACCGGCCGATCTCGCCTTCATCCGCGACAGCATCGCCGACGACGACAAGCGGCGTGCGGATGAGGCCGAAGAGCAACGAAAAAGGGAAGCCGCCGAGAAGGAAGAGCAGGAGCGACGCATTCGAGACGCGGAGCGAATCGCTGAGGAGCAGACCAAGGCGGCGGCCGCCCAAAAGCAGGTCGCGGAGGAGCAGACGAAGGCGAACGCTGCGCAAAAACGCACCAATCGGGCGGTTCAGGCGGGATTGGCGGCGGCCCTGGTGATCGCTGCATTGGCAGGATGGCAGTATTTCGTTGCCAATGCGGCAAAGAAAGAAGCCCAAGCCAGCGCGGAGCGAGAAAAGGCTAGCGCCGATCAGGCCAAGGCAAACTTACGCGAGGCGCAGATCACGCAATCGCGCTACCTCGCCGATCAGGCGCGCCAGCGCCGCGAGGCGGGCGATGTCGGGAGCGCAGCCCTGCTTGCGCTCGAGGCTCTGCCGGATGCTGCCGCCGGGACGCCGCAGCCCTATGTCCCCGAGGCCGAGTTGCAGCTCGACGTCACCTGGCGCGATCTGCGCGAGCGCTTCCTTGTGGGCCATGAAGAGCGGGTGTGGAGCGCGGCATTCAGCCCCGACGGCCAGCACATTGTCACCGCGTCTGACGACAAGACGGCGCGGGTTTGGGACGCAGCGAGCGGCAAGCCGATCGGAGCGCCGCTCAAAGGCCATGAGGATGTCGTGCGGAGCGCGGCATTCAGCCCCGACGGCAAGCGGATCGTCACTGCGTCCTCCGACCAGACGGCGCGGGTGTGGGACGCGGCGACCGGGAAGCCGATCGGCGAGCCGCTCAGAGGGCATGATGGATTGGTCTATCGCGCGGCGTTCAGCCCCGACGGCCAGCGCATTGTCACCGCGTCGTCCGACAAGACGGCGCGGGTTTGGGACGCGGAGAGCAGGAAGCCGAACGGCGATCCGCTCGGAGGCCATGAGGATGTCGTGTGGAGCGCGGCGTTCAGCCCGGACGGTCAGCGAATCGTCACCGCGTCTTGGGACAGGACGGCGCGGGTGTGGGACGCGGCGAGCGGGAAGCCGATCGCCAAGCCGCTAAGTGGCCATGAGGGTGAGGCGAATAGCGCGGCGTTCAGTCCCGACGGCAAGCGCATCGTCACCGCGTCTTGGGACAAGACGGCGCGGGTGTGGGACGCGGCGAGCGGCAAGGCGATCGGCGAGCCACTTAGAGGCCATGAACGTGAGTTGACGAGCGCGGCGTTCGACCCCAACGGCAAGCGCATCGTCACAGCGTCTAATGATGGCAAGGCGCGGGTGTGGGACGCCGCGAGCGGCGATCCAATCGGCGAGCCGCTCGAAGGCCATGAAGGGGAGGTGCGGAGCGCGGCGTTCAGCCCCGACGGCCAGCGCATCGTCACCGCATCTTTCGACCTGACGGCGCGGGTGTGGGACGCAGCGACCAGGAAGGCGATCGGCGAGCCGCTCAGAGGCCACAAGAGCGTGCTGCAAAGCGCGGCGTTCAGCCCCGACGGCCAGCGCATTCTCACCGCGTCTTCGGACGGAACGGCGCGGGTGTGGGACGCGGCGAGCGGCAAGCCAATCGGCGAGCCGCTCGAAGGCCACAAAAATACGGTATTGAGCGCGGAGTTCAGTCCCGACGGCCAGCGCATCGTCACTGCGTCTTGGGACGGCACGGCGAGGGTGTGGGACGCGGCGAGCAGGAAGCCAATCGGCGAGTTCAAGAGCCACAATTCATTGTTGAGCGCGGCTTTCAGCCCCGACGGCAAGCGTATCGTGACCGCATCCAAGGACTGGACGGCGCAGGTGTGGGATGCGGCGAGTGGGAAGCCCATCGGCGAGCCGCTGAAAGGCCATGACGGTCGGGTGTATCGCGCGGCGTTCAGCGCCGACGGCAAGCGCATTGTCACAGCGTCTGCGGACAACACGGCGCGCGTGTGGGATGCGGCGAGCGGGAAGGCGATCGGCGAACTAAAAGGCCATGAAGGTGCGGTGGCAAGTGCGGCGTTCAGCCACGACGGCAAGCGCATTGTCACCGCGTCCGATGACAAGACGGCGCGAGTGTGGGACGTCTTTCCCGACACCCAGGCGCTCGTGTCCCAAGCAAAGAAGGACGTCCCGCGCTGCCTGACGCGCGCGCAGCGCAAGACCTTCTTCCTGTCCCCCGAACCGCCGGCCTGGTGCGTCGAAATGGAAAAGTGGCCCTACGCCACGCCCGTATGGAAACGATGGCTCGCCGAAAAGCCCGCCGGCAAGAACCCGCCGTTGCCCCCTTAGTTTCTGCATTAGTTCGACGCTTGCAACTGAACCGCCCCGGACGCCACTCCCGCAAACATCGAACTTCGCAACTCGTCACCGGAGTGTTCAACACCAAATTTTTGGGAGACGGACATGGACAAGCTCGAAAAAGCGAGACGTTTGAAAGCAATGCTGTCCCAGATCGCGCCGGGGAGCGCGCTTGAAAACCTCGCGCCGCCGAGAGACGGCCTGGAGAGCATGGCGGAAGCCGCAGACGACGTCCACGCGAAGATCAACAGCGGACTGGAGAAGCTCGACGACGATCGCCATCAGGATATCTCGAACGAAGAAATGTTCGGCCTTGAGGCCATTGTCATGAAGCAAAACCGGCCCGCGGTCTTCGTTCGTCGCGGCACATACGATCCCCTGACCGACAACGCGTGGCTAAAGCTCAACGACCGGGCGGTGAGGGAGCGGATCAATCCGCTGCTGCCGCTGATCGGGCGCATCGAATTGCCGCCGCCCGGAATTCCGCCCTATGTCGGCACCGGCTTTATCGTCGGACCCGGCCTGATGATGACCAACCGACACGTCGCGCGCCTTTTCGCCGATGGCCTCGGCGTCAATATCCGCTTCACGCCGGGCGACGCTTTCGTGAATTTCGGTCGCGAGGTGGATGACGTCGACGATGGTCTCGTCCACGATCTCAAAGTTTCGGGCGTCGCAATGGTGCATCCCTATTGGGACATGGCGCTGCTCAAAGTCGACGGGCTGCCGAACGGCCAGTCCTTGCCGCTTTCAATCCAAAAGCCGGAAGACCTCATCGACGAGGACGTTGTTGTCATCGGCTATCCGGCGCGGGATGAACGCAACGATCTGGCGGTGCAGGACCGGATTTTCGAAGGCAAATATTTTGTGAAGCGTCTGGCGCCGGGCGTCGTGCGCGAGCGCGCCTCGATCCAGAGCTTCGAAAACAAGGTGAATGCGCTAACGCATAATGCGTCGACGCTTGGCGGCAACTCCGGCTCGGCGGTGATCGGCGTCAAGTCCGGCAAGGTGATCGCGCTGCATTTCGCCGGCGTCTACCTCGTCGCCAATTATGCGGTGCCAATGCATGAACTGGCGCGCGACAGCCGATTGGCAAAGCTCAATTTCGATGGTTCGGTTCCGAAGACGTCCGACTGGGACGCCGCCTGGAATTCAACGGAAAAAGTCGCCGTTCCGGTAGCCGGGCCCGTTTCCCAAGCGCCCATCCTGCAAAATGTCGCGCCGTCGGCTAAACCGCCAACTTCCCTGAGCCGTAAGGCGGCGGGCGAGGCGAAATGGACGATCCCGATCCATATCAGCATTTCGGTGGGCGAACCAACGCAAGGCCCGGCAATCCCGGAATCGAAAGACTCCGTCGAAGCGGAAGCCGAACTCGATGCAGCGGTCGAAGGCGTCGTCGTCGACCAGGATTACAGCGACCGGCCGGGTTACGACCCCGACTTCCTCGATGGCGTTTCCGTCCCGCTGCCCGCGCTCAAACCGGAGATGGAGAAGGACACGGCCGTCGTGCCCGAAGAATACCGCATGCACGACGATCCCTATGAACTCGCCTATTACCATTATAGTCTTTACATGAACAAGCGGCGGCGGACGGCCTGGTTCTCCGCGGCCAATGTCGACGGAGACCGCCGTCCCGGAATCGGCAAGCGAGAGGGAGACCGCTGGTATGTCGACACGCGCATCGGCAAGACGGAACAATTGGGACAGGCGGCCTTCGAGCATGGCATCGACCGCGGCCATCTCACCCGGCGGGACGATACGGCGTGGGGCGACGACGTCGAAAGCGCCATCAAGGCCAACAACGACACCTTCCATTTCACCAATTGCGCGCTACAGGCGTCGCCCTTCAATCGCGGCAAGGACCGCTGGCAAGGCCTGGAGCAATTCCTTCTTGAGAAGCACGCGAAGAAGGACCAGCGGCGCATGATCGTCATAACCGGGCCGATCTTCTCTCCCAACGATCCCGCCTATCAAAACGAAAAAATGAAATATTCGGTGCTTTGCCCGCTCCAGTTCTGGAAGGTTTGCGTCCTCGTGCGCAAAGACGGATCGCCTTCGGCGACAGCCTTCGTTCTCGGGCAAAGCGACATTCGTGATCTGCCCGGCTTCGAGGCTGTCTTTGACGTCGCCGCCACCCAGATCACGGTCGAGGATCTCGAGAACAAGACCGGGCTGGATTTCGGCGACATCAAGCAGCACGACCATTTTGCCGAGGGCGGCAAGCCCGGAACGCTGGAACTTCCCGCAGCGGCGGGAGGGAAACCGCGCAAAGCGAAAATCATTCGCGACGGCGCGGATATCGTCGTTTGACCGTCGAACCCGCACGCGCGTATCGACATCGGATCGCGCAAACCGGCGGAAACAGCCTTGCCTTTTTGAGCGACAGGACCAGACGTTTTCACTATGGATTGGAGATCTGAACATGACCACCCAAGCCGAATGTTTGCGAACGACGGGTTTCAATCTGACCACCGCGGTATTTTTGGCCGAGGCCTGCGCCGCCGCCTATAACAAAGTTGAAGCGCAAAAATTTGCGAGCAGCGCCGGCCTCGCAAACTTCAATGCATTCGACGCCTCCAACGTTCAAGGCTTCTGGTGCGCCGACGACAAGGCGACGGTTCTTGCCTTTCGAGGCACGAGCAATATTGGGCAATGGATAAGGGACGTGCGGGTCCTGCCGGCGGCTGTCGCCTGGGGATGGGCTCACCTTGGCTTTGTCCAGGGCATAGAAGAGATTGAAGCAAGGCTTCAATTGTTCGACGCCCTCGCGAAGACGCGTCCCTATGTCTGGATCGTCGGTCACAGCCTCGGCGGCGCGCTCGCGGTGATTGCCGCGGCGCGCGCCAAAAGCCGGGGAATTTACACTCCCGAGCTCTATACTTTTGGCCAGCCGGCCGTCAGCTTCGCGGGTTTCGCCGACAGGTTCGATCGGGAATTGCCCAAGCGCCTGTGGCGGCTAATCAATCAGGTCGACATCGTTCCACGCGTTCCACCCTTCTACCAGCATTGCGGCGGCCCCAAACACATCGTGCGGCCCGGGGTTCTCGAGTCGCTTCCCGGATTGGAGGCGGCGGCGGGCGGGCAGGACGGCTTCGCTGCGCCACGCAAGTACACCCAGGAGGAAACGTTGAGCGCCATTATCCTTGCGCCGCGGCAATCCCCCGGGACGGAAAGTGTTTCGTCCGGCGAGATCATCGACGAAAACGATCCGCGCCCGCTCGACATGCTTGAATTCGGACGTTTGCAGATGGCGCTGGGTGCGGGCGATCCGCCGGGACTGGAAGGTCTGCCGCTCGAAGGGGCGCTGCCTTATTTTGCCGATCATCAGATTTCCGAATATATCCGCCTGTTGAAAGAACTGCGCGACCGCCAGAGTTAGAGTGAGGGGATCTCCCAACGATCTATATCGTTTTGGGATTCCCAAATCGGTCTGGAGCCGCGCGCCATTCGGGCAAGCCCGGATTGTTGGCGTCGGCAAGCGGCGCCGTCATCAACGCGACGTCGTCTTCGGGTGGCGCGCCAGCCCGCCAATGGCAAAGCCGCGCAGCAAATTCCGTCAAACCATGCACTTCGGCGAGGAGTTCGGTGACGCGCAGACGCGGCAACATGCCGTAGAGCCGTCGCGAGATCTGATCGGATTCGTCGGTTTCGTCCTTGCGGATCGGGCGGATCGAGGTATCCCTCCGGCGTGACGCGCCTTGCGAAAATTGAGGCAAACGCGAGGCTTTGAAGATAATTCCATCGGCTTTTGCTTCCGACTTGTCGGAAGCAAAGGCGCCCGC
This sequence comes from uncultured Rhodoblastus sp., assembly GCF_903903185.1. GTDB lineage: Bacteria > Pseudomonadota > Alphaproteobacteria > Rhizobiales > Beijerinckiaceae > Rhodoblastus. The sequence goes on from NZ_CAIUXT010000120.1 coordinate 66,148, forward strand.
CGGCGTCAGCCGGCGCCGCTCCAGTCGGAGCAGATACCATCGGTCCTTTTCAAGGGCCGATGGTATAAGTCGGCTTTATGAGCGAGGTCAGCTGCGCCGCATCGGACCAATGACTTTGATTTCCGCCGAGCGCCGTCGGCGGTGAACGAGGCAACTTCATAGGCTTCGTCAAACTCGCCGCTATCGCAATCTGGCTCGAATAGTCAAATGGTCCCTGCCGCCTTAGCCTTGGATCGGCGTTTTCAGAAGGGCCTCGATCGCCATCAACGGGACGCCAAACCCGAGCTTCTTTGTACCGCCCTCGTATTTGCCGCTGTGGTGGATGCCGATCGCCTCGCCGGTCGCGAGGTCGACGATCGGTCCACCCGCAACACCGGCCATGGTCCAGCACTCGTAGATGAGCCTGGTATTCTCCACCGCAACAATAACTCCAGGCATGATCATCTTTTCGCCGGTTGGGTAGGTCGCGAACGCCGCCAGCGTGACGATCGTCGGCGTGAACGTTATCAGCGGATGACCAATCACGGCGATTCGTGTTCCCACCTCCGGCAGCGTCCAGCGGAGCTTCAACGGATCCTGCCCGGCCGGCTCGATCCGCGCCAGCGCGCCGTGGCGGTCGTCGCTTGTGGTTCCGATGACCTCTTCGATGACCACGCGTTTCTCGCCGAACACCGCGAACCGCGGCTTCTGGTTCATCACGAAGTCGGTCGACGCGAGCGCGCGCGGTCCGATCAGGAAGCCCGTCCCGATGAAGGGCTTGTCGGGCTCCGACTCGATCCGCGCCGTGGCGTTCGCCGCAGGGAGCAGCGGCGCCGCCCACGCCGGTGCGTTGCGCACCGGGAACGCCTTCGAAATCACGGCCTGGCCGCGCGTGTCGAACGTTGTCCATAGTCCGCCGGTGAAGGGCTCCGGAGCGAGCGGCGGCGGCATGTCCTGTTTGGCGAAGTGTTCGACCAGCCATGCCTCCATCATCCGATAGCCCTCGCCGACGACCGGAACCGACGCGCTCTTGACCGCGAGCTCCATGTTTTTGTCGCGCTCTCCGATGCAGGCGGCGAGCACATGCACGTCGGCGAGTCCGGCCGGTCCGATCCTCTTCACGACGGCGTCGAGTTCCGGCCAGCGACTCTCGAGCGCGAGCCGGTAGCCCAGTACGGCGAGGCTGAGCGGATCGAGGTCGCGTGCAAGCAGGCGCGCGGCCTCGTCGTCGTACAGCGGCGTGCGCGCATCGAGACCGCGCCAATTCTGTTCGACGAGGCGGATTGTGTCGTCGAAGGGCGCCTGCGCCTCCAGCCGCTGGAGGTAGCGGTGGATCTCCGTGAGCTGCGTCGACTCGCGCACGATCACGATCGTCCACACGTGATCGGCGACGAACGGCAGCGGGATGCGCTTCGGGTCGAGCCCGCCGGTCTGCACGGTGAGGCTCGTGCCATATTGCACCGGCGCATGCCATTGCACCGCAAATCCGTCGAGCGCCGGTAAGGGTTTTGGCGCCACAGGCTGCCGATTCATGTCGAGGACGAGCGTCTCGATCGGTCCGGCCTGCGGATTCTCCCCGTTCGGGCGCGCATCGCCGACGAGAAGGCGCACGAAGCATTGCCCCGGGACCGGCGGGAGGGGCTCGACGCCAAGTTCGCGCAACCTCCTGCCGTCCCCGACGGCGGGGAACTGCGCCGCCCAGGCCGCCCACGCGAGCAGCGAGCCGAGGTGCGTCGTCGTCACGACTCCGAACATCGCGGAGGGTTCCGACACGCCGTCATGTGGCGCGATGACGCCCGCGCTCGGCGGCAGCCGTTGCGTGAGCTGCGGGTCGGGCTGGACGTCGATCACCACCGGCTCGTCGGCGGTCACGAGCACCGACCGCACGATCGGCCGCTCGGTCGGCAGCGCGATCTCGACGCGGCATGAGCCCACCGGCAGCGTCTTTTCGAGCCGCCCCCAGGCCGCCTCGACGCGCTTCCCGGCGGCGTCGAACACCTCGATGCGCGCGTAGCGGTCGCGCGTCCGCACGATCAGTTGGCCGTGCTTCCCCGCCCCGAGCTCGGCGCCATCGGGCGGCGTGGGCGGCGGCGCGCCGATGCGTCCGGCGCCATCAGGACGCGTGGGCAGAGGCGCGCCGATGCTTTCGACCTGGATCATCGACTCGAGCCCGTCGAGCTTGATTTCGAATCCCCTGTCGGGAAAGGCTTTCGGCAGTGGCACGAGGTCTGCGTGCAGCTCGACCGGCCCGACGACTTCGACCTTCTTTGACCAATTCTCGAACCCGCTCGCCTCGATCTCGATCTTGTAGACCGTTGACGACAGCTTCCACTCGATCGGCACGGCAAGCGGCGATGGCTTCTCCGCCTGGCGCTCCCAGACCCCCTTCCACTCGTTGTAGCCGCGAATGCCGGCCGTAGCGAAAGCCGTCGCTTCTTCGGGCTCGACAAATACCTTGACGGGCGAGCGTGGCTTTTCAGCAAAGCGCGCGAGTTCGAGTGAGCTCTGTACGCGGAACAGGCTCTCCGCCGGCTCCTGCGTCGGGAGAGTCTTGTTCGCGCGGCGCGCCTCCTCCGACCGCTCTTGAATCCGGCGCTTCGCGTATTCGGCGAGTCGGCCGAACGTCAGCACAAACTCTTCCTTGACCGCGTCGGCCTCGAGCACGGGCCCCGCACCGTTCAGGCCGTCAATCAGCGCGCCGCCGAACAGGCCATGCAGACCCTGCTCGTTTGCGAGCTGGCCCGCTGTGGTTGCAAACAGCACCGCCTGCCGCGCCTGGGCTTCGGGTTTCACCTTCGAGAGGTCGAAGAACAGCGTCCTCGTCGCGGTGACGACATCCTCGCTGACAACGATGCCGCGACAGGCGTCGACGAAGTACACCTGATACTCCGGAGAGCAAACCTGCATTTCGCGGATCCACGAGCCGAGGTCGATCGGGTTCGAGCGGTAGTAGTCGAGGTCCGTGACGTCCGCTGGCACGATCACAGGCGCCTCGTCGGGCCCGCCGCCCGAGGGCGCGATGCCGTGACCTGCGTAGAAGAACCAAAGCCGCTGCGCGCCGGCGCCATTCTTCTTGTGATCGAACAGCGCGCGCCGGATCGCAGTATCTGTCGCCACGTCGTACCTGGCGTCGTTGACCGGGCGATCGGGATGGGGCGACAGCAAGAGGGTCAGAGTCGCCTCGGTTGCGCGGCCGGCGCCGGGCGCCGTTACCCACTTCGCAAAGGCGAGCGCGTCGCGCACCGCCGCGCGGAGTTCCCACGCCGGGGCGTGATAGGCGTCGAGGCCTATGATCAGCGCGCGATCGTTCATGATGCGAATGTGATCCCGTTGTCGGCGAAGAACGGCTCGTCCTTTACGAGCCACAGCGGAATGGCGTAGTTTGCGACGCCATACAGGCCGCTGTAGTGGAGCGCCACGACGTGATGGTTGTCGAAATCGACGACTGGCGAGCCCGAGCTACCGCCGAGCGTGGAGCTGTCGTGACTCCCTCGCGGCTTGTTCGCGGCGATCGGCAGGCTGTCGACGATCGCGACAAGCTGCCCCGGCGAAACGCGCTTGAGGCCGCTCGACTTCGCGTCCGGGAACAGGAGCTTCGCCACCTCTGGCGACACCCCCTGCGGCGGATTCACGGCGGGATAGCCGGCGACATAGACCTCATGCCGTTCGAGCGCCGCCGGCGGCGAGGCGCGCATACGCAGCGCCAAGCCCTTGCTGTTCGCGATGCCGGTGACATCGAGCAGCGCCATGTCAAGGAGCGGGTGGTGCGCACGGATCTTCGTGATCGTCCCTGTGGTGGCGCTCGCGGCGCCAGGCGCCTCCGCCGGGTCCCAGACGGGGCGCTTCGAGGGGTCCTTGTCCCACTGCGCGTTGGTCGCGACGACCGCCGACGGCAGCTTGTCGAGCCAAGTAGGATCGCTGTGGGGCTTGAGACCGCACAATACTCCCACGACGTGGCGGTTCGTGAGCAGCAGGTTCTCGGCCGCGAACCAGCCGGTGCCGACGTGCCGCCGCTCGCTGGCGTCGATGCGCCCGACACCGCGAATCTTGCGGATCACCGACTCATGCGCGGTTTTCAGTCGTTCCCACGAAATCGGAATCGCCGGGATCGCATCCTCGACGACGCGCAGCGCTGGCCGCGCGAGCAGATGCACGAAGGCATGAAGCGCCTGCGTCTGCTCGGTAGTCAGCGCTGCCTTCGGATTCTTCTTGAGCGCAGCGGCCGAGGCCTGCGCAACCGCGAACTGTTTCCTCAACTCGGGATCGTCGCCGGGATCGCCGACAAAGCCGGTTTCGACGGGTGCGCGGCTTCTCGTGAGACCGAGCAATACGGCTGTCGGGTCGTCGCCCAGAATTTCGTCGAGTTGTTGCAGCGGCGGCAGCACCGATGCGAGCCACTCCTGTTCCTGCATGTTGCGCTCCTGTGGACACTCCCCCGCCTGGGCCTATAAGCTGCGAGACCTTGAAGTTATCATCCGGCTGCTCCGGTTTCCCGTCCTCTGGCACTTATGACATAGGCGAACAGGTCAGGGACGAGACGAGAAAATGGCCCGAGCCTGAAATCGACCTCTTGAACGAGAATTTGCAAGAGGAGTTTCGAAAGGTTTGATCCTAGGCGGCAACTATCCAGAGAATTTTCTCAAAAGCTGCTGCGTTCGTCGGAGAGTTGGCCCTCCTTCACCTTTTTGGAAATACGGCCGGCTCGATCTGCGGACGCCGTCATGTTCGTTTTTTCGCGCAGCGCGAGGTAGTTCGCGATCATTGTCCGTTCATCGGCCGTCGTCCATGCCGCAGGGTCCGGTTTGCCGGATGAGGCGATGCACTTCACGATCGCCTGCGACAACGTGCCGGGCACATGGCCGGGACGATTCACGTGCTCGTCGAGGAGGTGGGCGACGCCGACCTGCGAGGTCACATAAGCCGACACCGGTCTGTTCAATTTCGGAATCGGCCTTTTGTAGAACGCGTCGATCCGGGCGATGGCCAGTTGCGCCTGTGCGCGCCGCACGTCCGGATGGTGCGCCGCGCGCCAGAAACGATAAGCCCAGATGTTCTTGCGCATAGCCAACTTGCTGGATGGATTGTCCAGCATCTTGCCGTTGAGGCTGATGAAGCCCGTTGAGAGGCCGGCCGTCTTCAGCGCCGGGACATCGAGCCCGTACTTGCCGAAAAGCTCCGCGAAGGTCGCCGGCGTCTGGCGCTTGACGATGCTCAGCAGGTTGGCCAGTTCGCCGGCCGCCGAATCGGCGCCGAGCGTCCATTGGTAGACGCCGCATGACAGGAACGCATTGTCGTAAGTGTTGATCGCTTCGATATTCCCTTCGTTTTCCGACACCGCGCACATGACCGCGACAACGCTCGGCTTCAATCCGGGAAACGCGGCCGGATCCTGCTGGAAGAAGGCCGCGAGGCCGGTCCGCCCATATTGAACCAGCCCGGCCTTGTAGAGAATGCCAAACTCAACGCCTCCCGGCCCGAGCACCTTCTTGCCATTCGTCGCGATGTCGCTTTCTTTGGCCTCGGGAGGAATCTTCGGCGTTTCGACGACGGCTTCGAGGCCGGCCCCGGTTTGATTCTCGGACGAAATCGACCCGACGACGCGACGCGCGAGCACTCCCGTGACGCCTTCGTGTTCGACGACGACCCAAATGGAGACGCGACCAAGGATGCAAACGGCATCGCCACGCTTCAGCGTGCGGAGCGTGACGCCGCCCGGTCCGTCGAGGAGAGTCGCCGATTTTGTAATCACGCGAGCGGTTTGCATGCACGTCTCCTCTTGCCGATAGCCGTTCGGGCGGCGCGATCGTCAGAACGTCTACGCCAAGCGATGCGCATGCCAGCGATCGCGTTGCAGGTCTCCCCGGTTCGGTCCCGCCCCTTGACGATCATTCTTGCGATCAACGCGTTGCAGCGGGTTCTTTTCTTCCGAACCCGCGTCGCGCCGAATTGGCGTTCTCGACCCGCTCACGGGCCGTTCGCATCGTCGTTGTCCTTCGCATCGACGTGCACGGTCCGCGGCGCAACAATCCCGCTCGCCAGCGACGCGGCGCCAAGGACGATGCTCGCCAGATCGCCGTCGTAGGGAACGAACTTCGTGGCTCCGACGCCTTCCACCGCATAGGCCCATACCGGGAACAGCAGCGTCGCCATCGTCGCGTTGAGTCCCCATGCGTCTCCCGGCCTGCTCAAACGCCACAGGTAAATCGGCGTGAAAAGCCAGGCGAGAAGGAAAACGACAAAGCCGATCGAAGCGACCTCAATCCCCGCCATCGTCGGCGGCGTCGCATGCATCGATTGCTTCAATATCGAATTCGCGAAGATGAAAAAGGCGACGATCTCGGCGGGGACGTATTTGGCGACGCGATCCAGATAGGTATCGCCCTGATCTGCAAGCGTCTTCTGCGCCGGCGGCGGCTCATTGCCTTCGGTCGACTCGAGGCCCTCTCCTCCAGCTTGAACATTTTTCGTTATAATGAGTGGTCTGACCAAACGGCCCATGTCCAGAGCGCTCCAATAAAGACCGATCAATAAATATGTCCCATGATGCGTCTCGCGGTTTAGCCCCGTCAAGAGTTAAGGGTGTCTCAGCGTCGAATTCGAGCGCCTCGGGTGTTCGAGAACGCAGCGGCATGCTGAAACGAGCCGCTTCGACAAAGAGCAGATGTCGATACGCGCGAAGACGTCATTCGCGCCGGTGTGGCTTGCGCAACTCGCCTGTGAAGCCGATAACGCCGCAGCGTTTGCGAAGGACCGGGGACTTGTCCTGCCGCCGAGCGGAGCCATCGCAGCGCGGCCCGATCCGCCGCTTCCGATCGCAAAAGCCGTCGCGGTGGTCGCGGTCGAGAGCGGTTGCGTTTCGTCGCGTTCGCCGGCGCGGACCCTTGTGCTTGCGGACTGGATCGCGGATTTCGACATCGCGCCTCGCGCCGCCTCAACCGAAGGATTGCGGATACGATCGAACATCCCGACACGAGCGCGCCGCAAGTCCAGGCCGCACGCCCGTGGTTCAGCCGACCTGCGCCGGCAGACCTGATGCTCGACATGTTTCCGGACGAAATCGGGGCACAGCTTCAGGACAGCTAAATCGCCGCCCTGAAGTGAGGGTCGCGCGTCGACGCAATCAGGGCTTAAGCAAATAGACCGAAGCCTTGGCCTGCCAGCCCCGGGAAGTCCAGGGTCTTTCGTCGGGTCCGACGCCGCCGTGCGACTCCAGCGTCTTCCCGTTGTGTATCAGGACGACATGGCCAATGCCCTCCGACGAATCCGACGGGCTGAGGAAGGCGATACGAACGGCGCCGTCCGGAGCCGAGCCCGTCGCGCGATTGACCTGCTTGAAATCGCGCGACTCGATCCATTCGTGCTGCACGACGGAGCCGTCGGGAAAACTGTTGCCGAGGTTGGTGGAGCGCCGGATCGCTTCTCGCACGAAGCCGCTGCAGTCGACCGCCTTGAAATCGACGCCCGGCGCTCCGTTGAACGGCGCCTTTGCGCCGAGCCCATATTTGACGCGCGGATGGGCATTCATGCAGGCGACGAGAAAATTGTGCGCCTTGCCGATGTCGATCTGCAATTGCGCGGGATGGCCGAGGTCTTCGAACGCCTCAACCCCCGGCGGGACGTCGCCAGAACCGTCGCTGCCGAAATTGGCGCGCTGCAATGCCTCTGCATTCAGTTCCACCGGCGCCTGAGGCGCGCCAGGGTCCAGGTCTTCGATCCCGCCGAGATTATTCGTATCGACCATCGACGCCTCCCATGCTGCTGAAATCAGATTCCCCGTCATCCCCGGCGGCGTTTCGCGATCCCGGTCACAAGCAATGCACTGCCTTTGCAGGGGCGGAGCAAGGGCCCGGCCCGTTTCGCAGTTCGCCGTCGCGGTTTTCCGTTGTGAGCCGACTACCGGCTCATGCCCCCCGGCTTCTGCCCGGGGCGCCTATTCGCTGCTTGAAAAAAATGAATTCCGAAATCTATAATGGCTTCGTTTACGCCGTCTGGCAATATGTGTTGACTCAAGGGAAAGCCCCATGGCCGGTTCAATCGAAAACGGCAAGGCCTCGCGCATCGTTACAATGAATTCCTTGCCGGACCTCGCGAAGTCAGGTCTCGAAGCGGCGCAGTCGAGCGACGAGCGCGAGACGGCGGAACGTTATCAGACGGCGGTCGAAAAGCTGCAGCAGGAAGCCGACAAGGCTGGAAGCAGCGGCGTTTTTGTCGCGGTCGAAGACCGCGACGCGTCTCTCGTCCAGAGCGCGGTCGCGCAGGCGGCGGCAGGGCATTCGCCGCTCGCCGCCGGCGGACTCGAAGCGCAATTCGGCGATGGGCCGACCGGCGGCGACGTTTGGGGCTGGATCAAGAGTCTGTGGGATCACGTCCCGGCCAGTGCGCGGCATGCGATCGTACGACCGCCGGACACGAAGGCCGGAGCGTTTCCCGATAAGGGCGCCATCGCCATCCTGGGAGACTGGGGAACGAATCTCTACGGCGCGCCGGTTTCCGCTGCATCGATCAGCAAGACGGGCGGCTATGAGATGGCGCTGCACCTCGGCGACATCTATTATTCGGGCACGCCCGAAGAGACGAAGCAGCGCTTCCTCGATGTCTGGCCGGGCGACGCCGCGCAGGTCAGCCGCGCGATCAACGGCAATCACGAGATGTACTCGGGCGGTTACGCCTATTTCGATCAAATCCTGCCGGCCTTCAGCCAGGCTTCGAGCTATTTCGCGGTTCAAAACGAGCACTGGCTGCTCGTCGGGCTCGACACCGCATGCACGGACTGCGCGCTCGACGCCGAACAGGTGCGATGGCTGGAGACGGTGTTGGGCGCGCGCGGCGATCGCAAAACGATCCTGTTCTCCCATCACCAGCCGTTCTCCCGGCTGGAATCGAAACAGAACCCCGCGATTGGGAAAGCGCTCGCGGGACTGTTCGCGAAAAAGGCGATCACGGCCTGGTATTGGGGTCACGAACATGCGTGCGTGCTCTACGACCGGCACCCGACCTTCGATTTCCTCGGCCGCTGTGTCGGCCATGGCGGCATTCCGGCGCCCAGGAAGGGCGAAGTCACCAGCGCGCCGATCGACTCCCGTCCCGACGGCGTCACCTGGCGGCGCCTCGACTCTTCGGCGGATGCGCCGCAATGCCTCGTGCTCGACGGACGCAATCCCTACGTCAAGGGCGAAGAGGACAAGTTCGGCCCGCATGGCTATCTGACGCTCGCGTTCGACGGGCCGAAGCTGGTCGAACGCATTCACCTGCCGGATGGAACGGAGATTTTCAGCGGCCCCGTGCCTTGATCGCCTGACCCGCACGTTTTTTTGAAGGACGCCTCGATGGACTGGGACAAGAAGATCGATTCTAGCGCCGTGTCGCATTCCCTCTTTCTGGTTCGCGGAAAGAGCGCGCGGGATGCGTCCGGACTGGAAGGCATCGAAGAAGCCGCTCCTCTCGTTCTCTCGGATGAGGAGCGGATCGAACGCCTCGAAGCGGCGCTCGCGGCGGAACGCGAATCCAATCCCGGCCAGGACAGGGCTGCGCAAGACTCGAGGATCGTCGCGAGCGCGCGACAGGCGCTCGCGAAATCCGGTCAGGGAGAGCCGCTGCAGAATTTCACGGTTGGCGACAACGTCGGCCTCGAGTCGGTGATTCTCACCGACGGCACGCGCCCGAGCCTGTTCATCCAGGAAGGCTTCGTCGACGTCGACGGGGCGGACATCGGCGACTGGGGCATGGGCCTCTCGCGTTTTGAGCCGCAGATCCGCAAGGTCGTCGCGTCGGTGGGGCGGATCGATATTCCGCAACAGCCCTGGTTCGAAGGCACCTGCTTCGTCGTCGCGGAGGGGCTCGTCTTGACCAACCGCCACGTGCTCGAGACGATCGCCGCTCCGAACGAAGCGGGCGGCTGGATCCTGAAATGGCCCGACCAGACGACGGTCAATTTCTCGGGCGAGTTCGAGTCGGCCCATGCGACCAAGTTCAGGATCGTCGGAGTCGCCTTCGCGGGTCCGGACGCGATCAACAGGACGGTCGACTTCACGCATCTCGACATTGCGATTCTCAAGGTCGACCCAGGCAGCGATCCCGGGAATGTCTTTCCCCCGGCCGTCACTTTCGAGAAGGATTCGGCCCTGCCGAAGCGCGATCGCAATCTCTACGTGCTCGGATTTCCCGGCCAGCCTTACGTCTGGCGGCTGCCCGGCGCGCCCGGTCCGGGAAGCGAAACCGCGCAGGTCATCGCCGACACGTTCAAGAGCCGGTTCGGCTACAAGCGCCTCGCGCCGGGCGCCCTTGTGGCCGGCCCGGGGGAGGTCCTGAACGACGCGAAGAAATGGATCCTCGCGCATGACGCGTCAACGCTCGGCGGCAATTCGGGATCCTGCGTCGTCGACTTGGGCGTCGACGGTTTCCGCATTCTGGGGTTGCACTTTGCCGGCGCGAGCCGGCAGCAGAACTGGGCTCATGTCATGGGCGCGATCAAGGACCAACTCGCCGCCTGTTCGGCGACGTTCGTCGCCTGAGCGCAGGAAGAACCCATGCCCAACCAAGCGCCCCCGGTCGCTTTGATCCGCCGCGGCAGGACGTTCGACCCGCGTATTCTGTCCCCCTTTTGCAAAGCAAGGGAATCACACCCGAGGCTTGAACCGAAGGGGTTGCTCAGCAGCCTATCAGCGCACGATGATAGCGCGTAATTCAATCTTAAATTTCCACGTGCTGCGGAAGTTCATCCGCATAAGCGCCTGAGCCGAAGGCCGATGCCTGCTGTTTTTTCAGTTGGGCTTCGAAGCCCAAGGCAACGTCTCTCGCTGCGAGTCCGGTGGCAAAAAATTTGCCAAGGTTAGCTTGTGGTAACGCTGCGGGGGTAACACCGGCATTGAATTGGCCAATAACTGAGTAAGCATCACTATTATTGTCGGCTTTACCATTGTTTTCGTTACCAACCGGGACCAACGCAACATCAAGGCTGTTCAACGCTCTCTACTGAGGCGCAGATGCAACAGTTTTAAGGTCTTTGATGCGAAAAGGGGGCGGACGATTCCTCTGGGCGAAAAAGTCTGAATCTATGTGAGGCGACCGAATCAATCGGAGGTCGCCTTGAAGTCTCTTCAGCCGTTTCTCGCGCTACTCGCCACAATCCCCAGGGCTGTTCAATGCTCTAAACTGCGAGGCTGAGGGGCGTTTTTCGGGTGATGCAATTTTTTGCTTTCCCCGACGAAAAGTCTCTGAATCCATGGGGAGCAACCTGATTCGGAGGTTGCTCCGTGACGCCACCCACGGATCTTGTATTCTGCCGCGCCGCGATCCCGTACCGCCGCCGCGCGAAAGGCAAAATGTATAGTCAGGTCGGCGTGAGCCTGTTCTCGATCCTTGTGCAGTGACTCATTCGGATGGTTCGGGGATTTGGCCGAGCTTTTCGAAGATCGAGGCGGCCGAAGCGGTCCAGACGAACGGCTTTGAATTTTTATTGCGCGCCTTGATGTAGCGCTTGATGGCTTCTTCCAGACCGGCGACGGATGTGAAGACGCCGCGCCGGATTTTGCGGCGGGCGATGGTCGAGAAAAATTCTTCGACCGCGTTGAGCCACGACGCCGATGTCGGTGTGAAATGGAACGTCCATCGCGGATGTTCGGCCAGTCACGCCAGGACATCGGGATGCTTGTGGGTGGCGCAGTTGTCGGCGATGGCGTGGATGACTTTTGCGGCTGGCGCGGTCCGCTCGACGGCGTTGCGGAAGCGAATGAATTCCTGATGCCGATGCTGCTTCATGCAGCGCCCGAGGACGGTTCCATCCAGGATATTGAGGGCGGCAAAGAGCGTTGTCGCGCCGGCGCGCTTTTAGTCATGTGTCATTGTTCGGCATTTGCCCGGCTTGAGAGGCAAGCCCGGTCGAGGGCGGTCGAGCGCCTGAATTTGGCTTTTTTCATCTATGGAGACGACAACGGCGTTAGCGGGCGGATCCATGGAAAGGCCGACGACGTCTTCGAGCTTCTCGGCAAATTTGGGATCGCTGGAGCGTTTGAACGCGCGCAGGCGATGCGGCTGAAGGCGATGAGCGTCCCACCGGCGCTGGATGGCGCGAAGCGAGATGTTGAATTCCTTGGCCATTGCCCGTCCGGTCCAGTGGGCGCCCGCGCCAGGCGTTCGGAGCAGGTCAACTCCTGAACCTTCGCCGCGGTCCTGGCTGACAGCGGGGCCTTGCCGGGTTTGCGCGTCTTGTAGCGCAAGAGCCCATCGACGCCTTGCTCGCCCTATCGTTGCTGCCAGCGCCACACCGCGGGGCGGCTCAGGCCAGCTTGGCGCGCCACTTCAACGACCGGCAGACGCTCGGCGGACGACAAGATGATCGTCGCTCGCTGGACATGCTTCAGCGGACGGTTTCGGTCGCCGAAGATTGCGAGCAATCGCTCGCGAACTTCGGCAAGGGCAATGACATTGACGGTGGGGGTCATGCAGCGAGATTCGCACGTCCCGCGCCAAAAATCTTATGAATGGGTCAGTGCACCAGCGATGCTAAGTGGGGCGCGTTCCCAACGGCAAATCCACGCCTTGATCGATCAGAGGCTTGCGCGCCTGATTGCGGCTTTCCTTGGCGCCGCGCTTCGGCGGGCTCCGGCCTATCCGTCGGTGCGCGGCATCCTTAGACAACTCGATCGGGCCGGACCGGAGCAAGCGTTTCGCCTACACGCGACCGGGAACAACACAGCCTCGCAGCTCGGCGCGGCCTTGTTCGGGGCGCCTTCCCGGCGCTCGCCGGCGGCGATCCCGCGTTTGGTGTCGGGATCGAGGAATACTTCGTCCCAGCGCTGCTCAATGAGCCAGTCGCTCAGCGACACAAAATAATCATTGTCCTAGCTTGAACGGCTCAATAATAGGATGGTGAAAACTCTATGTTGCTTTATTTTTTAAACCATATCAAGATGCGACGGGTGGCTCTTGGAGTTGGTTCGGTTGCGATGCGATCGGTCGCACGACGAAGACGCCAGTTCAGCTTGCGCCAGATTGGCGGAGCCAACCAAAAGGACCGGAACAGGAAGACCGCACAAAGAGGAGAGAGCGCATAATGGCGAAGTGTCCTTTTGCAAAGCAAATGAAAATCAGCGGCTCCTCCGGAACGTTCACAAGTGGCCCGTTCAAGATCGTTCATCACACGACCGAGGGCGGCACGGCGGAAGGCGCCTTCGACGCTTTCAGGCAGCATAAATCCGATCCGCACTTCACGGTCGACGCAACGACGATCTTCCAGCACATCGACACTGGCGAAGCGGGGCGCGCGCTGCGGAACGCGCCGGGGGGCGTCCAGACCAACCGCGATTCCGCCATCCAGATCGAGGTCGTGGGTTTCGCCCACAGGCCGAAGACCAGACCGACGCTTGAAAACGTGCGCCGGCTTTGCCGCTGGATCGAAAAACAGCATGGCGTCCCGAGGGTTTGGCCGAACGGGCCGCCAAAACCGGCTGTCAACGGTCAGGACCCCGGCGGCCACAATCGCGACGCCGCCACGTGGGACAAGAAAGGCGGCCACTACGGCCACAGCAATGTACCCGAGAACACGCACTGGGACCCCGGCTATACGCAGACTGAGGTCGACTTCCTGATGCTGGCGGACGCCAACGAGAGTCTCGAAAGCATTGAGTTCGATTCGATAATTCTCGAGGATCCAGGCCTCGCCGACGACGTTTCCCGCATGCCGGATCACGGCGACCCCAACCCGGCGACGCCGCTGGAAACGCCGCGTCCGGCCCGCAAGCCGCGCGCCCGCAAGCCCGCGGCGAAATCCAGGAAGGGGAGCGCCGCCGCCGCGGAGCCATCTTGACGCGGTTGGAGGACCATCGCGTCCCAGGCCGCGAAAAGGTAAACGCGTTGGTCGCCTCCCCCTTTGGGCAGGCGCCGCCATGGGTGTTTTGATGTATGCCCTTTTATTGCCATCGCATTGCGGTTCGGGTAGCGAGGCCCCCCGCGCGCCGGACCAGCGGTCCGAGGCGAGCTTCGCTGCGCAAGTGGCTGGCCCCGGGGTCTTGAGGGGCGCTATTGGCAATGCGGCGATCGCCCATGCTCTAAAGCGGCAAATCCGATGATCGACGAACCACTCTCCCTCGTTTTCACCGGCCATATGGTCGATCTTCCCGGACGTTCGCCGCCGCGTTTTCCGCCCGAGCGCGTTGACGCCGCGCGTGTCGAGATCGAACGCCGCATCGCGCGCCAGACGGAAGGCAGGAGCACAAGCAGCGTCAACGGATTCGCGAGCCTCGCGCGCGGCGGCGATATTCTGTTCCACGAGATCTGCCGAAGTTTCGGCTTCGACACCATCGTCGTTTTGCCATACTCACCGGATCTCTTTCTGAAAACCTCGGTCGAAGGCGCCGAAGGCGGCGACTGGCCGCAGCGATTCAAAAAACTCTGGGATGCGACGCCGCCCGCGCGCCGCCATGATCTCGGGCTCCCGAAAACAGACGAGGCCTACGCCGTCTGCAACACGCGCATTCTTGATCTCGCCAGGCGACATGGCGAGGCGCAGCTGATCATTGTCTGGGACAGGCGCGCTGGCGATGGCCCGGGCGGAACCGCGGATTTTGTCGAACGGGCGAGCGCCAACTCCAGGAACCATCCCGATATCATCGACCCGAGACAATTATCATAGTGGAGCCATGATGGAGGAAACGCCATGAGCGATCAGGATGCGGACCAGGAAGAGATTGTGGCTCGTGCGCGCGAGGCGCTGAAAAAGCTTGCGGGTATGATCGACAAGCCCGATCTCGACGCTTTTCGTGAGCTGGTGGAGCAACTCCGCAATAAACGCCAGTACGAACTGATGGGGCAGCTTGCCGAAGCCATCAGCCGCCGTGACCCCAAGGATGCGAAGAATCGGCGGCTCTACGCGCAATATCTGATCGAGATGGGCAAACCCACTGCTGCGATCGATGTGCTTACGCCTCTGGCGCGCCGACTGCCTCCGGAACATCCGGAGCACGCGGAGGCGTTCGGATTGCTCGGACGCGCTTACAAGCTGATTTTCTTCGACGCGGCCAACAAGAGCGCCGGCTATGCGCGGGACGCGCTCAAGAATGCGGTGGCTTCTTACCGGCGCCCGTTCGAGGAGGATCCGGCCCGCAACAGCTGGCACGGCGTAAACCTGCTCGCGCTGCTCGTCCGCATGCGCCGGCTGGGCATCCGGGGCGCCCCGGATTTGCAGCCGCAGGCCCTTGCGACGCGATTGATCCATGACCTCCAGGCAACGGCTGTCGAAAACAGAAACGACTGGTTTCTGGCGACCCTCGCCGAAGCGTCCCTCGGCCTCGACGACTGGATCAGCACCGAAAGCTATTTACGGGATTGCCTGGTAGCGCCGACGACTCATGATTTCCATGTAGCCAGCATGCTGCGCCAGTTTACGGAGGTCTGGGATATCGAAGCGCAAGGGGAGCGGGGCAAGGCGCTGGTCGGCGCGCTGCGGGCGCGGCTGCTGCAACTCTCGGGCGGGCGGCTCGATGTCACGCCGGATGACCTCCGCCGGATGCGCGACCAGCCCAAGCCGGATGCGCGAAGCCTTGAGGCGCTGCTCGGAGAGCACGGGCCTCAGACCTGGAGATGGTGGAGAACCGGTCAGGACCGGGCGCAAAGCGTCGCCATGATCCGGCATCGCATGGGGAACGCAAAGGGCACCGGGTTCCTCGTGCGGGCCGGCGAACTTGGCGTCCGGCCGGAGGACGCGCACCCCGACGAGATCCTGCTGCTGACGAATTTCCATGTCGTCAATGCTAACGGAGCAATTGGGCTCAAGCCCGAAGACGCGGTGGCCGTTTTTGAATTGCAACCCGACCATCGCGAATATGAGGTCGAGAGCATCGTGTGGAGCTCTGAGATCGAACGCCACGACGCGAGTCTGCTGCGGCTGAAAGGCGGCGTAGGTCAATTGCCGCCGATGCCGCTTGCGCCGGAATTGCCGCGCATCGAGAAAAACGCACTGGTTTATATTATTGGCCACCCGGCTGGACGGAGTCTTTCCTTCTCGTTCCAGAACAATGAATTGCTCGACCACGAAGGTCCACAGGATGGCAAACCCCAGATCCCGGGGGTCTGGCGGGTCCATTACCGCGCGCCCACTGAACCGGGAAGCTCCGGCAGTCCGGTTTTTGACGCCGACTCGTGGAAGGTCATTGCCCTGCACCATTCCGGGAAAAAGGCCGACATGCCAAAACTGAACGGAGTCGCGGACGTCTACGCCGCAAACGAAGGGATCGCAATTCAGTCGATAAGAAAGGCGATCCGCGAGGCGACACCAGCGTAGATTATTGGTTCCATTTCTGGCTAATACCATCGGCCCTTGAAAACGACCGATGTTATCCGCTCCGACTGGAGCGGAGCCGGCTGACGCCGGCGGGGCACCTTTGCTTCTGACGAGTCGGAAGAAAATGCCTATGGTATTATCGATCCAACAATCTAATCAAGGCGGTCGCTCCCGGATGCGTACGTCGAAACCGACGCGACATGGATTCGTGGGCAAAAACGCCGAAAGCCGCCCTGGAGGGGCGGCTTCTGGTTACGACTTGGCATCGCAAGTTGAGATGGTTGCGGGGACAGGATTTGAACCTGTGACCTTCAGGTTATGAGCCTGACGAGCTACCGGGCTGCTCCACCCCGCGTCAGGGTGTTTTGCGTTCTGTGTGGTTTTTTGTTTGTTTTTTTTGTGGTTTTGGAACGCGCATGGTCACGGCGACATTGGATCGAGCATCGCCGTGACCGTTGGTATGTTTTGTGAGGAGGGATGCTTGTCTTTGGCAGGCCTGGCGGCGACCTACTCTCCCAGGTCTTGAGACATAGTACCATTGGCGCTGAAGCGTTTGACGGCCGAGTTCGGGATGGGATCGGGTCTGGCCACTTCGCAAGAGCCACCAGGCCGGCGAAA